>CBFGSY010000018.1:0-23293 GCA_965651545.1 uncultured bacterium | reverse complement strand
GCGATGGCGTTGGCGAACATCCACATCGGCACCATGGCCGGGAAGTTGAAGGGCGTGATGCCGGCCACCACACCGAGCGGCTGGCGGATCTGGTACACGTCGATGCCGGTCGAGGCCTGCTCGCTGAAGCTGCCCTTGAGCAGGTGCGGGACGCCGGTGGCGAACTCCAGGTTCTCCAGGCCGCGAGCCACCTCACCGAGGGCGTCGGTCGGGACCTTGCCGTGCTCGGCGGTGAGCAGGGCGGCGATGTCGTGGCGATGCTCATCGACCAGGTTGCGGATGCGGAACATGATCTCCGTCCGGCGGCTGAGCGACGCGTGGCGCCAGCTCTTGAAGGCCTCGCGCGCCGTACGGACGGCGGCGTCCGCCTCGTCGACCGACGCGAAGTCCACCTCACGCGCAACCTGACCGGTGGCCGGGTTGTAGACCGCGCCGTGACGTCCCGACGTGCCGGGCACCCGGCGCCCCCCGATCCAGTGATTGACCCGCTCGAGCCCGCTTTCGCGAGGCTCGGCCGTTGGCTCAGCGACCTGTGTCATCAGACCCGAAACAATACTCCGCGTCCGGCCCGTTGCCCATTCCATGTCAGCCGCCGGGCGACTGCACCTCGCCACGGCGCCGGATCACCGGTGCGCGCGTGTCGCGCCAGTCGTAATCGGCGACCGCCTCACCGGCTCGCAGCAGATGGTTGCCACGCAGCCACGCGTCGTTGAAGAGCTTGCCGACGTAGTTGCGTCCGCTGTCCGGCAGCAGGACGACGAACAGCGCATCCGCATCGTCCAAGTCGCGGGCGACCTGGAGCGCGGCCCACAGTGCCAGCCCGCATGACTCGCCCATCAGGATGCCCTCGGCGGCCGTGGCCTGGCGCGCGGTGAGCATCGCGTCGCGGTCGGAGCAGCGGACGACCAGGTCGGGGACATCGGCGTCATAGGTGCCCGGCCAGAAGTCCTCGCCCACGCCCTCGGTGAGGTAGGGCCGTGGCGTGTCGCCGGAGAAGACGCTCCCCTCGGTGTCCGCGCCGACGACCACCAGCGAGGGGTTGCGCTCACGCAGGAAGCGCCCCGCGCCGCTGATGGTTCCCCCGGTGCCGACGCCGGCGACGAAGTGGGTCACTCTGCCCTCGGTCGCCTCCCAGATCTCCGGCCCGGTGGTCAGGTAGTGCGCCTGCGGGTTGGCCGGGTTGGCGTACTGGTCCGGCTTCCAGGCACCGGGCGTCTCGCGCGCCAGGCGGTCCGAGACCCTGTAGTAGGACCGCTCGTCGTCCGGATCGACGTCGGTCGGGCAGATGACGACCTCGGCCCCATAGGCTCGCAGGAGGGCCTGCTTCTCGGCTGACTGCTTGTCGGCCATGACGAAGATGCACCGATACCCCTTGATGGCGGCTGCCATGGCCAGCCCAACGCCGGTGTTGCCGCTGGTCGGTTCCACGATCACCCCGCCGCGGCGTAGCTCCCCCGCCCTCTCCGCCGCCTCGATCATGGGCAGCGCGATCCGATCCTTGACCGATCCGCCGGGATTCATGTGCTCGAGCTTCGCCACCACGCGTGGCGCCAGCCCGGCCGCCAGGCGGTCGAGTGCCACCAGCGGAGTGGCGCCGATCGCCGCCGTCACATCGGGCAGGATGCCCCGCTCAGCCAGTGCTTGGCTCCGTCGTCGCCTGCGGCGCATCGGCCGTGCGCTCGCGCGCCGCCTTCTCGGCGATCCATGCCCCGGGCCCGCCCCAGCCACGCTGGTGGCGCAGCAGGAGGAAGGCTCCCGCCGCGAAGAAGGTGATGACGCCGAGCCAGATGGCGGTCGGCACGCCCAGGATCACCCAGTTCTGGACGCGGAACGTCTCCAGCCAGACCCGCACCGCGGCGTACCACATCAGGTAGATGAGGAGGATGTCACCGTCATACAGCCGATGCGCCAGCCTGCGGCCGATCCACAGGATGAAGACGAAGCCGACCAGGTTCAGCAGCGCCTCGTAGGCGAACAGCGGATGGAAGCGGGTGGTGGCCTCGGGGTAGGCCGCCAGGTTCAGCCAGTCGCCGATGCGGTGCTCGGCGGCGATGGGGATGCCCCACGGCAGGTCGGTTGGCGGACCGTACAGCTCCTGGTTCACGTAGTTGCCCAGCCGGCCGATCGCCTGCCCGAGCAGCATGACCGAGGCGAAGATGTCGAACCAGCGCAGCGTGTTGAGCCCCGACCATCGCGTGTAGAGCCAGATGGCCAGCACGCCGCCCGCCACCGCGCCGGGAATACCGAGCCCGCCAGTCCAGATCTGCGGGATCAGGGCAAGGTTCTGCGAGTAGTAGTCCCACTGGTGGATGACGTGGTAAAGCCGGGCGCCGATGACCGCCAGCACCAGGACGGGCAGCAGCATCGACCAGCCGACATCCGGGTCCTCGCCGCGTCGCCTCGCCTCCATGCCGCCAAGCCAGCCGGCGGCGAGCACGGCAGAGGCGATGATGATCCCGTACCAGTGCACCCGGATCTCTCCGATCTGGAAGGCGATGGGATCGATCACGGCCGCGATTCTAACCCGCCTCGCCGGACGAGCCGCGCAGCGCCTCCCGGGCGGAGGCGGTTCGCTCGAGTGGCGTCGGCGACTCCGGGAAGCGGTCGAGCCGCCAGAGCATCGGGAAGAGGCGGGTCCAGCTCAACGCCACCAGCAGGGTGGCGGCGCCGCCCACCAGCACCGCCGGCACCAGTCCCCACCAGGCCGCGGTGAGGCCCGATTCGAACTCGCCCAGCTCGTTCGATGCGCCGATGAAGACGGAGTTGACCGCGCTGACACGGCCGCGGATGGCGTCCGGCGTCTGGAGCTGCACCAGCAGATGGCGAACGTACATGCTCACCATGTCCGACGCGCCCAGCACAACCAGCGCGAACAGCGAGACCGCGAACGAGGTGGAGACGCCGAAGACCAGGATCGAAAGGCCGAAGATCGCCACGCCGCCAAACAGCCAGCGGCCGACATCGGTCCGAATCGGGTGCCAGGCGAGCGCGGCGCCGGCCGCCGCGGCGCCCACCGCCGGCGCGGCGCGCAGGAGCCCGAGCCCGATGGGGCCGACATGCAGGACATCCCTGGCAAACGCCGGCAGCAGGGCCGTGGCCCCGCCGAACAAGACGGCGAACAGGTCGAGCGAGATGGAGCCGAGCACCGGTCGGTGATCGCGGACGAAGCGCACGCCGGACAGCAGCGTGGCCACGTTCACCGGCTCGTCACTGCGCTGGCTGCCGCGCCCGCCGCGCAGCCCCAGCATCATCACCGCAGACGCCAGCATCAGCACGGTGACGGTGGCGTATACGACGGGCGTGCCGAGCAGGATCAGCAGCCCCGCCACCGCCGGTCCTCCGATGGTGGCCAGCTGGAAGATGGATGAGTTCAGCGCCACGGCGTTGCCGAAGTCGGCGCGGGGCACCAGGTTGGGGAGCAGGGCCTGGCTGGTGGGCATGCTGAAAGCGCGGTCCACGCCGAACAACGACATCACCGCGAAGATCGGCAGCGCCGAGGTCACGCCGGCCAGGCTGAAGGTGAGCAGCAGCAACGCGGCGATGGCGGCCAGCAGGTAGCAGGCGAAGAGAACGCGTCTGCGGTCATACCGATCGGCGACGTGCCCGGCCGGCAGGACGAGCACGATGAACGGCAGGAACTGCGAGAGGCCGATCAGGCCCAGGTCCAATGCGTTGCGCGTCGTCTCGTAGACCTGCCAGCCGACCGCCACCGTCAGCATTTGGACGGCGATGGACGAAAGCAGCCGAGACGTCAGGTAGCGGCGTACGTCCGCGTGGACGAGCGCCGGAAATCGTTCGATCACGGGCTCGGGCAGGATAGCCCCGCCGATTCCCGCAGTGCGGCCGCAGTCGCCGGCTGCCAGACTGCGCCGCAGCTTGCGCCCACAGCCGGGAGGAATCGATGAACGAGGTGGCGCCCGTCCCGTCAGCGGCCGATGACCGCGATCAGTTCGGCCGCCCCAAGACCCCGCTGGCCGTTGGCCAGCTGCTGGCGGTGACCGCCTACTGGCTGGCGATCACCGTGCTATGGGGCGCGTTCACGTTCAGCGTCATCCCGCGCCTGGTCGAGTCGCCCGGCGTCCTCGGCAGCTCTACACACCCGCTGGCCGGCCTGGCAATCGGCGTCATCACCACTGCCGGCGTGCTGATCGCGATCGTCGTGCAGCCCACCATGGGGTCGATCAGCGACCACACGCGCTCGCGGCTCGGTCGCCGCAAGCCGTACATCCTGGCCGGCACCTTCCTGGACCTGCTCTTCCTGACCTTCGCGGCCTGGGCGTTCTGGAACCAGAACTACTGGGCCTTCGTGGCTGCGGTTGCGCTGCTGCAGTTCAGCAGCAACTTCGCGCAGGGCCCATACCAGGGCTACATCCCGGACCTGGTGCCGGGACGGCAGGTCGGCATTGCCTCCGGGCTGCTGGGAGCGGCCAACATCGCCGGCAACCTGCTCGGCCCCGGGCTGGCGATCATCTTCGTGGCCGTGCTGCCCGGCGCGCTCGGCTTCCCAGCGATCACGCTTGGCCTGTTCGTGGCCATCGGGGCGGTCGAGCTGATCACGATGCTGATCACCGTCCTCTACGTCCCCGATCGTCCTGCACCGGAGACGAGCAAGACCCTGCGGCAGCGCGCGCTGGGCGCGTGGGGCACCGACCTACTGGCCCAGCGCGACTACGTCTGGCTGCTCATCAGCCGCCTCTTCGTGCTCACCTCGCTGGTCTCACTGCAGGCTTTTGCCGTCTTCTTCCTGGAGAACGCCCACGGCATGTCGCCGGACGAGGCGCAGACGGCGCAGTTCCCCCTGATCGTGACGGTGGCGGTCGCGGCGTTGCTGAGCGCAGTGCCGGGCGGCTGGATCTCGTCGCGGGTGGGGCGCAAGCCTGTCCTGTACGTGGCCATCGCGCTCGGCATCGTTGGGGCGCTGGTCATCGCCACGGCGCCGGACTACTGGATGGTGGTGGCCGCGGCCGTGCCCATCGGCATCTGCAGCGGCGTCTTCCTTGGCGTGGACTGGGCGCTGATGACCGACATCATCCCGAAGGCGGAGTCCGGTCGCTACATGGGCATCAGCAACATCGCGGTGGCCGGGGCCGGACCGATCGCCAGCACGGTCGGCGGCGTGGTCGTCTTCCTGGCCAGCGCCGCCGCGTTCGGGCCCGAGCTGGCGTATCGGTCCATCTTTGCGCTGATGGCCATTGAACTCGTGATCGGTGGCCTGGCGCTCAGGCGTGTGACCGAGCCGACCCGCGCGTCGACGACGACGCAGGAACCCGAGCCGAGCCCAGCCTGATGGACGCGGCGACCGCGCGACTGCGGCGCACCGGACCGCGCGAGGTCAGCGTGGCGGTCGACGGGCGTTACCGCGTGCTGTGGTTCGGCAACCGCCTGCTGGTGAGGCTGCTGTTCGACGTCCGGGCCACCGGGCTGGACCGATGGCCGGCTGCTCCCTTCTGCCTCGTGGTCAACCACCACAACGGCTGGGACCCGATGCTGGTGCTGGCGGCTGGGCCCCTGCGCCCGCGCATCACCTGGTTCGGACCCAAGGAGGCCGATTTCTCGCGCGGCTTCAAGAACCGCGTGATGGCCTTCTTCGGCGGCGTGATCCCCTATCACCCGGAGATGACGACGCTCACCTCGGCCGTTCGCTCGGTGCGGCGCGTGTTCGCCGCCGGCGGCGTCCTCGGCATCTTCGCCGAGGGCCGGGTCGGCTTCCGGGAGACACAGCTGCTGCCCTTCGAGGAGGGCGCGGTGGCGTTCGCGGCATCTGCCGGCGTCCCGATCGTGCCGGCTGCAATCGTCGGCAGCACCTTCCTCTGGTTCCGCAGCCCCGTGGAGGTGCGCTGTGGCCACCCCATCCCCACGGAAGGCGCCCGTAGCCGCGAGCAGCGCGAGCTCATCGAGGAGCGGGTGCGCCAGGCATTCGGTGAGCTGCTGCCGCAGGACGAGCCGTCACTGCCCAGACGCCGGCCGCTGCGCTTCCTGGGCGACCTGCTGACGGGCGCTGCGGACCTCGCGAGGCGGCGGGCGGAGCTCGGCGAGTAGCGGTCGCGGCGGCTAGGATCGGCGTCCGATGCAGTGGCTGCCGGTGATCTGGACGGTCTTCGCGCTCAGCGCGGTCGGCGGATTCCTGATGATCGCCGCCTACTGGCTGGATATCCAGGACCGATCCGACCTCACCCTGCGCCGACGCATCGCCTGGTCGGCAGGAACCTTTCTCTTCCCGGTGACGATTCCGCTCTACGCGTTCCGCGGCGGTGCGGGCTGGCCGGCATTCCTGCGCGTCTCCGCCTTCCTCCCGGCCGTGGCGCTGGCGCTATTCCTCGCCTTTGCCTTCGGCCTCTTCACGTAGTTCCGCCGTGAGCATCACCGCGGCACCATGGTCGGCCGTTGACTCACAGGCCGCCGAATTGTCTGAATGCGCACCCCCTGCGCACGACTCTCACGGAATGCCCTTTCGGCAGTCCGAATTCGCACCTCCTGCGCATCGAGACGCTCCGAGGCGCTGTCAACAACGCCATGCGCACCTGGTGAGAATCGAGCCGATTCGGGGAGACCTGCGCACCCAGCAGAGAAACCCTCGCCGCTCCAGTCAGTGGCGGTTCGTTCGAGGCCGGTATCGAAACGCCAGCACCGAAATGAGACCCAGCAGGGCTACCGCGCCCAGGCCGACGAGAACGGGCGTGGTCAGGCCCAGGCCCGCCCCGCCCGGCGTACTCCCACCGCCTTCGTCAGCCAGCGGGGGAATCGGTGCACGCTCATCGATCAGCCGGTTCGACGAGCAGAGGCCGGAGTACAGCGCGCCGTCGCTGATGGATGCGAACACCCGCCAGCGCTGCCCGACCTGAAATTCCGCTCCGCACGACGCGCCGCTGCCCGAGGTCGCGATGGCGAGTCGCTCCGGCAGCGGTCCGCCCTTCAGCTCGTTCTCGACTGCGAAGGTGAACGCGACATCCATGAACCCGTCGCCCTGCGCCAACGGAGAGGACGAAGCCACGACTCCCTCGAAAACCACGGCCGACTGGGCGAACGCATCGGCTGCATTCGGCATCGCGCACGAGCAGGCCATCGCGCGGCCGATCGGCACCAGCGCCGCCAACGCGGCGAAGACGATGGACGTTGCCAGGGCTGCCAGCACGTGGCGCATGGCTGTCTGACGCCAGGACGGTCGCATCGGTTTCGGCAGCGAGCTCACCAATCTCTATCATCGGCCCATGACGATCGAGATACGCGGCGTCGATACGGCGCTGGCCTACCTGCGCGAGCACGCCGAGGAGCACCTCAAGGGGCTCGACGAGTTCCTGCGGCTGGAGTCGGTGAGCGCCGATCTCGAGCGCAAGGGCGAGGTGCGCCGGACCGCCCAGTGGGTGGCCGACGAGCTGACCCGCATCGGCGCGGAGCATGCGCAGCTCAACGAGACGAGCGGGCACCCGATCGTCACCGCCGATTGGCTCCACGCCGGAGCGGACGTGCCCACGATCGTGGTGTATTGCCATTACGACGTTCAGCCGGTGGATCCGGTCGAGGAGTGGATCCGCCCCCCATTCGAGCCGCGCTACGAGGACGACCGCGTCTACGCCCGCGGCTCCGGCGACGACAAGGGCCAGCTCTTCATGCACCTGAAGGCGGCTGAGGCGTGGCTGCAGGGCACGGGGCGCCTGCCGATCAACCTGCGCTTCTTCTTCGAGGGTGACGAGGAGCACGACAGCGAGCCCGTCGAGGGATTCGTCAAGGAGCACCCTGAGCTGCTCGAGGCCGACCTGTGCGTCGTCTCCGACTCCGACATGCATGACGACGAGGGGACGCCGGCCATCACCTACGGGCTGCGCGGCATCTGCTACTGGGAGCTCAAGGTCCGTGGGCCGTTCCAGGACCTGCACTCCGGCGTGTACGGCAATGGCGTCGACAACCCGGCCAACGTGCTGGTTCGCATGCTGGCCGGCCTGACCGATCAGAGCGGCCGGGTGACCGTCCCTGGCTTCTACGATCGGGTACGCGAGTTGACGCCAGAAGAGCACGACGCCTACGCCGATATCCCGTTCGACGAGGAGCGCTGGCGATCCGAGATCGGCGTCAAGGCACTGATGGACGGCGAGCCCGATTACACGCTGCTCGAGCGCCTCTCGGCGCGGCCCACCTTCGACATCAACGGCCTGTGGGGCGGCTATTCGGGCGAGGGATCGAAGACCATCATCCCGGCATATGCGGCGGCCAAGTTCAGCACGCGCCTGGTGCCCGACCAGGATCACGAGGAGATCGAACATCTGATGGCCGAGCACCTGCACCGCACCGCGCCGCCGACGGTGGAGATCGACATCAAGATCATCCACGGCGGTGCGCCGGCCATCACGCCGCGCGACCATCCGGGCGTGGCGCTGGCTGCCGAGGCTCTGCGCCAGTCGTTCGGCAAGGAGACGCTCTTCCATCGGTCAGGCGGCTCCATTCCGGTGGTGCCGGCACTTGATGCGCACCTTGGTCTCAAGACGGTCATGGTCGGCTTCTCCTCACCGAACGGGAACTTCCACGCCCCGAACGAGTGGATGCCGCTGGCCAACTACCGGACCGGGATGGAGGCCATCGTGCGCATGTGGGGACTGTTCGGCGACACCACCGCGGCGGAGCTGCGCGGCAGCTGAAGCGTCGTGCCCGACGAGAGTGCCCGGCGGGGCACGGCCGACGATCCGTGGCTGGCGCTCGGCGCCGCCTCGCGACTGGTGGGGGTAGGGCCTGAGACGCTGCGTCGCTGGGCGGACAGCGGCAAGGTCGAGAGCTACACCACTCCCGGCGGCCATCGCCGCTTCCTGCGGTCGAGCCTCGAGGCGATGGTGAACGCCCCGCGCCGGCCGCGCTTTGGCGTCACCCGCCTCAGCGGCTCCGCCGGCACGATCTCCGGCGAGATCCACCGCCGGATGCAACGCGGCGGCGTTGGCGCACAGCCCTGGCAGGCGCGCCTCTCGGCCAGCCAGCGCGAGGAGTTCAGGCGCTGGGGCCAGCGGACCTTCCAGCTTGTGCTGGAGTACGTGTCGGCCACGCGCCGTGCGGAGCGAGAGCTGCTGCTGACCGAGGCCGAGCAGATGGGCGCGCTCTACGGCGCCGAGGCGTCCCAGGCAGGCCTGTCGCTGGCCGAGGCGATCGAGGCGTTCCTCTTCTTTCGGTCACCAGTCCTGGAGGGGATTGGCGCCCATCTCCGACGGCGAGCCGCCGACATCTCGGAGGTGACCGCCGCCTACCGCGAGGCCACGGCGGCAGTCGACCAGGTGTTGGTGGCGCTGGTCGGCTCGCATCGAGAGGGGCGCCGAGAGCCGGCCGAGGACTGACCTCTGGGGCTCAGCTGACCAGGTAGAGCTCCCGGCTGGAGCGGTTCAGCCGCTCGCCGGCGGTCTCGGTGCAGACCACGATGTCCTCGATGCGAGCTCCCCACTGGTCGGCGATGTAGATCCCGGGCTCGATGCTGAAGGCGTGCCCTATCTGCAGCGGCTCCTGGTTGCCGGCCACGATGTACGGCTCCTCGTGGGTCTCCATGCCGATGCCATGGCCGGTGCGATGGATGAACCGCTCGCCATATCCGGCTTCCTCGATCACCTCACGCGCCGCGCGGTCGATGCTCTCGGCAGTGACGCCCGGCGCCACCGCGTCGCAGGCTGCCGCCTGTGCCTCGCGCAGGACCTCGTACAGCGCCCGGAAATCAGCCGGCGGCTCGCCGACGAACGCAGTGCGCGTGGTGTCGCTGCAGTAGCCGGCCCGCGAGCCGCCGATGTCCAGCACGATGGCATCGCCCTCGCCGATGACGCGCTCCCCGGGCTCGTGGTGCGGGCTGGCCGAGTTCGGTCCTGAGGCGACGATCGCGAAGTCGGCGGTCTGGAGGCCCGCGGCCAGCAGCAGCTCGTTGATCCGCCGGCTGACGTCGGCCTCGGTCCGTCCGGACAGCTGCTCTCCGCTGATCTGCTCCATGGCCGCGTCGGCGGCGGTGGCGGCCGCCCGCAGCCGATCGATCTCCTCCGCACTCTTCAGGCGTCGGAGGGCTGCGATCGAGGGGCCCGCCTCGACCAGCTCGATCGGGTCCAGCGCCGCACGCAGGCGGAGCACGAAGCGCGCCCACATCTGGTCCTGCACGCCGATGCGCCCGCTGCTGCCCTCGAGCAGGCCGCGGACCAGGTGGAACGGGTCATCGACCTCGTCCCCGGCAAGCAGCTCGATCGAATCGACGAGCTCGCCGAGCTGGTGGCGTGCCAACGGCTCCTCGAGCCGCGGCAGCACCAGGCTGGGAACACCGGTCGCCGGCAGGACCAGGCAGGTCAGGCGCTCGAGGGCGGGCGGGCGATAGCCGAGCAGGTACGCGTAGTCCGGCGAGGGCGTGATGAGCAGCGCGGTCAAGCCGCGCCGATCCGCCTCCTGGGCGGCCGCCGCCAGGCGGCGACGGTGGACGGCCGGGGCGAACGGCCCCAGCGCGACTGGGAGCAAGGTCATGGCTGACAGGGTACCCGACCCGCGGCGCCACGAACGAACGGGTCATCGACCGCGCCGCGCGCCGCGCCCTACCCTCATCCGGGGTCCGTCTCGCCGTGTGACAATGTCATACGCCGCTTGGTGAGGTGGGCCAGACGAGGACCTGGCGATCCGCGACGATGCCCGACGCACAGCGCCCATGACTCGACGGCGACCGGCGACCGACGTCCTCGTCGCCCTGCTGATCGGGTCGACGCTGCTGGGTGCCCCAACGCCAGGCGTGGCCGCCGGTCCGCACCCGCAAACACCCGCCGCGTACCTCGCCGCCCGCGACGACGGAGCGCCCGCCGATTACGAGCTCGTGTACGAGCGCACCGCCCGCCTGCGCGATGGCGGAGAGCTGTGGGCGGGCAAGCTCCTGGATCGACGCACCGGCCGCGTGGAGCTCGTCTACCGGGACGCAGCCGGGGCAATCGGCGGCGCGGAGGTGCTGACCGGGCAGCAGCGTGCCGCCGAGGCCCGCCTGTCGGCGATGGAGCGCAAGGCCGATCCTGCACTGCGGGCCGCGGTTGCGCGCGGGCGGCATGCCGCCGCGAACGGGGCGCGACTGCCGGTGGCCGTGTGGCTGGCCGCCGACGCGACGGCCGAAGAGCAGGCAGTCATCGACAGCCATCCCGAGGTGCGCTGGCTCGGCGGCCGCCCCCTCACCAACGACCTCTCCCTGATCCGCGCGCTGCGCGGCGAGCTGTGGCGGGCGCGGCGCGCTGCCTTTGCCCGCGCGGCGGCCATCCTTGGCGAAAGGGTGACGCAGCTTGGCGGCCGGGTGGCCTATGCAAGCACATCCGCCCCGCTGGTCTTCATAGACCTGTCAGCGCCGGCGGTGGCCGCCCTGGCCGGGCGCGCGGACGTGCTGAGCATGGGCCTGGAACGGCAGTGGGACTCGGCCATGGCGACTGCCGGTCGCGCCATCCAGGCTGACTGGGCCAATGGCTCCGCCGATCGAGGCCGCGGCATCCGCATCGCCGTGGTCGAGTACCACAATGTGCGCCGGGGCGGCGACCTGGACGGCAGGGTGGTCAAGTCGCACAGCACGACCGGAAGGCTGGCCTACACCGGTGGCGGCACCTTCGACCACCCGACCTGGGTGGCTGGTGCCATCGTCGGCCGCGGCCGGGGGTATGTTGGCGTCGCTCCCAGCGCTTCGATCATCTCGTCGGGCACCGGCGGCTACGTCGTCTCGCTCACCTATGACCGGCGCGTCATCGCGGCGGCCGACTGGGCGATCGCCCCCTCCGGTGGCGACGCCGACATCGTGAACACCAGCCTCGTGCAGGACACCGCCACCGGCTCAGAGGAGGCGCGGCGCTATTTCGATTCGCTGGTCGACCAGGACGGCAGGCTGGCCCTCTCGGCGGCCGGCAACTACGTGAACTTCAACGGCTGGCACATCGGCTCACCCGGCACCGGCTACAACGTGCTGACCGTTGGCGGCGTCAACGACCGTGGCACGGCGAGGCGCAGAGACGATCGGATCTGGTATGTGCACGGCTCCAACGGCAGCAACTGGTTCGACCGGCTCGGCGACCGGTGGAACGCGCACGGTGACTACAACAAGCCGAACCTGGTGGCCCCGGCCGTGGGCGTCCGCACGGCCAACGGCCTGACCGCCAGCGGGACCAGCGTCGCGACTCCCATCGTGGCCGGCGTGGCCGCCCAGCTGCTCGCCAACCAGCCGATCCTGGCCGCGTGGCCCGAAGGCGCCCGCGCGGTGCTGATGGCCGGCGCCGTGCATCGGGTCCGGATGCCCAACGGCTCGCGCAACGTGGACCACGAGGGGGTGGGCATGACCTCGGCCTACTGGACAAACCTGATCGCCCGCCGAGGTGACAACCAGTTCGGCGGCTACCGCATCGGCTCGATGCTTCGCGGCGAGACGATCCGGCAGCCGGTGAGCGTGCGCAGCGGGGACCGGCTGCGGGTTGCGCTCGCCTGGAACAGTCACACGCGAGGTACGCATAACCTTTCGAAGACGGACGTGCTGCGCGCCGACCTGGACCTGGTGGTGACCAGGCCGGACGGGAAGGTCCTCGGCTCGTACACCATTGACAATTCCTACGAGTTCGTCGAGATGAACATCCCCATCAGCGGTGTCGCCGTCATCTCGGTGCAGCAGTCGCGTTTCGACGGCGCATCGGAGACCTATGGCCTGGCCTGGGCCAAGGTGCGCGACACGCGGAGTCGCTGACCGGCCCAATGGTGCGGCGCGGCAGGATCGCCACGCTGGCCCTGACCCTGTCGCTGGCGTCGTGTGCCACCCCCGCACCCACGGGCGGCTCGCCTGAAGCAGGCGAGACCGCGGCCGCCAGCCGGACGACGCAACCCTCCGGGGCGGTCATGGTGGAGCCGGCTCGACCCTACGATGCGGCGACGCTGCTCATGGCGATGCGCGACTCACGGCGGCCAGGCGGCGTCCCGGATCGGCTGGAGACAGACGAGCTGGCCCGGTCCCTCGCGGCGCAGATCTGGACCTGGAACGGGGAGCGGTGGCCGGCCATCTCGGTTGGCGGCGCCTGCGGCCCGAGCAGCTGCACGCTGGAGGTCGCCGGTTCTCGCGACGGCGCCGCCGGCGCGGACCTCTACTCGTTCGAGGTTGCGGCCAACGGGACCGCAACGCTGCTTACCGCCGACCTCCACGCCTACGACGCAGCCCTCGACGAGATCCTCGATCGCACGGCCCGGGCCGCCGTGGGCGATGAGCTGGCCGGCCTGACGTACGTGGGCGCCAGCTGGCTGCCGCCCCCGAACGCGGGCGTCTATCGCCTCGCCTACCGTTCCGGTGGCGAGGAGGGCGCCCCCGGCATGGACCTGCTCCTGCGCCTGGGGAGTGGCCGGGTCGTGGGGAGAACGCCGCTCTAGCGGATCTCCACTGGCGCCTCGACCACTTCGCCGCCGCGGATGCGCCAGGCGCGCAGGGCCTGCTCGATGGGAGCCGATGCATCGGCCAGGCTGGCCACCAGGTAGTAGGCATCCGGATACATCGCCGCTCGCCGATCCGTCGCCGACGGGATGGCCGGTGAGCGGGTATGGGAATGGAAGATGGCCACCAGGTCCTCCCCGGCGTCCTCGATGGCGAACGTGATGCGCACCAGGTCCTGCGGATGCACGCTGTAGCGCAGCGGCGAGGCCTCCGCGTTGCGAGCGGGGTGGAAGCTGGTCGCCAGCCCGTCGGCCGCCGATCCCGAGAGGATGCCGCAGGCCTCATTCGGCAGCTCGCTGCGCGCGTGGGAAATCAGCATCTGGGCCACGGCGGCCGGCAGCCCAAGGCCGTGTGCGCCGCTCACCACAGGATCGAGCCCTCGAGCTCGTCCTCCAGCTCGTCGAGGTCGCGTGACCAGAGGCCAGTCGACAGGTACTTCCAGCCGCCGTCGGCGAGGAGAACCACCACGTGTCCCTCCCCCATCTCTGCGGCGACCTGCAGCGCCACGTGCAGCACGGCGCCGGACGAGAGGCCGGCGAAGATGCCCTCCTCGCGCATCAGGCGGCGCACCCCGACGAGCGCGTCCCGGTTCGCGACCAGGCGCCGGTCGTCGAGCACCGCCTCGTCCAGGACGGGCGGAACGAAGCCATCCTCCAACGAGCGGAGCCCCTGCACCTGCTCCCCGGGAAGCGGCTCAGCGGCGATGATCCGGGCGTCCGGGCGTGCGCGGCGCAGGTAGCGGCCCACGCCGGTCAACGTGCCGCCGGTCCCCAGGCCCGCCACGAACGCGTCCAGCTCCGGCACGGCCGCCAGGATCTCAGGTCCGGTTCCCCGCTCATGCGCATCCGGGTTGGCCGGATTCCCGTACTGGTACGGCATGAAGAGGCTCGGATCCTCGGCCGCCAGGCTCTCCGCCGCGCGGATTGCGCCGTTGCTCCCCTCCGCGCCGGGCGAGTAGACGATCTCCGCCCCGTAGAGGCGCAGCAGCTGCGAACGCTCGGGCGTGGTGTTGTCCGGCATCACGACGCGCACCGGATGACCCAGACGCGCGCCCAGCATGGCGAGGCTGATGCCGGTGTTGCCGCTCGAGGGCTCCAGGATGGTCTGGCCCGCCCGCAGGGCGCCCGACGCCAGCGCCTCGTCCAGCATGGCCCTGGCCACACGGTCCTTGACCGAGCCCGTTGGGTTGGCCGCCTCCAGCTTTGCCCACAGCCGCACGCGCGGGGACGGCGACAGGCGCCGCAGCTCGACCATCGGGGTGTTGCCGATGGAGGCGGCCAGGTCCGCGAAGCTGCCCGCGCTGGTCGGTGGCGGGGCAGACTTCATCGGTCTTGCGTCAGCCGCCGGCCATGGCCGGCAGCAGGATCACCGTGTCATTGGGGCCGACGGCCGTATCCAGTCCGTCCTGGTAGCGCACGTCGCGGTCGTTGACGTACACGTTGACGAATGGCGAGAGCTTTCCGCCCTCGGTCACCCGCGTGCCGAGTGAGGGATACGCCGCGAACAGCTGGTCCAGCACCTCGGACACCGTTCCGCCCGATGCCTCGACCGCGCGCTGCCCGCCGACCTCCTCGCGCAGCACGGGCGGGATGCGCACGCTGCTCATGCCGGCACCTCCTGCCGAGCCTCGCGCGCCGGCTCCGCCAGCAGCGACGAGCGCTCACCGCAGGTCGGGCAGGCAGGGTCACGCCAGATGCGCACCTCGCTGAACTCGGTGTTCATGGCGTCGAACATCAGCAGCCGGCCGGCAAGCGTCTCCCCGACGCCGAGCAGCAGCTTGAAGACCTCGTTCGCCTGCAGCATGCCGGCGATGCCCGGCAGCACGCCCAGGACGCCCGCCACGGCACATGCCGGCGCCAGCTCCTCGGGTGGCTGCGTGGGGTACATGCACCGATAGCAGGGCCCCGCGAACGGCACGAAGGTGGTCACCTGCCCATCCCAGCGGTAGATCGAGCCGTGGACCACCGGCTTGCGCAGCTTGACGGCCGCATCGTTCAGGACGTACCGGGTGTCGAAGTTGTCGGTGCCGTCGACGATCACGTCGTAGCCGGCGATCAGGCGATCCACGTTCTCGGCCGACAGCCGCTCGCGGTGCTCCACCACCTTCGTCTCCGGGTTCAGCGCCTCCAGCGTGACCCGCGCCGACGCGGTCTTTGGCTGGCCGATGCGGCTCACCGTGTGCAGCACCTGTCGCTGCAGGTTCGACTCGTCGACCACGTCGTCGTCGACGAGGCCGATCGTCCCGATCCCCGACGCAGCCAGGTAGAGGGCCACCGGCGAGCCGAGGCCACCGGCGCCGATCAGCAGGACCTTCGAGTCGAGAAGTTTTCGCTGCCCCTTCCCCCCGATCTCGGGGATGAGCGTCTGGCGGCTGTAGCGCCGCGACTGGGCGGCGGTCAGCAGCTGCTCTGGCACCTCCCAGGCGCCGCCCGCCGCGCGCCAGTCGGCGAGGCTGGTCAGGTTGGCGAGGTTCGTGTAGCCCTGCCCCGCCAGGAAGGAGGCGGCCCGTGCCGAACGCGCGCCGACCGCGCAGTGCAGCAGGATCGGCGCGTCCTTCTCCGGCAGCACGTCGGCAAAGCGCGCGGGCACGTCGGCCAGCGGCAGCAGGGTGGCGCCGGGGATATGGCCGGCATCCCACTCGACCTGCTCGCGCACGTCGACGATGCGATAGCCGTCCCTGGCGAGCTGCAGTGCCTCGGGTGCGGTGATGTTGCGGGGAGAAGTTGCCTGGTCGGTCATAGGGTCCTCTGGTGTGAGTGCCGCTGAGCGCGGGGGTTCGTCGCGCAGTCGCGATGGGTCAGCGGCTGCTACAGGGCCTCATACGGCAGCCTCCGCCTCGGCGGGCCAGGCCACCTCGCCGCCCTGCACCGCGCCCTGAAGCACCTTGTAGGCGAGCAGGGCGCACTTCAGGCGCGCCGGGCCGATGGGGACGCCCAGGTCATCCAGCACCTTCTGCGGATCCATGCCGCGCACGTCGTCCAGCGACAGGCCGCGCAGGTCGTCGGTCAGGATCGAGGCCGATGCCTGGCTGATGGCGCAGCCGCGCCCGTCGAAAGCCACGTCGGCGATGTGCTGCCGCGGGCCGTCCAGGCGCAGGGTCATGCTCATCTCGTCCCCGCAGGTCGGGTTCGAATCGGCGAACTGCAGGTCATGCGGGTCGAGCACGCCCTTGTTGTGTGGGGCGCGGTAGTGCTCCAGGATGAAGTCGCGGTAGAGGTTGTCCATCGTCGTCAGCCGCCCTTGCCGCTGCCGCCGCCGAACAGGTCCTGGGTCGTGCGCACGGCATCCGCCAGCGCCTGAACGTCATCCAGGTCGTTGTACACGTAGAAGCTCGCCCTGGTGGTGGCCGGGATGTCGTAGCGCAGCATCACCGGCTGCGCACAGTGATGGCCGGCGCGCACGGCCACTCCCTCGTGATCGAAGACCGTAGCCACGTCGTGCGGATGGATGCCATCGATCACGAAGCTGATGACGCCTGCGTGGTGCTCCGGATCGCCCGGTCCCAGCCGCGTCACGCCACCGATCTCCCCCAGCGCGTGCCAGGCGTGGTCGAACAGCCAGCGCTCGTGCTCGCGCACGTTGTCCATGCCGAGTTCGGTCAGGTAATCGATGGCCGCTGCCAGACCAACGGCCTCGGCGATGGCTGGCGTGCCCGCCTCGAACTTGGCCGGCACCTCGTTCCACTCGGCGCCGTCGAGGGTGACGCGGATGATCATGCTGCCGCCCGTCATGAAGGGGGGAATCGCCTCCAGCAGCTCGAGTCGCCCCCACAGCGCGCCGATCCCGGAGGGCCCCAGCATCTTGTGGCCGGACAGCGCCAGGAAGTCGCAGCCCAGCGCCTGCACGTCGACCGGCATGTGCGGTGCGCCCTGCGCAGCGTCGACGAGCACCAATGCGCCGGCCCGATGCGCCATCTCCACGATCTCGGCGATCGGGTTGATGGTGCCCAGCGCGTTGCTGACCAGGGCCACCGCCAGCAGCTTGGGCTTCTCCGCCAGCCTGGCGCGCAGATCGGCCATGTCCAGCCGGCCGTCGTCGGTGATCTCCACGTACGCCAGCTGGGCGCCGACCTCCTTGGTCAGCTGCTGCCAGGGAACGATGTTGGCGTGATGCTCCAGCTGGGTCGTCACCACCAGGTCGCCCGGCCCGACGTTGGTCCGGCCCCAGCTGTAGGCGACCAGGTTGATGGCCTCGGTGGCGTTGCGGACGAAGATGACCTCGCGCGCATCAGGGGCGTTGATGAAGCGCGCCAGCCGCTTCCGGGCGCCCTCGAACCTGCCGGTGGCATCCTCGGAGAGGCCATAGATGCCGCGATGCACGTTGGCGTAGTGATGGGCGTAGGTGTCGGCCACCGCATCGATCACAGCCTGCGGCTTGGGCGCGCTGGCGGCCGAATCAAGGAAGACGAGTCGCTTCCCGTTCCTGGTGGGCTCGCTGAAGACCGGGAAATCGGCACGCACCGCCGTCCCGGAGAAGCTCCCGGGGAGGGTCGTGGGGACAGCCTGCTCGATCGCCATCGGTCTACTCCAGTCTAAGCGTGCTCCGCCACCGGCTCGGGCTGCTCGCCCACCTCGTCGCCCACGCCGGCCGGCAAGCCAACCTGCTCCCGCACCCAGTCGTAGCCGTTGGCCTCCAGCTGGTGGGAGAGCTCCTCTCCGCCGGACTTGACGACGCGCCCGTCGAGCAGCACATGCACGAACTGCGGCTTGACGTAGTTCAGCATCCGCTGGTAGTGCGTGATCATCAGCACCCCCATCTCAGGCGAGAGGGTGGCGTTGATACCGTCGGCCACGTTGCGCAGCGCGTCGATGTCCAGGCCCGAATCGGTCTCGTCCAGGATCGCCATGCGCGGGCTGAGGATCGCCATCTGCAGCATCTCGAGCCGCTTCTTCTCACCGCCGGAGAAGCCGTCGTTCACGTACCGGCTGGCAAAGGAGGGATCGATGTGCAGCAGCGCCATCTTCTCCTCCATCAGCTTGCGGAACTTGGCCAGCGGGATGCCGGTGTACTTCACCGCCGTCTGGCCCGTCTCGTCCGCTGGCTTGGGGTGATGGACAGCGTTGTAGATGTTGCGCAGGAAGCTGGCCACCGTCACGCCGGGGATGGCGCTCGGATACTGGAAGGCAAGGAAGAGACCCAGCCGGGCTCGCTTGTCGGGCGACATGCCCAGCGGCGTCGGACCGCTCAGCAGGTCCTCGCCCGCCCACCGGATCGTGCCGGCGTCCACCGTGTAGTCCGGATGCCCCATCAGGGTGTAGGCCAGGCTCGTCTTGCCCGATCCGTTCGGCCCCATCAGCGCGTGGACCTCGCCCTGGCCAACGGTCAGGCTCAGCCCCTTCAGGATCTTCTTGCCCGCGATGCTGACCTCCAGATCGCGGATCTCCAGCTGGTCTGTCATGCGCTCGTCGCGTTGCTCCCAGGTTGGTTTTGGACCGATGCCGCCCGGGCCGCCTCGCGGGCGGCCGCGTGCTGGGCATCGCGCCGACGGCGGAGCGCCATCGGATAGGGTGGGCCGCCGGCGGCCAGCGCCGCCTCGGCCAGGGTTGTGCCGGACAGGGCTCCTTCCAGCGAGTCGTGGACGCGCTGGAAGACGTCGTGCACGCTGCAGTCCTGCGGGCGAGCGCAGACCTCCAGGTTGTCCGGCCCTGCGCATGGCATCTCCAGCATCGGGCCGTCGAGGGCGCGCATCGCCTCCACCAGGCTGATCTCGGCAGCGGCACGGGTTAGGCGGTAGCCGCCCGCCTTGCCGCGGGTGGCGGTCACCAGCCGGGCGCGGCGCAGGTCGCCAACCAGCTGCTCCAGGTAGGCGTGCGGCAGCTTCTCGCTGCGCGCGACGGCGGCCAGCGAGAGCGGCCCGTCGCCCTCCGCGCGTGCCAGCGCGACCAGCACCCGAATCCCGTACTCGGCCCGCGTCGACAGCTTCATGGCAGGTCGACCACCACTTCACCGTCCTCCACGTGCGCGGGATAGGCGTTCACCGGTCGCACCGGAGGCAGGGCCAGCACCCGACCACTGAACAGGTCGAAGCGGCCGCCATGGCGCGGACACTCGACGGCATCGCCGTCCAGCTCACCGTCGCCCAGCACGCCGCCGTCGTGGGTGCAGACGTTGTCGATCGCGCCCCACTCGTCATCCTCGGTATGGCCGATGCACAGCGAGCGCCCGTCCAGCTGCACGACGCGCACCGTTCCAGGAGCCACGTGCTGTGCTGACAGGCCGGTCGCGAAGCCCGATCGCGCCGTCATCACGCCGCCATCTCCCCGTCCAGCTGCCCGCCGATACGGACGCCCAGCGCCCCCAGCACGGCATGCCGGATCGTCTCCGACGGGACCTGGGCCACCACCTGCTCGAAGAAGCCGCGCACGATCATGCGCTCCGCCTCATCGGCCGTCAGCCCGCGCGTCTCGGCATAGAAGAGCTGCGTCGGGTCGATGGCGCCCGCCGTCGCCCCGTGCCCGCAGCGCAGGATGTCGTTCGTCTCGATCTCGAGCACCGGGATCGGCTCTGCACCAGCCTTCGGCGACAGCAGCAGGTTTCGGCACTCCTGGTAGCTGCTGGGGACCTTCGCCTGGTTGCGCACGCGCGTCACGCCATAGAAGGCGGCGCGCGCCTCGTCGTACAGGGCGGACAGGTAGAGCAGGTCGGAGGTCGTGTGACTGCCCACCAGGTCCTGGACCGAGTTGATGTCGATGTGCTGCGACTCGCCGGCAGCCAGCAGGCCAAGCAGGCGCGAGGTCCCTCCCTTGCCGCTCATCCGCATGTCGACGCCCAGCTTGGTCACCGCCGAGCCGACCTCGGCGTTCAGGGTCGTCACCTCGGCGTCCTTGCCGACCTCGACGCGCTGCGCGCCCACGTTCCAGGCCGCATCGCCCAGCAGCTGCAGGTTGGCGTAGCGCACGCGCGAGCCTGGCCCGGCCACGATGTCGATCGCGCCGCCCAACCAGGCGGCCACGCCGTCCGCGGACCGGACCTGCTCCAGCAGGGTGACGCTGCTGTCCGCGTCGGCGACCACCAGCGTGATCGGGTGGAAGGCCGCGGCCGCATCGCCCAGGTCGATGGACGCCACCAGCGTCTCGTCGACGTTGACGCCGCGCGGGACGTACAGGAATGTGCCGCTGCCCCAGGCCGCGTGGGCCAGCGCCCAGAAGTGGGCGTGCGAGTCGATCGTCTGGCGCCTGCCCAGGTAGCGCCGCACCAGGTCCGGCCGTTCTGCGGCGACCGCGGCCAGGTCGCCGAACACGACGCCCGCCTCGGCCAGGTGATCGGGCAGGTTGAAGGTCGCCGACGCCGGCACGGTTGCCAGCGGCGCATCCCAGGGCAGCCCGTCGAGCGAGGTGCGCCGCCACTCCTCCTCCAGCCCGCTGGGTCGCGGGGTGGCCGCGAGCCGCGTCTGCCAATCGGCCCGCAGGTCGCGCAGCCAGTCGCCGGCCGCCTGGGGAGTGGCGGTCGCCTGCTCCTGCACCGCCATCGGCTAGCCGACCGCCCCTTCCATCTGAAGCTGGATCAGGCGGTTCATCTCGACCGCGTACTCCATCGGGAGCTCCTTGACGATCGGCTCGATGAACCCGTTCACGATCATCGCTGACGCCTCAGCCTCGGACAGGCCGCGGCTCATGAGGTAGAAGAGCTGCTCGCTGCCCACCTTCGAGACCGTGGCCTCGTGCCCGATGGTGACGTCCTCCTCGTCGATCTCCATGTACGGGTAGGTGTCGCTGCGTGCTTCGTCGGAGAGGATCAGCGCGTCGCAGCGAACCGTCGACTTCGACTTCTCGCAGCCGGGATAGACCTTGATCAGGCCACGGTAGCTCGTGCGGCCGGTGCCCTTGGAGATCGACTTGCTCGTGATGAGGCTCGTGGTGTTGGGAGCCGCGTGGATGACCTTGCCGCCCGCGTCCTGGTGCTGCCCCTCGCCCGCGAACGCGATGGAGAGCACCTCGCCATGCGCCCGCTCGCCGAGCAGGTAGATGGACGGGTACTTCATGGTCACCCGCGAGCCGAGGTTGCCGTCCACCCACTCCATCACCGAGTCCTCATGGGCCACGGCGCGCTTGGTGACGAGGTTGTAGACGTTGTGGCTCCAGTTCTGGATGGTCGTGTAGCGGACGCGGGCGCCCTTCTTGACGATGATCTCGACCACCGCCGAGTGCAGGCTGGCGGACGTGTAGGTCGGCGCGGTGCAGCCCTC
Organism: uncultured bacterium; assembly: GCA_965651545.1. GTDB lineage: Bacteria > Chloroflexota > Limnocylindria > QHBO01 > QHBO01 > DASSCW01. The sequence goes on along the minus strand of CBFGSY010000018.1, from coordinate 1,691 downwards.
GACGTAGTGAACGCTGCTCCCCTCGTCCGCGATGATCAGGGTCCGCTCGAACTGCCCGACGCTCTCCGTGTTGATGCGGAAGTACGCCTGCAGCGGCAGGTCGACGTGGACGCCCTTGGGCACGTAGATGAAGCTGCCGCCGGACCAGACCGCCGTGTTGAGGGCGGCCAGCTTGTTGTCGTTGGCAGGGATGACGGTGCCGAAGTGCTCCTTGAAGATCTCCGGGTGCTCCTTGAGGGCCTGATCGGTCCCCAGGAAGATGACGCCCTGGGCTTCCAGCTCGGAGCGGATGTTGTGGTAGACGACCTCTGAGTCGTACTGCCCGCCGACGCCGGCGAGGTACTTCTTCTCCGCCTCCGGGATGCCGAGGCGGTCGTAGGTGCGGCGGATGTACTCCGGCACGTCGTCCCAGGACTGGACCGCCTTGTTGGTGGGCGCGGCGTAGTAGTAGATGTCCTGGAAGTCGATCGCCGACAGGTCGGCGCCCCACGTCGGCGTCGGCCGTGACTCGAAGTGGCGGTACGCCTTGAGCCGCAGCTTGGTCATCCACTCCGGCTCACCCTTGAAGCGGCTGATCTCCTCCACGATCTCGGCGGAGAGCCCCTTCTTCATGATGTTGAGGGGCACCATCTCCGGGTCGTGCCAGCCGTACTTGTAGCTGTCCGGGACCTGGTTCAGGGCGGCGTTGGGAAGGGCCATGGTTCCTCGCGTGCGCGTGGTTTCGCGCGTCCTTGCGTGCTTGCGTGCATGAGTTTTCGAAATCCCGACTCAACTGGTCGGTTTTGTAGCCCTATTGTGCCTCACGCGCTCGCGCCGGTCAACGCCAGCCCGTGTGGCAGCCGCGATTCTGGCCAGGATTTCGCCACGCGGCACGTAGGCGTGATCCGCGCCGTCGGACGTGGCCAAATCGGGCACTACGCGGCAATCTGGCAGGCTTCCCACCGCGGCTCACGCTCGGGTCCGCACGCGCCGCCCGGCCGGACCTGCCTTAGCTGCCGGGACGGGCAACTTTGGCCAGAATGCCAGCGCCCGGATCGGTCCGTTGAGCGCGCGGGACAACCGACGCCTGTGTCAGTCGGCGATTCTGGCCAGGTTTTCGCCACGCGGCACTTAGGCCGAATCCGCGCCGCCGGAAGTGGCCAAACCGGACACCACGCGGCACTCTGGCAGGCTTTCGACCGCGGCTCACGCTCACGCCCGCACGCGCCGCCCGGCCGGACCTGCCTTAGCTGCCGGTACAGGCAACTTTGGCCAGAATGCCAGCGCCCGGATCGGTCCGTTGGGCGCCAGCACCCAGGGTCGAAGCTGACGACCGTCGCTCGGCAGCACTGCCCGCAGCAGGGCAGCATGCGCCTGGACTCGCCGCCGATTGCTACGCCCTTCATTGACGATCACGGCTACGGCCACCGAAGAGGGCCGCCAGCCGAGGTCGCGCGCGACGTCCGGTGCCAGGCGCGCCTTCCGATCCAGCGAGCCAAGCATCTCCTGGAGGTCGACGATCGACGTCTTCAGCTCGATGACCAGGAGAGTCCGCGTCGGCGCGTGCCAGGCGACGAGGTCAATCACTCCGCGCTCGCCCCAGCGCGAGAACGACACCTCCGGCCGTACCTCCCAGCCAGCCGCGACCAGCCAACGGGTGACTGCCTCGCCCAATGCGGCATGCGCCTCGTCGAGCAGGCGGGCGACATCAC
>CBFGSY010000017.1:0-23358 GCA_965651545.1 uncultured bacterium | reverse complement strand
TCGGTGGTTTTGACCGATTGACTATCGATGATCGCGGCGCTGGGTTGGCGGCGCCGATGTGGCGGACGCAACGGACCTGGAAGAGCTCGCGCGATTGGGGGCCGACGTGCCGTTCTTCGCGGCCCAGCTCCCCGCAGCGCGCGTCGAGGGCATCGGCGAGCGGGTGACGGCGATGCGGGCGCCGGGCACGCAGCACGTCGTGCTGGCGCACCCTGCCTACCCGATGAGCAGTGCCGACGTCTTTGGCGAGCTCCGCCCCGACGAGTGGGGGAGAGGGAGCGAGACGAGCGGCAACGACCTGATGGCCCCCGCACGCAGGCTCCGCCCGGAGCTGGACGACGTGCTCGTCCAGGTGGCTGCCGCCGGCGGCGAGCCACGCCTCTCCGGCAGCGGGCCCACGGTCTTCAGCATCACCGACGATCCGGAGCGCGCCAGCGGTGTGGTGAGCCGCCTGCGACGCGCTGGCCTGCGAGCCACGCAGACACGCCTGCGCAGCGAAGCGGCTAGCATCGAGAGCATCGGAGAGGTGGAGGAGTGAGCCCAGCCATGCGAACTCAGATCGAGACGAGCGGGGCGCCGGGCCCGATTGGGCCGTACAGCCAGGGTATCCGCGCCGGCAGCTTCGTCTTCACGGCCGGCCAGACGGGTGCCGATCCGGCGACCGGCGAGCTGGCCGATGGCGTGGCAGCCCAGGCGGATCGCGCGCTGCGCAGCCTGACCGCCATCCTGGACGCGGGCGGCGTGTCCATGGATCGGGTGGTGAAGACGACCATCTTCCTGACCGACACCGCCGATTTCGCGGCGGTCAACGAGGTCTACGCGCGCTTCTTCTCGGCACCCTTCCCGGCGCGCTCGACGGTGACCGTCAAGGCGCTTCCGAAGGGTGCCCTGGTCGAGATCGAGGCCGTTGCGATTGCGCCCGATGGACCCTGACGGATACCATCCGCGGCACCCTTGATGTTGAAGCGCCCACGGCCTTGCTAGCTACTGCGGCCATCGTCCTGGCCGCCGGCCAGGGGACTCGCATGCGATCGCGCATCCCCAAGGTCCTCCACCCGCTCGCCGGCCGGCCGATGCTGGACCATGTGCTGGCCGCGCTGGCGGCTGCCGGCATCGAGCATCCGGTGGTGGTGACCGGATTCGGCGGAGACCAGCTGGAGGCTGCGCTCGCCGACCGCGTCCCCACCGTTCGCCAGGACCCGCAGCTCGGTACCGCCGACGCGGTGCGCGCCGGCCTCGGCCGGGTCCCGGCCGGCGCCAGGCATGTGCTGGTGACCATGGGCGACGTCCCGTTGCTGCCACCTGAGCTTTTCCAGCGCCTGCTGAGCGAGCAGGCCGAGGGGGAGGCGACCATCGCCCTGCTCTCCGCCCACGTCACCGATCCGAGTGGCTACGGCCGCGTGGTGCGCGGTGCCGACGGCGCAGCGAGCGCGGTGGTCGAGGAAGGGGACGCCGATGAAGCCACCCGCGCCGGCGGCGAGGTGAATGTCGGCACCTACTGCTTCGACGCCGCCTGGCTGCGAGCCAACGTCGGCAACGTGCCGGCGTCCCCGTCGGGCGAGTACTACCTGACCGACCTGGTCGAGATCGCGGCCAGCGGCGGCCGCCGGGTCGCGGTCATCACCGCTCCGTCGGCCGAGCTGACGACCGGCATCAACGACCGCGTCGCGCTGGCGGCGGCCGACCGTTTGCTGCGGATGAGGATCGTCGAGGCCCATATGCGCAACGGGGTCACCATCGTCGACCCGTCCAGCACCTTCATCGACGCCGGCGTGGAGATCGGACAGGACGCGCGGATCGAGCCTTCGTCGGTCCTGTCCGGGGCGACGGTCATCGCGCAGGACGCGGTGATCGGTCCGCGGTCGGAGGTTCGTGACTCGCGCATCGGGCCGCGCACGCGAGTGTGGGCCAGCGTCGTCGAGGAGTCGACGGTGGCCGAGGACGTCCACATCGGTCCGTTCAGCCACATCCGGCCCGGCTGCCAGGTCGGACCGCGCTGCCGGATCGGGAACTACGCCGAGCTGAAGAACACCCGGCTCGGCGCCGGAACCCAGCAGCACCACTTCAGCTACCTCGGCGACGCCGAAGTCGGCGAGAAGGTGAACATCGGCGCCGGCGCGATCACGGCCAACTTCGACGGCGCGCGCAAGAACACGACGGTGATCGGCGACGGGGCCTTCATCGGGGTCGACACCATGCTGCGCGCCCCGGTCACCATCGGCGCCGGCGCGAAAACAGGTGCCGGGTCGGTCGTGACGCGCGATGTGGCACCTGGCGCAACCGTCGTCGGCATGCCGGCCCGCCCGATCGAGGCTCGCCGGCGCCGCGCCGAGCTGGCCAGCGAGCGAAACCCGCAGGCGGGAGGCGGCGCGAGCCCCGCAGATGCCTGACGGCTGGCTCCTGGACCTGGCCCTGGTGGCCCTGCTCATCCTGATCGGCGGCTTCTTCGCCGCCAGTGAGATCGCGCTCATCACGGTCAAGCGCCACCGCCTGCACCAGCTGGTCGGCGAGGGCAGCCGCACGGCCCGCATCGCCGAGCGTGTCACCAGCGACCCGAGCCGCTTCCTGGCGACGATCCAGATCGCCATCACCTTCCTCGGGTTCCTGGCATCGGCGGTCGGCGCCGTGTCGCTGTCCGGCTCGCTGGCCGGGCTGATCCGCCTGATCCCGCTCGACGTCATCAAGGCGGCGGCCGACGAGGTCAGCTTCGTGATCATCACCCTGCTGATCGCGCTGGCCTCGATCATCGTCGGCGAGCTGGTGCCCAAGACACTGGCGCTCACCTTTGCGGAGCGCTTCGCCCTGGTGGTGGCACGGCCGATCGGCTGGATGGACGCGCTGCTGCGTCCGGTGGTCTGGCTCGTGTCCAGCGTCTCGAACGTGCTGGTGCGGCTGCTGGGCGGCAGGGATCGTCCCCAGGCCGGCTATCTCTCCACCGAGGAGCTGAAGATGCTGGTCGAGACTGGCAGCGAGACCGGCGGGATCGAGGAAGACGAGAAGGAGATGATCCACGGCGTCATCGAGCTGGCCGAGACCAAGGTCCACGAGGTCATGGTCCCGCGCATCGGCATCCGCGCTGTCGACGTCAATGACCCGATGGACGAGGTGCTCGACCTGATCGTGCGGGCCGGCCACTCCCGCATCCCGGTGTACGAGGAGAACCTGGACAACGTCGTCGGCGTGCTCTACGCGAAGGACCTGCTGCCGTACCTGAAGCTGAACGGCGCCCCGCCGGCAGACCTCGACATCCGCAAGCTGGCGCGCCCGCCGGTGTACGTGCCGGAGACGAAGGCGGTCGACGAGCTGCTGCACGAGATGCAGGTCACGAAGCGCCACATCGCCATCGTGGTCGACGAGTACGGCGGCACCGCCGGCCTCATCACCCTGGAGGACGTGGTCGAGGAGATCGTCGGCGAGATCCAGGATGAATACGACCGCGAGGAGTCGCTGGTCGAGCCCCTGGCCTACGACGGCGAGATCTCATTCAGGCTGGACGGCCGGGTGAGCATGGATGACCTGCGCGACCTGTTCGGCTTGTCCGACGACGAGGAGGAGGACGAGGAGGCGTACGACACGGTCGGCGGCTTCATCGTGCATCGGGTCGGCCGTATCCCGCTGCCGGGAGCCACGGTCAGGTTCCGCGACGTGACGCTCACCGTCGATGCGGCGGAGCCACGGCGCGTCGCCAAGGTGATCGCCAGTCGCGTCAAGCCGCCGGACGATGAGGTGGGCGGCGACGGGGCGGGACAGGAGGCGTAACGCCTGTCTGGCCTCCGCGAACCGTCCTGATTCGCGCCATGTGCGCACGCGCCGCCCGCGGGCGCCCGAGAACGGTCCCGCTGCGCACTAGGTGCGAAAACGACCAGTCCAGGGCACGGCTCCGGCCCTGGCTGCGCGTCCCATGCGCATTCGGACAGCTTGCCGTGCGCCCTACAGCGCAGTCGGCGGCGTCGACGCAGCTCAGGCGGCGACCACCGATTCGACCAACCCGCGCAGCTCCGCGCGCGGCCCGTCCGGGATCGGCAGCCCATCGAGGGCGGCCAGGGCAATCTCCTTGTAGCGCCGCGCCTCTGCCTCGGCCACCGCTCGCGCGCCGCTGCGATCGAGGATGGCCAGCACTTCGTCCACGTCATCCTGCGCCATCGGCCCTGGTGAATCGGCGCCATAGATCTCGCGCAGCCGCTGCGCGTCCGCCTCGGCGGCGTTCTGCAGCGCCCACACCAGCGGCAGCGTCTTCTTTCGCTTCCTGATGTCCCCGGCCTCCGGTTTGCCGGACTCGGCCGTCGTCCAGAAGCTGCCCTTCACGTCATCGGCCATCTGGAAGGCCAGGCCAAGGTTGTGCCCGAAGCCGCGGAAGGCCTCGGCAGTGGCCGGGTCGTCATCGGCCAGGATGGCTCCCGCCTGCAGCGCAGCCGCCAGCAGCGCGGCGGTCTTGCGGCCGATCATCTCCAGGTACTCGTCCACAGTGACGTCCGTCCGGCGCTCGAAGCTGATGTCCAGGAACTGCCCCTCGCATAGCGCCAGGCAGGTCTGGTCGTACATCCGCATCAGCTCCAGCATGCGGTGCTCGCTCACGGTCCCGGCGTCGAGCGCCCGATACAGAGCCAGCCGCGACAGGGCGAACAGCGCATCGCCGGCGTTGATCGCCAGCGGCACCCCCCAGATCGCCCACAGGGTGGGCCGATGTCGCCGCTCCGCGTCGGCATCCTCGATGTCGTCGTGCACCAGGCTGAAGTTGTGCCCCAGCTCAACCGCCGCGGCGCCGGGCAGCGCCGCCGCGTGATCGCCGGTCAGCGCCTCGTAGACCAATAGCCCGAGCAGGGGCCGCATGCGCTTTCCACGAGGCCCGTCCGGCTGATCGAGCCCGAGGTGGTAGGAGAGCATCTCGTACAGCGGACGAGCGGGACCCTCGTGACCGGCGAGGACGTCCCGCATCTCGTCCTCGATCTCGGTTAGCAGGTCGGTAAACTCGGTCCTGATGTTGTCCGCCACCTGGCAAGCGTACCCGAGCACAGTCCTGTGAGCCGGGCCCGTCTCTACAAGACCGAGGCGATCGTCCTGCGCAGCATGGACCTCGGCGAGGCCGATCGAGTGCTGACCGTCCTGACGCCCCGACTTGGCAAGCTGCGCATCATCGCCAAGGGCATCCGGCGGCCGCGCTCGCGCCTGGGAGGCGGGCTGGAGCCGTTCAGCGACGTGCACCTGGTGCTGGCCATCGGCAGGACATTCGACGTCGTCACCCAGGTCGCGCTGGAGGACCCGCACCTGCCGCTGCGCAACGACCTCCATTCGACGGCCGCCGCCTGGTACCTGGTCGAGCTGGCTGATCGGTTCTGCGAGGGATCGGCAGACTCGCACGACGCCTTCGAGCTCCTGGCGCAGGCCCTCGCCGGCCTGGACGCCGCGCCCGCCGAGGTCGCGCGCGAGGTGGTGGCCCGTTGGTTCGAGCTCCACCTGCTCGACGCGATGGGATTTCGGCCGGAGCTGACCCAGTGCGTCGACTGCGGCGCCGAGATTGGCCCGGATGGGAATGGGTACTCCCCGGTGGCCGGCGGGGTGCTCGGGCCCGAGTGCGTCCACGCTGCGCTCGCATCCAGGCCGATCAGCGCGGATGGCCTCAAGGTCCTCCGCCACCTGCAGCGCTCCGGCCTGGGCGACGTGCTCCGGCTGCGGCTGTCGACCGCCGTCCAGCGCGAGATCGAGCGTGCGCTGCAGGCCACGGTCCTGGCGGTGCTGGAACGTGAGCTGCGCAGCCGTGATTTCATGGACGAAGTCGCTGCCCGCGAGGCGGGCTTGCGCAGCGTCGCTGCAATCGAGGTCGCCACGGGCGAGGGAGCCGGGGTCGGGCGCTAGGCTAGACTCGGACGCTCACCCGGCCACTCCATCGGTCCATCAACATCCCTGCCGTCGGAGCACTGTCTCGAAGCATGCCTGCCCCGAACATGGACGTCATCGTCTCGCTGGCAAAGCGCCGTGGCTTCGTCTTCCCGTCGAGCGAGATCTATGGCGGCATGGGCGGCTTCTGGGACTACGGCCCGCTCGGCGTCGAGCTGAAGAACAACATCAAGGCGGCCTGGTGGCGGTCCATGGTCCAGCTGCGCGACGACATCGTCGGCATCGACGCGGCGATCATCATGAACCCGCGCGTCTGGGAGGTCTCGGGCCATGTCGGCGGCTTCAGCGACCCCATGGTCGACTGCCGGAACTGCAAGCTCCGCTTCCGGGCCGATGACCTGAAGGGCCCGCCTGCGGAGATTGCCTGCCCGAACTGCGGGAGCCGCGGCACCCTGACCGAGGCCCGGCAGTTCAACCTGATGTTCAAGACCCACGTCGGGCCACTTGAGGAGAGTGCCAGCCTCGCCTACCTGCGACCCGAGACGGCACAGGGCATCTTCGTCAACTTCGACAATGTGGCGACAACAACGCGCAGGAAGCTGCCCTTCGGCATCGCCCAGGTCGGCAAGAGCTTCCGCAACGAGATCACGCCGGGCAACTTCATCTTCCGCGATCGCGAGCTCGAGCAGATGGAGATGGAGTTCTTCGTCCATCCGTCCCAAGAGCATCGCTGGTTCGCCTACTGGGTGGACGAGCGCCTGCGCTGGTGGACCGATGAGCTTGGCGTGGCCGCCGACCGGCTTCGCCTGCGCCCGCATGAGGCCGATGAGCTGTCGCACTACTCGAAGCAGACGACCGACATCGAGTACCTCTTCCCGATGGGCTGGTCCGAGCTGGAGGGGGTGGCCGACCGGACCGACTTCGACCTCCGCGCGCACGCGGACGGGTCGGGGAAGGCGTTGCGCATCTTCGACGAGGCGTCGGGCGAGCACGTCACGCCGTACGTGATCGAGCCGGCCATGGGCGTCGACCGCGCGCTGCTGACTGTCCTGCTGGACGGGTACGAGGAGGAGCAGCTGGCAAAGGAGAAGAGGGTGGTGCTGCGCATCCGTACGGCGCTGGCGCCGGTGAAAGTGGCCGTCATGCCGCTGCTGCGCAACCGCCCTGAGCTGGTGGAGCGTGCACGTGCCCTGACCGCCGATCTCAAGCCCCGAATGGCGGCCATGTACGACGACACGGCCTCGATCGGCAAGCTGTACCGGCGCCAGGACGAGGTCGGCACGCCCTTCTGCGTGACGGTCGACGTGGACTCGCTCGAAGACGGAGCGGCCACCATCCGCGAGCGTGACTCGATGACGCAGGAACGCGTGGCGCTGGACGCCATCCCTGATCGGCTGGCGGCCCTGCTGGACGGCGCCGCCGTCTGGGAGGGAGTCTCGCGCGAATCCGCGACGGACGATGAGCGGTCCGCAGCCGGCTAGCCCGGATCTGGGATCGGCCCAGCAGGCGCTGGACCGCGGCGACCACGCCGCTGTGCTGCAGGAGACGCAGGCGCTGCTCGCCGAGCGGCCTGGCGACGATGCCGCCCACGAATTGCGCGCTCGAGCCCTCCTGGCCCTTGGCCGCGTCGACGAGGCGGAGCGTCATGCGGCCGACGCCGTCCGCCTCGACCCGGAGGAGATTCGATACCGGGAGCTGCTGGCCGAGACGCTGGCGGCGGCTGGTGCGCATCGGGACGCCGCCGTCGAGTATGGCCGCTTGGCACGCGGCGATCCTCGCCAGCGCGACTGGGTCTTGGCCGAGGCGGGTGAGCTGCTGAGCACCGCCGACGCGGAGGATGCCGTGCTTGCCGCGCGGCGTGCGGTGCGGCTGGATGGCACCGACGGCGAGGCGCAGCTCGCCCTGGCCCGGGCGCTCACCCGCGTTGGGGACGCGCGCGCGGCATTGGCCGCCGCTTCGGTCGCCGTCGAGCTGCTGCCTTCCTCTCTGCCGGCGCGCGAGGCGCTGGCAGATGCCCGCTGGCTGTCGCAGCAGGACGCGGCTGCCCTCGATGACTTCCGCCTCCTGGCCACACAGCTGACGGGTGCCGACCGCGTACGGGTGCTCGCCAAGGCGCGCTCGCTGTACCGCCGGCGCGCTCGACCGATCGGACGGCTGGTGGCGGGCTGGCCCGCCCTGTTCGAGCTGGCGCTCCGTTTCGGATGGGTCAACCTCACGTGAGCGCACGCCGCGCTGACCTGGGGGGCGCCTCACCGACGACGGCCGGCGACCTGCGAGATCACCTGGCGGCCGCGCTGCGAGCGGCGATGCGGCGCACCGAGCTCGAAGCGGTGGCGCTCACCGCGGATCGGACCAAGGCGATGGCCGTGGCGCTTGCCGGCCTCCCCGACGACGCGCCGGTCAGCGTCGCCGGCCTCGAGCTGGCGACCCGTCAGGCTGCCGCCGTGCTCGGCTTCCACCCGGAGCACGTTCGCCGCCTGATCCGCGGCGGGCGGCTGCGCGCACGCAGGGTCGGGGGCGACTACCGGATCGCACTCGACGACCTGTGGCCGCTGATCGAGGTGCGATATCGCGAGCCTGGCCGGCGGCGCCTGCGCGATCGGCGGTGATCCGGATAGCTCGTTCGGATCAGCTCGCTTCGAGCGACTGGGAAGCGTTGACCGAGCTGTGCGAGGCGGCCTTCAACGAGTCATGGGATGGCTATTGGGAGTCGATCGGTCCCGGGATCCACATGATCGTCCAGGAGCCTGACGGCGGCGCCGTCGCGCATGCCGCCCTCGTTGACCGGCCGCTGTACCTCGAATCCGCCACGCTGCGGGGCGGGTACGTGGAGGCCGTCGCCGTCTGGCCGCACCTGCAGGGAACCGGCCTCGGAACGCTGGTGATGACCGAGATCGATCGGCTCATCGACGACAGCTATGAGCTCGGGGCGCTGAGCACCGGCCGCCACGCCTTCTACGAGCGCCTGGGCTGGATCCGATGGCGCGGCCCGACATGGATCCGGCACCCGGACGGACGTCGCGAGCGGTCGGCCGACGAGGACGACGGAATCATGGTCCGCCTCACCCCGAGCACCCCTGGCGGCGTGTCGCCCGGCCAAACGATCGCCGTCGATTGGCGCCCCGGCGACGTGTGGTAGGTGCTGTCCGGATTACTCCCCGGCGGACTGGAGGATGGTGTCCCAGGGCACGAGCTTGAAGTTGTGGTTCGCGCTCAGGGCGCCGGTGAAGTTATCTCCGTCCTGGGCCACGAATGCACCACCCGGGAACTGCGGGCCCAGGGAGACAGGGGCGATGTCGATGCCATCGGTGCTCTCCGCCCCGTCGATCGACGCCGAGGGGACGATCCGGAAGCTCCCGACGAACTCATAATCCGTCCGACGGAAGATCGCAAACCGGTGATCTCCCTGGCTGGAGGCCACGAGATAGCCGTCGGCACCGCTCTCCACGAGCGCCAGACCCTCGACGTCGGCGGTCAGATGGCCTCCAGCGCCGGTGCCGGCAACGAGCAGCCGCGGGCTGGCGTCGGATGGCTCGGCCCCGTAGCGCCAGATTCCGAGAAGCTCCTCTGATATATAGAAGTGGCCGCGCTCGTCGTCAGCGACGCATCCCTCCGTCGCCTCGCCCACGTCGAACTTCCTTACCAGCGCGGCGTCGACCAGTCCGTTGCCCGCATCGAACATGCGGAATTGCTTGACCACGCCGCTGCCATTCGTGGTGAAGGCGTAGAACTCACCGCTGATCGCGCTGTGGTAGCCACACAGCCCACCTCCCGACGCATTGGTGATGAGGCGGCTCGCAACATTCACCAGGCCGCGCGTCTCGGGATCCACGCGGAAGACGGCCAGGGCCGCGTGATCCTTGTCGGTGGCCACCACCAGCGAGACGTCCGTTCCACCGAGCGGGAATCCATCGAGAACGTCGACGTTGTTCATCGCCACGCCGCCGTAGTAATACAGCTCGGTGCCGGCGAGGTCATAGACCGCGAGGCCACCGCCGGGCTGCTTGTCGGTGCCGATGACGGTGCTGAGTGACGGATCAGATGGATGCACCCAGATGGCCGGATCATCGGCTGAATCGCCGCCGTGCGGCATCGGCGCTGTCTCGGCGACAGCTGACACCTGGAAGTCGTCTCCGGGCGGCGGCGGTGGTGGGGGCCCGCCGGCAGGCGGACCGTGGCACGCCTGGGTGCCCGCATCCGCGTAGTCCTGTCCCGCGATCGGTGCGAAATCCCACGAGTAGGCGGTGGTCCCGAGGGTGAGCTCCAGGACGCCGAAGTCCGTCTCGTTGCGTGCCTCGGAGTTCGCGACCAGGACATTGAACGGTCGCAGGCCGTTGCCCCCGGTGCCGACGACGAACTGTCGAAGGCCGTGGTCGAGATCGAGGCTACCCGTCGGCGTCTGCGGAGCGAAGCGCTCGTAGTCGTGATCGTGCCCGTTCACGACCACGTCGGCGCCGTACTCGTACAGGGCCTGCCACAGCGGGGCGACGCTGCCATCCGACCCGTGCAGGCCGGAGCTGAAGCGCGGGTGGTGCCAGAAGGCGAGCGTGCAGTCTGCCGTGCTGGCAGCCAGGTCCTGGCGCAGCCACGTCTCCTGCGCTGAGCCTGGGCCGCACGCCACGACCCTGCAGTTCGAGTTCAGCCCGATGATGTGCCACGAACCGATGTCGAAGCTGTGCCATCCCTCGCCGGGCGTACCGGCTCGCTCGCCGAAGTAGCGGAAGTAGCCGTCAGCGCCGGCGGTCCCGTATTCGTGATTGCCGGGCACCGGCCGGGTGATGCCGTTCACGCGACCCCAGCTCAGGTCGTACGAGCGCAGGAAGTCCGCGTAGTCGCCGACGCCGTACTGGACGTCGCCAGGGATGAGGACGCCGGCGAGGCCCTGGCCGACGAGAAGATCCGAGGTAGCCTTCTGGCGGCACGCGGTTGCCGTCCCCTCGCCGCCGTTGAATTCGCCGTCATCGGGATCGCAGGCGATGTCGCCGGCCACGGCGATGACCGGGTCTCCAGTACCCGGAACTGCGGGCTCCGGGATGGGATCGCTGAGGGCCGACTGCGCCGTCATCGATCCGCTGCCATTGGAGGCCGTCACGGTTACGGCCAGCCGGGCCCCGACGTCCTGGGTTGCCAGCTGGTAGCGGTCGGTGGTCGCGTCCGCGATCGGCTGGCAGGCAGGATCGCAGCGAAGCCATTGATAGGCATAGGCAATCGGTGGATCGCCTGCCCATGAGCCCGGCAGCGCGAAATGGACGGAGCGCTCCGCGCCCGCCGCGGAGATGGTCGGTGGCGCGAGGTTGATCGGCGGCTGGTCCGCGGACGCCGTGATGATCAGCTGCGGGCGGCGCGCGGCAGTGCTGTCACGACTGTGGTACGCCACGCCATCGGCGACCCCGCCGGCGATCACGAAGTCGTAGGTGCCGTCGCCGGAGATGACACTCGTCAGGTCCAGCTCGATCCACGTCTTCGGTGCAGCGCCGCCAATCGAGGTGATCAGCGGTCCTGGCGCGGGCCGGTTGGACCAGGTGACGCCGGACTCCGTCCACGGGTCGGTGCTCTGGTACAGCGTGCCACCGTCAGCGCTGCCATCGGCCACGAAGAGCCGGAGACGGGCATCCGACACGGGGCCGACGCCAGTGACCGAGAAGCGAAGGAACGACTCGAACCGCTTGGTCGCGGTCCTCACCTTCAGCCGGTTGTGCGTCCCGAAGTTAGCGTTCGGCGCCGACGAGTCGACCCACGCATCCGCAACGGGAGCCAGGGTGAGGGTCGTCGCCGCAGATGTTGCGATGGGACCCGTTCCCGCTGGCTGCAGGACCGCGGCGGCGACCATCGCAACCAACAACGGCGCGGTCCCGAATGGGCGGCGTGTGAGCAAGGAATCCCCCTGGTACGGCCGCTAGCGAGCACCTCGCGGACGCTCCGCACAGCCTGTCACGCGACGTGGACCGAAGTCAAGTCGCCGACCCAACGCGCCGCTTTTGCCATGGGTCTGGGCTCACGAGGTGTGTCCGCCCGGTGGCCAGCCGATACAATCGGGACTCCCCAACGCATGATCGGAGCCCAGTAGGCGTATGGCCCGCACGACCCGCGCTACTCCAAGGTCCTCTCGTCGCACCACCCCCAGGCCGGCGACCTCCAGCGGCAAGCTCATCTACACCTTCCCGGAGGGCAACGCCCAGATGCGGGCGCTGCTGGGAGGCAAGGGCGCCGGGCTGGCAGAGATGACGAACGCGGGCCTGCCGGTGCCGCCTGGCTTCACGATCACCACCGAGGCCTGCAACGCGTACTACGCGGCCGGGAAGGAGCTGCCGCCCGGCCTGTGGGACGACGTGCTCGCTCACATGTCCGCCCTGGAGAAGGAGACGGGCAAGGGGTTTGGCGACCCGAAGGACCCGTTGCTGGTGAGCGTCCGCTCCGGCGCGGCCTTCAGCATGCCGGGCATGATGGACACGGTCCTCAACCTGGGCCTGAACGAGGAGACCGTCCAGGGTCTCATCAAGCTGACCGGCAACGAGCGGTTCGGTTACGACGCATGGCGCCGATTCGTGGCGATGTTCGGTCGCATCGTGCTGGACATCCCGGCCACCGAGTTCGACGAGCCGTTCGAGGCGCTGAAGGAGGAGCGCGGGGTCAGCGGCGACACCGAGCTCACGGCCGACGACCTGCGCGGGATCGCCGATCGCTACCGCAAGATCGTGCAGGAGAAGACCGGCGAGCCGTTCCCGACCGATCCAGATCGGCAGCTCGAGCTGGCCGTGCGCGCCGTCTTCGACAGCTGGTTCGGCAAGCGCGCTCACGACTACCGCGAGTTCAACAAGATCCCGCACGACCTGGGCACGGCGGTGAACGTGGTGACCATGGTGTTTGGCAACATGGGTGGCGATTCCGGCACCGGCGTCGCCTTCACCCGGGACCCGAATACAGGTGACAAGGCGCTATACGGCGAGTACCTTACCAACGCCCAGGGCGAGGACGTGGTGGCCGGCGTGCGCACCCCGGCCAAGATCAGCCAGATGCGCGACGAGCTGCCCGAGGTGTATGCCGAGTTCGAAGCCATCGCCGAACGGCTGGAGCGCCACTACCGCGATGTCCAGGATCTCGAATTCACCATCGAGCGCGGCAAGCTGTACATGCTGCAGACACGCTCCGCCAAGCGCACCGCTCCCGCCGCGGTGAAGATCGCGGTGGACATGGCCGGTGAGGGGATCCTGTCCAGGCAGGAGGCGGTCCAGCGGGTCGATCCGAACCAGATCGTGCAGCTGCTGCTCCCGCGGTTCGATGAGGCGGCCAAGGACGATGCCGCGGACCGGTTCGTGGCCAAGGGCCTCAACGCCTCGCCCGGCGCCGCCACCGGGAAGGCGATCTTCGACCCGGACCGCGCCGTCGAGGCAAAGGCGGCCGGCGATCCGGTGGTCCTGGTCCGTATCGAGACCAGCCCCGATGACGTGCACGGGATGCTGGCGGCGCGCGGCGTGCTGACCGCCCGTGGCGGCGCCACCAGCCACGCCGCCGTGGTCGCCCGGTCCATGGGCCTGCCCTGCGTGGCGGGGGCCGAGGCGCTGCGCATCGACTATGCGGGGCGGAAGATGCGGGCGGGCGGGGTCACCGTCGCCGAGGGCGACATGATCAGCATCGACGGCACGACCGGCGAGATCTTTGCCGGCGAGCTGCCGACCATCGAGGCACGCTTCGAGGACGAGCACGACCTTGCCACGCTCCTGACCTGGGCCGATGAGCTGCGCCGCATGCAGGTCTGGGCCAACGCGGACTACCCGCGCGATGCCGAGCGTGCCCGAGCGTTCGGCGCCCAGGGCATCGGTCTGTGCCGGACCGAGCACATGTTCTTCGAGGAGGAGCGTCTGCCGACGGTGCAGCGCATGATCCTGCACGCCACACGCGCCACCGAGGCGAAGCGGCGGCGCGATACCGGCACCGAGCTCGGGCCCGATGAGCACGAGGCCATCGAGGTGTTCGACGCCGCCCTCGACGAGCTCGAGCGACTGCAGACGGACGATTTCGCCGGCCTCTTCCGGGCGATGGACGGTCTGCCGGTCGTCATCCGCCTCATCGACCCACCGCTGCACGAGTTTCTGCCCAGCCACGATGAGCTGCTCGAGCTGGTGACCCGCCTGCGGACGCAGCTGGCAAGCTCAAACGGCGAGACCGATGCCGTCGCAGACCGGGACGCTCCGGCGCTCGAAAAGGGCCTGACCCGAATCTTTGGCGAGAAGGACGCCGCGCGTGCCATGCGCCTCATCGGACGTACCGGCAGGGCCTCGCCCGGCGACACCGACGATCGGGCGGAGCTCGAGGCCGAGCTGGCTGAGGGTGAAGAGCTGCTGGCCGCGGTCGAGCAGATGCGCGAGGTCAACCCGATGCTCGGCATGCGCGGCTGCCGCCTGGGGCTGCTGATCCCGGACATCGTGCGCATGCAGACGCGCGCCATCCTGGCCGGCGCGGCGCGGGTGGCCGCGGAGGGACACACCCCGCTACCCGAGATCATGATCCCGCTGGTGGGCCACGCCAACGAGCTCGCCGAGACGCGGCGCGTGCTGGAGGCGGAGGTCGAGGCGATCGTCAAGGCCAGCGGACAGCAGGTCGACTACAAGTTCGGGACCATGATCGAAGTGCCGCGTGGCGCCCTGACGGCGGGCGAGATCGCCGAGCACGCCGAGTTCTTCAGCTTCGGCACGAACGACCTCACCCAGATGACGTACGGCTTCAGTCGCGATGACGCGGAGGGCAAATTCCTGCTGCAGTACGTCGACCGCAAGATCCTGCCGGAAAACCCGTTCCAGGTCCTGGACCGTGACGGCGTTGGGCAGCTGGTGCGTCTGGCCACCGAGCGTGGGCGAGAGGCACGGCCGGACCTGAAGATCGGCATCTGTGGCGAGCATGGCGGCGACCCGGCCAGCATCGCCTTCTGCCACGAGGTGGGACTGAACTACGTCTCCTGCTCGCCGTTCCGCGTTCCGGTGGCGCGGCTGGCCGCCGCCCAGGCTGCGCTCTCGACCGGGGAGACGCGCGACAAGTAGAGCGCCGCCCTCAGACGGAGGGGACCGGCGTGGGGGACGGGGTTGGTGCTGGTGTGATCTGGGGCGTCGGCAGTGGCGACGGGCTTGGCGGGCGGCTGGTGGGTGCCGGCGTCCGGGTTGGGCGCGGACTGGGCCTGGTCGACTGGGTCGGCGCGCTGGTGGGCTGCTGGGTGGCGGCGGGGGCGAAGCTGAAGGGCGGCTGACTGAACGGCAGCGGCTGACTCGGGATGGTGGTCCCGGACGGGGTGGCCGACGGACTTGCCGATGGACTGGCTCCACGAGAGGCTTCCTGGGACTCCGTGGCGCTTGGCTCGAGCGTCGTCTCCGGCTCTCCGATGTTGCCCAGCACCTGCTGAGTCGGCGACTCGCCGACGGTACCGATGTCGATTGCCCCATCGGCCACGCGCCAGCCGCCGATGCCCAGGGCGGCCACGGCCGCGACACCGCCCACGGTCACCGCCACGCGTCCGGCAGGGCCGAGGCGCCGCTCGATGATGGCCGCGCGAGCCGGCGGCGAGCCTGCCTGTTCCAGGTCGATGCCGGTCAGCGTGTCGAACGCCGCGATCTGGCGCCGGCAGTCGACGCAGACCGAGGCGTGGACCGCCACGTCCCGGGGAAGGCCCTCGTCGTCGGGGCTCAGCAGCCACTCGCTGAATCGGCGATGAGGGTCGGGGTCGGCTTGCCTGCGCCGGATCCTCATGCACCCGCCTCCGCGCGCGTGCGTGGGCCGACGGCGCCCTGCGCGACCGCGTCGACGCGGGTGGCGATCTCGCCGGCCCGGAACGGGCCGTCGGGCTCATAGGCCATCCAGTGGAGGGCTGCGGCAAGGTAGCGGCGGCGCGCCGTCCGCACGATGCGCCGCGTTGCCTTCACGTCGCGACCAAGGATCGCCGCCACGTCCACCGGCGAGAAGCGCTCCACCAGCGACGCCACGATCGCGGCTCGATCCTCGATCGACAGCCCCTCGAGCGTCGCGATCGCCGGCTCCGACAGCCCCAGCTCCACCAGGGCGGCGTGGCGCTCGCGGCGGGAATGGAGCCCGCTCTCGCGCGTGCGGCGCGCAGCGCGCAGGACGCGTGAACGAAGCCAGGCGGCGGCTCGCTCGGGGTGCCGTAGCTCATCCACGCGGAACGTGCCCTCCGCCAGCGCGACGGCCGCCAGCGACGCCGCCCGCGAACGATCGCCAACGGTGAGGAGCACGGCAAAGCCATGCAGGCCGGCGCCATGCAGATCGCGGAAGGCGGCGCGCACGAGATGTGCCTCCTGCGGGTCGCGCGGGGCCGTGAGCGTGCTGCTCGTGTGATCTCCCCCTGTGGTGCGGTCTGAGACGGATTCCTGCGGTCTGGTCGCGTGGAGTGTAGCGAGGTGCAGCCAGCGTGCCCACCGCGCGCATCGGCATGCGCCAACCTTGACAATCGGCTAGAATATGGATGCAAGTATTGACAAACCCCTTGACAAGCCTGCGGGCTACCGAGGTCCTTCTTTCCGCGTGACTTCCTCCGGCATCCCGGCCGAAATCAAATCGAAGCTCCCTGTCGCCGACCTGGTCGGCGAGACCGTGGCACTCAAGCGCGCCGGCTCGGTCTTCAAGGGACTCTGCCCGTTCCACGCGGAGAAGACCCCGTCCTTCATCGTCAGCCCGGACCGCGAGACGTGGCACTGCTTCGGCTGCGGGGAGGGCGGCGACATCTTCACCTTCGTCATGAAGCGCGACGGCCTCGAGTTCCGCGAGGCCCTGACCCAGCTCGCGGAGAAGGCGGGCGTTGAGCTCTCGGAGCGCACCGCGCGTGAGGATCGGCGCAAGCGACGGCTGCGCGACGCGCTGGAAGCGGCCATCGCCTGGTACCGCGAGGTGCTGCTGCAGACCCCGCAGGGCGAGCGCGCCCGCGGCTACCTTGCGGAGCGCGGCTTCAGCGAGGCAACGCTCGATCGCTTCGGGATCGGCTACGCGCCGAACAACTGGGAGATGCTGACCGGCCGACTGGCCGGGCGCGGCTTTACCCCCGACGAGCTGATCGGATCGGGCCTGGCCAGTCCGTCGAATCGCGGGGGCGTGATCGACAGGTTCCGCGGCAGGGTCATCATTCCCATCCGTGACGCATCGGGCCGCGCAATCGGCCTGGGCGGTCGCCTCCTACCGGGGCTGGAGGGGCCGAAATACCTCAACTCGCCGGCCGGACCGCTGTTCGATAAGAGCCACACCCTGTTCGCCATCGACCTGGCCAAGGCGGCCATCCGCCGTGAGAAGCTCACCGTCATCGTCGAGGGTTACACCGACGTCATGGCCGCCCACCAGGCCGGCTTCGAGAACGTGGTCGCCAGCCTGGGGACCGCGCTGACCCGTGGCCAGATCGACCTCGCCCTGAAGTACGGCGAGGCGATCGCGCTCGCGTACGACGTCGATCTGGCGGGCGATTCGGCCGCGCGGGAGGGCTTGCTGTCCCAGCTTGGCGCGAATCACAGCGTCAGCAAGGTGCGCGTGGTGCGCATCCCCGGCGGAAAGGACCCCGACGAGCTGATCCGGGGGAATCCGGAATCGTGGCGGCAGGCCGTCGGCGAGGCCAAGGAGGTCGTCGCCTTCGCGATCGATCGCCTGGCGAGCGAGGCCGACCTTGGCTCCGTCGGCGGAAAGCGATCATTCACCGGCCGCGTGCTGGCCATCATCAAGGCCATCCCGGATCCGCTTGAGCGCAACTTCTACGTGCAGCAGCTGGCGAAGACGGTGAATGTCGAGCCAGGCGTCCTGGCCGATGCGCTGCAGCGCGAGCCGACGCGTCGCTCGCAGGCGCCGGCATCGGTGCCAACCGGGCCCGGACAACGCGGACTCTCCTCGGCCGCTCCGTGGCAGTCCGGCCTCGAGCTGGAGGCGATCGGGCTGCTGCTGCGCTATCCCGCACTGGCCGTCGAAGCCGATGGCAACGGCGCCATGCCGTTGATGGACGCCACGGTGGCGGCGCTGGCCCGGGCCTGGCAGGTGTGGGTCGCCGCCAGGGCGGGCGATGGGCCCGTCGACACCGCGGCGATCGACCTGGAGGGCTTCCTGGCGGGCCTGGATCTCGCCTCCGCCGACCTGGCGCGGAGCGTGCTGGCCCGCGTGGCCGACGGCGGGGAGCAGGAGAGGCTGGACGTAGAGCAGGCGCGCCAGGTCCTGCGCGTGACCCTGCTGCGGCTGCGGATCGTGCGGCTCGAGGAGGAGCTCCGCGACGGCAGGCTGCTGCTGGAGGAGGCGCAGCGGGCGGGGGACCGATCCCGCCTGGAGGACATTGAACGACAGGTCATTCGCCTCGGTCGGGAGAAGGACGAGGCGACCAGGGCGATGAGAGAGCCAGCGGAAGCGGCTGGCACCAGGAGGAGCTGAGCGTGGCGACAACCATCACCAAGCGAAGGACCGAGAAGGCGGCCACCGGGAAGACGGGCACGGCCAAGGCCTCTTCGGCCAAGCCCGCGCCGCAGGCAGCTGCGAGCAAGTCGACTGCGACCAAGGCAGCTGCAACGAAGGCGTCCGCAAAGGCCCCGGCCAAGCCCGCCGTCAAGGCCCCGAACCCCACGAAGGCCGCAGCGCCGAAGGCAGCCGCGCCCACGAAGGCCGCCGCCCCGAAGACCAAGCCTGCCGCCTCGGCTGCCCGGCCGCGCCGTGGCACGGCCGCTCAGAACGGGGCACGTGATCGCACGGCCATCGAACGGCTGCTCGACAAGGGCCGCAGCGAGGGCTTCATCACCCACGACCAGATCCTGGAGATCGTCCCGCAGCCGGAGGCGAACCTCGGCCAGATCGAGGAGCTGTATGCAGCGGCCGAGGAGGCCGGCGTCGAGGTCCTGGATGCCGACAACAACCCGACCCTGATCGCCGAGCCAGAGGAGGAGGTCGCCGAGCCGGGCGCCCCCAAGGTCGAGCCCGGCGAAGAGGATCTCGAGGCCCTCGCCGCCGACCTGATCGGGATCGACGACCCGGTCCGCATGTACCTCAAGGAGATCGGCAAGGTCGCCCTGCTGACCGCCGAGGAGGAGGTCGTGCTGGCCAAGGCGATCGAGCTGGGCGAGAAGGCCGTCGAGGATCCGGGGCGCGCGCTGGTCGACCTCTACACCTGGGTGAGCACCAACTCGGAGCCGAAGGCACGCTCGATGGCCGCCATGCGCGCCTTCGACCTGCCCAGGGAGTCGACTCGTGTCACGCGCGACGCGATCGACTGGTGGGTGGGCCGCAAGCGCCAGGTGATCGAGGCTCCTTCCGTCAAGCTCGCGAAGGCCCGCAGGGCGCCTGACCTGACCGACGAGGCCCGCGAGCGGATCATGCACGCCGAATCGCTGCTCAAGCTGTTCAACCAGGACCCGGCAGAAGCGCTGAAGCAGGCGGTCCTGTTCGGGCATTCGTATCGGTTCCGCGCCATCGACCATGCCGGTGCCAACGAGCTCCTCGAGCTCGAGCGCTGGGCGCGAGAGACCGCCCAGGCGATCGTGCGCGAATACATCGAGGAGGGAAATGACGCAGCCTACCTGCGCGAGCTCGGGTACGACCCGACCATCCCGCTGGACGTGCCGCTCGAGAAGCGTTCCGGCCGGCTGGTGGAGCAGAGCGTCGATGCCCGCAAGCGCCTGACCGAGGCGAACCTCCGCCTGGTGGTGAGCATCGCCAAGAAGTACATCGGGCGCGGCATGAGCTTCCTGGACCTCATCCAGGAGGGGAACATCGGGCTCATCCGGGCGGTCGAGAAGTTCGACTACGAGAAGGGCTTCAAGTTCAGCACCTACGCCACCTGGTGGATCCGGCAGGCCATCACGCGGGCCATCGCCGACCAGGCGCGCACGATCCGCATCCCGGTGCACATGGTGGAGACCATCAACCGCCTCATTCGGGTCAGCCGCACGCTCCTCCAGGAGCTCGGCCGTGAGCCGACGGTCGAGGAGATCGCGCGGCGCATGAGCCGCGACGAGATCGTGCGCGAGCTGCGTGACAAGCTGCAGCGCGAGCCGACCGACTCGGAGGTCGATGAGCGCGAGGCCATCGGTCCCCAGACCGTCTCACCCGAGAAGGTGCGCGAGATCATGAAGGTCAGCCAGGAGCCGGTGAGCCTGGAGACGCCGATCGGCGAGGAGGAGGACTCACACCTCGGCGACTTCATCCCGGACCTGGCCAGCGTGGCGCCGGCAGATGCCGCCAGCCACCAGCTGCTCAAGGAGCAGGTGGAGGGCGTGCTCGATTCGCTCACCCCGCGCGAGCGCCGCGTCCTGCAGCTGCGCTTCGGGCTGGAAGATGGGCGCAGCCGCACGCTGGAGGAGGTGGGCCGCGACTTCAATGTGACCCGCGAGCGGATCCGGCAGATCGAGGCCAAGGCACTTCGCAAGCTCCGCCACCCGAGTCGCAGCCGCAAGCTCAAGGATTACCTGGAGTAGGCGTTGGAGGTTCGCCGGACGCGGCCATCCACGCGAGGCTCAGCCGAGCGATTCACCGGTGACGTGTGGATGGACGTGCTGCACGACGGCCAGCCGCCGTCGCGCATGCGGGTGAATCTGGTTCGATTCGCGCCCGGAGCCCGGAACGCGTGGCACGCTCACGCCTTGGGCCAGACGCTGCACGTGACCGATGGCATCGGGCGAACGCAGGCCCGCGGCGGGCCGGTCATGGAGATCCGCGCCGGCGACACGGTGTACGTCGCGCCGGGCGAGTGGCACTGGCACGGCGCCCACCCTGAGCACTTCATGACGCACCTCGCCATGTGGGAGGCGCCGGAGGAGGGACCGGAGTCGGAGTGGGGGGAGCAGGTCAGCGACGCGGAGTACGGTGGCTAGCGGCTGACCGTAGTCACCGGCCGACGCCGGGTGTGACTCAACAGCCGTGACTCCGCAGCTATCGGGTGAGGGGCTGAGCACGCGGGATAGACTGCCGCGGTGATCCAGTGCCCGTCCTGCGGGAGAGACAACCCGCACGACGCTCGATTCTGCAATCGCTGCGGCGCCGACCTGGCGCCGGCCGCGGCGCCGCGACAGGAACGCAAGGTCGTTTCCGTCGTCTTCGCCGACCTCGTGGGCTCGACCGCGATCGGGGAGCGTAGCGACCCCGAGGACGTCCGCGCCATGCTCGCCGCGTATTACGAGCGCGTACGAGCGCAGCTGGAGCGCTTCGGCGGCACGGTCGAGAAGTTCATCGGCGATGCAGTGGTAGCGGTCTTCGGAGCGCCCATCGTGCACGAGGACGATCCGGAGCGCGCCGTTCGGGCTGCTCTGGCGATCCGAGACGCGGCGCTGGCGGATGGCATCGAGCTGCGGGTTGCCGTGAACACCGGGATGGCGCTGGTCGAAATCGACGCGCGGCCGTCCGAGGGCCAGGGAATGGTCACCGGCGATGTCATGAACACGGCCGCCAGGCTGCAAGCCGCGGCGCCGGTGAACGGCGTGGTCGTGGGCGAGCCGACGTACCGCGCCACCTCCCACGTTATCGAGTATCAAGCCGCCGAGCCGGTGCAGGCGAAGGGCAAGGTCGATCCCGTCCCCGTCTGGGAGGCCGTCGGGCCGCGACAGCGCCTGGGTAGCGACGTGGAGCCGACGCCGCTTAGCCCCATGGTCGGTCGCGACCGGGAGATCGAGGCGTTGCGCGCTGCCGTGGCGCGTGCTCGCCAGGAACGCGAGCCGCAGCTCGTGACCATCGTTGGCGTGCCAGGCATGGGCAAGAGCCGGCTCGTGGCCGAGCTGCTCACGGTTGCCGACGCGGACGCCGAGCTGATCAACTGGCGCCAGGGCCGCTGCCTGCCATACGGCGACGGCGTGAGCTACTGGGCGCTGGGAGAGATGGTGAAGGCCCAGGCCGGCATCCTCGATAGCGACTCGGCCGACGAAGCGACGGCGAAGATCACCGATGCGGTGGCATCCCTCATTCCGGACAAGGCAGAGGCGGCGTGGGTCGCCGGCCACCTCCGACCGCTGGTCGGCCTCAGCTCGGACGCCAGCATCGGCGGTGCGGCTCGCGGCGAGGCCTTTGCCGCCTGGCGTCGGCTGTTCGAGGGGATGGGCGAGCAGCGCCCGACCGTGCTGGCCTTCGAGGATCTGCACTGGGCCGATGACGGCCTGCTCGAGTTCATCGACGGCCTGGTCGACCGCGCCAGCGGAGTTCCCCTCACGGTGCTGTGCAGCGCCCGGCCGGAGCTGCTTGCACGACGCCCCGGCTGGGGCGGTGGCAAGGCCAACGCCACCACCCTCACGCTGTCGGCGCTGTCCGATGACGAGACAGCCCAGCTCATCAGCGGTCGCATGGACAGCGCAGTCCTGCCGGCCGAGCTGCAGGCGGCGCTGCTGGATCGGGCGGAGGGCAATCCGCTGTTCGCGGAGGAGTACATCCGCATGCTGAGGGATCACGGTCACCTGCGGCTGGAGGGAGACACGTGGCGCGTCGACGTGGCCGACGTCCCCCTGCCCGATACCGTCCAGGGCATCATCGCTGCGCGGCTCGACGCGCTCACGGTCGATGAAAAGGCCGTGCTGCAGACCGCGGCGGTCATCGGCAAGGTGTTCTGGCTTGGCTCGGTGGCGGCCGTGGCCGAAGCAACGAGGGTCGATACCGAGGAACGGCTGCATGCGCTCGAGCGCAAGGAGCTCGTCCGCCGCGATCGCCGCGCCTCGGTCGCCGGAGAGTCGGAGTACGCGGTCCGCCACGCTCTGGTGCGAGACGTTGCGTACGACCAGATTCCGCGAGCGCGGCGTGCCGAGCTGCATGTTCGAACTGCCCGATGGATCGAGTCACTCAGCAAGGATCGGGCAGACGATCACGCGGAGATGCGTGCCCATCACTACATGGCGGCGCTCGAGCTCATGCGTGCCACCGGCACGGACACCAGCCCGATCGAGGCGAGTGCACGAGTGGCGTTGCGGGACGCCGGCCGGCGCGCCGATGCGTTGAGCGCGCTCGAGGCAGCAGCGGACTTCTACCGCAAGGCGCACGACGTCTGGCCTCAGGACGACCCTGCCTACCCCCGCCTCCTGTATGAGCTCGGCACAGCGCTGTTCTGGGCTGACAACGAAGGCGGAGAACAACTGCAGGAGGCTGCCGAACGCATGCTAGCCGCCGGAGACCCCGAAGGTGCCGCCGGCGCCGAGTCACGGCTCGCATATCTCGCCTGGCGGCATGGATCCGGAGAGGAGGCCTGGGCGCGCACGCAGCGATCGCTTCAACTCATCGCGGGCTTGCCCGAGTCACGGACGACCGCTCTGATTCGCGCGTATGCCTGGCGTATCCAGTACCTGCAGGGCAAGCACCCGTCGATGGAGGAAGGTGAGCGGATCCTGGCCGTGACAGAGGAGCTGGGGACGATCGAGGACGTGCTCAACATCGGGATCACGCTCATCACCGGGAGAGCCGCGACGACCGAAGACATTGCCCGGGCCATCGGCGAGCTCGAGGCAATGATCGAGGATGCCTTGCGTGCGAACTCACACCTGGCGGCGCGCGCCTATATCAACCTCGGCTACTTTCACTCGCAGCTGGGCGACCTGGGCAGTG
>CBFGSY010000016.1:0-26322 GCA_965651545.1 uncultured bacterium | reverse complement strand
GAGCAGCAGATCGCGTGGGCGATCGCCACCTCATCGCGTCGCGAGCAGGTCGGCACGTCGCTGGCGGCAATGCAGCTGCCGCGTTCGCCGACCGTCGTGGATGGCACGCACGTGCAGAACGCCAAGCCTGCGCCCGACCTGCTGCTGCTGGCCGCGCGCGAGCTTCGCCAGCGTCCCGAACGCTGCTGGTGCGTTGGCGACTCGACGTGGGACGTCGCGGCGGCCATAGCGGCCGGCATGGAGGCAGTCGGGGTCACGGCCGGGGCCGCAGTCGCCGCCGACGAGCTGACGGCGGCCGGCGCTGTGCTGGTGACGAGCACGCTGGTGGAGCTCCACGCGGAGCTGCGCTCGCGGGTGGCATGATCGGACCGATGCCTCTCGAGACGTATCGGTCCAAACGGGACTTCGCGAAGACGCCAGAACCCGAGCCTGGCGCCCTCGGCGATGGGGCAGGGCGCTTCGTGGTGCAGCGCCATCGGGCCACCGCACTGCACTACGACACCCGGTTGGAGGTCGGCGGCGTGCTGGTCAGCTGGGCCGTCCCGAAGGGGCCGACGCTCGACCCGGACGAGAAGCGGCTGGCCATGCGCACCGAGGATCACCCGATCGAGTACTTCGACTTCGAGGGTGTCATCCCTGCCGGCGAATACGGCGCCGGCGACGTGATCATCTGGGACTGGGGCACCTACGAGCCCGAGGAGACGGACGACCCGGCACGGGCGATCCGCTCCGGCGAGCTCAAGTTCCGCCTCTTCGGCGAGCGGCTGCGCGGCCGCTACACGATTGTCCGCACCAGTGGCCGGGGCGGCCGGCGCGACGAACGCGAGCAATGGCTGCTCATCAAGAAGCGCGACGAGACCGCGATAGACGGCTGGGACGCGGAAGACTTCCCTTCCAGCGTGAAGACGGGCCGGACCAACGACCAGGTCAAAGCCGGCGAGGAGCCCAGCTTCGATCAGCCGCCACCCGGTCCGGACGTTGCGCCAGACCTGTCGCTGGCGCGCAGGGCGACACAGCCGGATTTCGTGCCACCCATGCTGGCCACCATGACCGACGGCGCGTTTGACGACGACGACTGGCTGTTCGAGGTCAAGTGGGACGGCTATCGGGTGGAGGCGGTCATCACCGATGGCAAAGCGCGCATCTGGACCCGTAATCGCGTCGACGCGGCCACCTACTTCCCGGACCTTGCCGGTCGCGCGGACTGGATCGATGCCGACCAGGCGATCGTGGATGGCGAGGTGGTCGCCTTCGACGAGCAGGGGAGGCCATCCTTCAGCCGGCTGCAGGACCGCACCGGCCTGCGCGCGCTGGAGGTCGCCACGCGGCGTGCGGATCCGGACGCGCCGAAGCTGAGCCGGGAGGAGCGCGAGGCGATCCCGCTGGCCTACATGGCCTTCGACCTCCTCCACCTGGACGGGCAATCGCTGCTGGAGGTGCCGCTCGAGCACCGCAAGCACCTGCTGCGCCGTGTCCTGCGCCCCGACGGCATGGCGCGCTACGCCTCCCACGTGATCGGCGACGGTGGTGATTTCACGCGGGCCGCGGCGGACAAGGGCCTGGAGGGCATCGTGGCCAAGCGTCGTGCGAGCCCGTACCAGCCGGGCCGACGCTCGCGCGACTGGCTCAAGGTCAAGCTGCGGCGGGAGCAGGAGATCGTGGTGGTCGGCTGGCTGCCCGGTCAGGGGACGCACAAGGACCTCGGCTCGCTGATCGTGGCAGTCAACGAGGACGGAGCGCTCCGCCACGTGGGACAGGTCGGCAGCGGCATCAATGCGAGGATGCGGCGCGAGCTGCTGAGCGCCATGGCGCCCATCGAGCGCTCGGATGCACCGCTGACCAGGACACCGCGCCTGCCCCAGGCGCACTGGGTTGAGCCGCGCATTGTGATCCGCGCCGAGTTCGCCGACTGGACGCGCGATGGCCTGCTGCGGCAAGCGGCCTTCAAGGGCGTCGAGCTCGACCGCGACCCGAAGCAGGTCGTGCGAGAGGAGGCCGTGCCCGCAACGCGCATCGCGTCCAGGTCTCCATCGGCGTCCAGGAAGAAGTCAGCCGCGGATGGGCCGTCGCGCCGGCGCGGCGCGAGAGCCGACAAGGCCGGAGCCGTCAAGGCCGGAGCTGTCAGCGCCGGAGCCGCGAAGACGGATGAGGGGTGGCCACAGCCGGAGCTCGACCTCACGCCGGCGAGCGCCGCCGAGCTCAAGGCTTTGAAGGAGATGACGGGCGACGGCCACTGGCAGGTGGCCGGCCACGAGGTGCGTATCACCAACCTGGACAAGGTGCTGATCCCGGCCGAGGGGGATCGGCCGGCTCTCACCAAGCGCGACATCCTGCGCTACTACGTCAGCATCGGCCCTACCCTGATCCCTCACCTGGCCGGACGCGGCCTGAACCTGCAGCGCTTCCCGGATGGAAGTGGACGCAAGGGGTTCTGGCAGAAGGACGTGCCCGGCCACGCGCAGGAGTGGGTGAGCCGCTGGACGTACACCGGGCACGAGGGGACAAAGGACTACGTCGTGGTCGACAAGGTCGCCACCCTGGCCTGGCTCGCCCAGGAGGCCGCCCTGGAGCTCCATCCCTGGACGTCGCGCACGATCTCGCCGCACGAGCCGACCTTCGCCTTGATCGACGTCGACCCGGGCGAGAAGACGACCTGGGAAGAGGTGCTGACGCTGACCCGGCTGTATCGCACCGCGCTGGAGCACCTTGGAGTCATCGGGCTGCCAAAGACAACCGGCAAGCGGGGGATCCAGGTCTGGGTGCCCGTGCGGCGCGGCTACACCTTCGAGCAGACGCGGACCTGGGTCGAGCAGCTATCGCTGATGATCGGGCGCCTGGTGCCTGACATCGTGAGCTGGGAGTGGACCAAGCGAGACCGCAAGGGAAGGGCGCGCCTCGACTTCACCCAGAACGCGGTCAACAAGACGCTGGTCGCGCCCTACTCCCTGCGGCCGGCGCCCGGGGCGCCGGTATCGGCTCCCATTCGCTGGGAGGAGCTCGAGGATCCGAAACTGAGTTCGGGGCGCTGGACGATCCTCACCATGGGCAAGCGCCTGAAGGAGGTAGGCGACCTCTTTGCTCCGGCGCAGGAGCTGGCCCAGACGCTGCCCGAGATCTAGATCGTGGGCTTCAGAACCATCAGCACGATGATGGCGACCACGACCACCCCCAGCAGGGCGCCAATGGTGACGCCCCGCCCCGCTGCGGCACGGTACTCCGCGGAATCCGATCCGGCGGATTCGACCAGTGCGATCTGGCGCCGCAGCAGCGGGGAGTACACCGTGAATCCAAGCGCCACCAGGACCAGGTAGAGGCCGATCGAGAGCAGGATCCACAGGTCGCTGATGTCCGGGAACCCGATGAAGACCATTGCCAAGCCGACGACGAAGAGCACCGCGTAGGCCGGATTGGCGAACCGATCGTCGAGCACCTTCACCGTGCGAAGCGTGTGGCCCAGGTGCTCTGGCTCAGCTGCCGCGCGGCGGATGAGGATCCCGTACGAGACGTTGAAGCCGACCGCCACGATGGCCATCAAGATATGGATCACCTTCAACCACGGGTAGAGCCACTCGAGCGATTCGACCATGGCCCGATCTTCTGCGGGCATGCAAACGCGCCGCGGAGGTATATGACCGTCCGTGGCGCGTCTCCCCCCGCGTTGCGTGGTGTGGCCCTAGAAGGGCCAGCCGCCGCCGTTGCTGGCGCTGCGCATTTAGCTCTCCTGGTGGTGCTGGTGGCGCAATCGACTCAGATCGCGTCCTTGCGTCCACGTTCGGGGAGCGAGGTCCGGCGGACAATGACCCATCGGTACAGGTCGGCCGCAGCGGCTCCGGTACTTTCGGCTGCCTCCCGGTCAAGTAACGCTTGCCAAGGCGTGTAGACTGCGCGCATGCCACGCACCAAGACGGCGGCCCGTCCGACCGAGCATGACGCCGCGCTGGCGCGTCAGATCGGCGAGCGCATCCGCGAGGCTCGGAGGCGCGCCGGCCTGACGCAACAGCAGCTCGCCGGGGACCGGTACACGAAGGCATACGTCAGCGCGCTGGAGACCGGTATCGCGCGCCCGTCGATGGTGGCGCTGAGCTATCTCTCGGAGCGGCTCGGTCTGCCCCCGAGCCACTTCCTCGACGAGCAGACTCCCGCCTGGACGCGGCTGGAGGTCGACATGCGCCTCGCGTCCGCCGAGTGGCAGGCCGCCGCCGACGGCTACGCGACGCTGCTGTCCGACGCGATGGACGACCAGGTCCGCGCCGAGATCCTGCGGGGCCAGGCGGAGGCGCTGGCGCGCCTCGACCGCGGTCGTGAGGCAGTCACGGCGGCAGCGGAGGCGGCACGTATCTTCGCGTCGCTTGGCCGAACATCGGACGAGGCGCTGGCTCGCTACTGGCTCGCCTACGGCCTCTACCTGTCGGACGCCGAGGCGGACGCGCGAAGCATGCTGAACGGCCTGCTCAGCCGTGTACGCGCCGGCCTGCAGGTCGAGCCGGAGTTCGAGATGCGGCTCCTGATCGCCCTTGCCGCCGTGGAGTCACGCAGCGGCAACTTTGCCGAATCCCTGGCCCACCTGGAAGCCGCCCGCGGCATGGCCGACGACATGGACGACCGCCGTCGGGCGATGTTCCTCTTCAACCTGGCCATCAACTACCGCGAGACCGGCGACGTGGAGGCGGCCATCCGGACCGGAACGCAGGGACTCGCGCTGCTGCGAGCGGCCGGCTCGTCCTTCGAATCTGCCCAGATCGAGAACGACCTGGCGATGGCTTATCTGGCGACGGGCAACGTGGCGCGCGCCCGCGAGCTGGCGGGCGAGGCACGCCGCGAATTCGAGCGAGCGGGTGACGAGCGATACCTCTCCGGCGTCCTCGATACCGAGGCGCAGGTGGCGCTGGCGTCCGGCGACGGTGTGCAGGCCATCGACCTTGCGCGACGAGCCGCGGAGCTGGCCCAGCGTTCCGGCAACCAGCAGGTCCAGCTGGCCGCCATGCTGACCGAGGCGCGCGCGCTGCGCGCCGACGGTGAGGCGGAGAAGGCCGAGCAGCGCTACGCGCAGGCCGCGGAGCTCGCACGAGGTGGCAATGTATCCTCCCGCCTGCGCGACGTCCTGCGCGAGTGGGCTGGCCTTCGCGCCGATGCGGGCGATCACCGCGGAGCCTACGAGCTGACGGCGGAGGCGCTCACGGTCAACTGAGCCCGACGCGCTGTCAATTAAGTATTGACAGGGCGGGTTCGGTGCGGATAGGCTGCCAGTCAGCGGGTTGGTGTGGGCACCCGCCGGCAGCGGCGGACCAACTCGAACATCGGGGGAGACGGGATCGGAGAGCGGGCACATCTCCGATCCCGTTGTGTGACCGCCATTCAGCGCGGCGGCGCACCGATCAATGTGAATTCGCCGATCGCCAGCGGCTGGACGTCGCTTCCCCTCCAGTAGATGCGCATCTCGTAGCTGCCCGCACCCCAGGCGGCGAGCAGGTCATCGGCTGGCACGCGGAAGGCAAAGGTGCGGAGCTCCGGCAGGATGTGCTGCAGCGCTCGCCGCTGGACGATGACGCGCGACCCGTCCCCCCGCCGCACGATCTCCACGTAGATGTCGGCGGTGCCGGCCCGGTCGTCCAGCGTCACCGAGTAGGCGAACGGATCGCCGCTTCGAAACCGCCTCGTGCGGTTGACCGCCCGATTGTTGTCCGGATCGAGCGCGGTGCCGAAGCTGATCCGGATCGGCGCCGGCTGGCTGGGCGATGGCGTGCCACCCAGCACGCCACGCTCGCTGATGGGACCGCCGATGACGAAGGCCAGCGCCACCAGCGTGCCGCCGGCGGCAACCCAGCCGAGCAGGGAGGCATTGCCGGCGGAGCGTCGAGCGGACCGCGAGGCGGTCTGCAGTCGCCGCGCATGCGACCGGCGTGTCGCCATACCGGGCCAACTCTACTGCCCCAGGAACGGGCTAGGATGGACCGATGGCGCGGCGTCTCTTCGTCTTCGATCAGCCAGATCGCTTCGTGGCCGGCACGGTCGGCGAGCCTGGCGCGCGGACGTTCTTCCTGCAGGCCAGGCAGGGGCGCGCGATCGCCAGCGTGGCGTTGGAGAAGGTCCAGGTCACCGCGCTGGCAGATCGGCTGACGGATCTCCTGGACGCCGTCGAGGATCCCGGCGGCCAGCAGGCTCGGCTATCGGACGAGGCTCCGCTCGACGAGCCACTCGTCGAGCTCTTTCGGGTCGGCCTCATGGCTCTCGCCTGGGACCCGAGCAGCGGGCAGGTGGTGATCGAGGCCCAGCCACAGCTCGAGCCGGACGAGGACGACACAAGCGCCGAACCGCCTGCTGAGCCGCCCGACCTGATGCAGGTTCGAATCGACCGCGGCCAGGCCCATGCCTTCGTCCAGCGGGCGCGGCAGCTGGTGGAGGCTGGCCGTCCAACCTGTCCCTTCTGTGGGGAGCCGCTGGAGCCGACGGGTCACTTCTGCACGCAGTCGAACGGCCGGCTCAACTGAGCTGCGATCGCGTGCCCGATCCGTTCGCGGCGCCACCCCACGCCGGCTTCGGCCCTGAGCTCCGCATCGACTGGATCGACACCGGCGAGCTCGGCGGTGAGCTCCCGGGGCGGCTGGGCCTCACCTTTTTGCCCGGCAAGCGGGGAGCGTCGCAGCGCTATCCGGGCCACATCTATCGGCGGGACACGGCAACGGATCTATCGGCCATGCGCGAAGCGGGCATCGTGCGCCTGATCCTCCTCGTCGAGGACGGGGAGCTGCGCCACTGGGGCGATGCGACGATCGTCGAGCACGGACTGGCCGCTGGCGTCGACGTGCGGCGACATCCGATTCCGGACGGCGCCCCGCCGGCATCGTCCCAGGAGATGGATCGGATCCTCGATGAGATCGACGAGGCACGGGCCACCGGTGACGTGGCGGTCGCCTGTATGGGAGGGGTGGGTCGCACCGGGGTGGTCGCCGCCTGCGCGCTGACGCGAGCTGGCGTGGCGGCCGACCTGGCGATCGCGAGGGTGCGCGAGGTGCGCCACCCGACCGCGGTCGAGACGCCGGCCCAGGAGCGTTTCGTCCGCGCCTACGCGGACGCCCTTCAGCGCCGGAGCTAGGACTGCGCGTGCTCCTCGGCGTGCATCATCTTGCCCGACGTCCGCTCGAACTCGAGCATGATCCGGCGCAGGAGACTGTTGAGCTGCTCCTTCTCCTCCGGATCGAGCGCCGATGAGACCAGCGCCTCCTTCTGCGCCTGCACGCCGACCGAGTCCTGCCAGGCCTGCCAGCCGGTGTCCGTCAGCTCGACCTTGAGGCCGCGCCGGTCATCAGGGTCGGGGAGTCGGCGAACGAGGCCGGCAGTCTCCAGCCGGTCGAGCCGATTGGTCATCGCGCCCGACGAGAGGCCCAGGTCCTCGGCCAGGTAACCCGGCGATCGACGGTAAGGGGGACCGGACCGCCGCAGTGCGCCAAGCAGGCGCCACTCCCCCCGGTCGAGCTGGAACTGGGCGAGCGTCTCGTTCATCGCCCGATCGAGGTACTTGTTGATCTTCTGAATTCGCTCGACGATGCCCTCGGTCGCCAGGTCCAGGTCAGGGAGCTCTCGCTTCCACACCTCGAGCATGCGATCCACGTTGTCTTGCATCTCCGGAGCGCTGGACGGGGCAGGCGCGATGGCTGTGGCCGAGCGTTGCTGCTTTTCCATGCGCGTAAGTTTCCACGTCAAATGTCTTGACGTCAAGAGATTTGTTGGCTAGACTACGCAAGTAGTTCGATATCAAGAATCTTATTCTGGAATCAGAGGAGGCTGGAATGCTGCATCTCATGGATTACCAAGCGCTCCGCCTCGATCCCGAGGCACGGAGGACCCGCCGCTCAAACAGCGTGCGCATGCGGAGGCCCGGCGTCGTGCGCCGGCGCATGGGTGAGTGGCTGGTGAACACGGGCGCGCGACTCGCGCAGGAAGAGCCACGCGCAATGCGGACCGCCGCCGACAGCACGTAGCGGGCGGCGGCCGGCCCCGCCTCCTCCGCCCTTGCCCTTGCCGATCCCGCGGCTCCCAAGCCCGATACTTGCCGGGCCCCGGTCGTTTATGACTGGTATGTCGTAGGAATGCATAGACAGCTGGGTTGACGCCCACAGCGCATTACCGGCCGTCATCGGGCCAGCGTGCGAGCGGAGGAGATGCGTCGTTGTTAAGACACGGGGGTCATAACCCGCCCGGAGCAGCCTGCCCGTAGACTGGGAGGTATGGCGGGTGCCCGTTGGGACGCGATCGTCATCGGCCTGGGCGGAATGGGCAGCGCCGCCGCCTTCCACCTGGCACGCCACGGCAAGCGGGTGCTGGGCCTGGAGCAATATGCGCTGCTCCATGACCGGGGAGCCTCTCACGGGCTCACCCGCATCATCCGCCTCGCCTACCACGAGCATCCCTCCTACGTCCCTCTGCTGCGGCGCAGCTACGAGCTCTGGCACGAGCTCGAGCAGCTTGCCGGGGAGACGCTGCTGATCAAGACCGGCAGCATCGAGGCTGGCCAGCAGGATGGGCCAACCTTCGTCGGCGCGCTGGAGGCCGCGCACGTCCATGACCTGCCGCACGAGGTGCTGGACGTCCCGGAGCTCCGGCGCCGATTCCCCGCCTACGGGGATCTCGACCCGAAGATCCAGGCCGTCTACCAGCCGGACGGCGGCTTCCTGCTCGCCGAACGGACCCTGCTCGCGCACGTCAAC
This sequence comes from uncultured bacterium, assembly GCA_965651545.1. Classification (GTDB taxonomy): domain Bacteria; phylum Chloroflexota; class Limnocylindria; order QHBO01; family QHBO01; genus DASSCW01. The sequence goes on along the minus strand of CBFGSY010000016.1, from coordinate 17,617 downwards.
CAGGCGATGGCGCACGGCGCTGACCTCCATTTCCATGAGCCTGTGCTCGCCTGGGAGGCCAGCACCGATGGCAGCGTTACCGTCCGCACCGAACGCGCGACCTACCGGGCCGATCGGCTGGTCATCTGCGCCGGTCCCTGGGCGGGACGCGTGGTTCCCCAGCTGGCTACGCTGGCCGTCCCGGAGCGGCAGGTGCTCGCCTGGCTACAGCCGACGCGGCCGGAGCTGTTCACCCCGGACCGCTTCCCGGTCTTCATCCTGGAGGTTCCCGACGGTAGCTACTACGGGTTTCCCGTCCATGACGTGCCTGGCTTCAAGATCGGTCGCTACCACCACCTGCGTGAGCCGATCGACCCCGATGACCCCGACCGCTCGACGCGTGCCGACGACGAAGCGATCCTGCGTGCCTTCGCCGTCCGGCACTTCCCCGAGGGAGCTGGACCGACGATCATGCTCAAGGCCTGCATCTTCACCAATTCGCCGGATGAGCATTTCATCATCGACAACCTTCCCGATGCACCGCAGGTGAGCATCGCGGCCGGGTTCAGCGGCCACGGCTACAAGTTCTGCAGCCTGGTCGGCGAGGTGATGGCCGACCTCGCGATCGATGGCGCCACCCGCCACGACATCGGCCTATTCAGGCTCGATCGCTTCAACGCCTGACATGGGCTGGGTGCGGGGTATGTGCTACTCATAGTGGCCTTATGACCGGCGGCGCCAGGCCGCGTTGCCATTTCCGCGTCCTCGGCGGTCGGGCTGCCGCATGACGTGGCCAATCGCCCGTCCATGAAGGCCCTGACCCACAACTCGCACCGCTCGGCGGTCGTAGCGCTACCTACGGTAGCGGCGATGAGAGAGCAACCGAAGGTACGCCCCGAGTACTGCACCAGACCGCAACATAGGCGTTTCGGTGCATTTCCCGTGAGCGGCCCTTGCGCCGGAGGTACTACTTCGCCATAGGCAGGTCGGGCCATGACGATCATCCTCCCGGCGTTATCTGCACTCATTGGATGCGCCCAAGATGTTCGTCAACGACCGAATCAAGCGAACTGCTCCCAGCCGTCGGGCACTGACGGTTGCGGGCGTCGCGACCCTCGTCTTCTCGCTGGTTGTCTCCATCGGCCCTGCGTTGGCAGCGCCTGGCGCCAACGGCGGGAATGGTGGCGGCGGGAACGCCGGCACCGTCAAGATCCACGACGCGACCACGAACCTCGAGGCCGGCGAGACCGGCAACGAGCCATGGGTCTGCTCGTTCTTCATCGGCTTCTACACCACCGGCGTCGCCGAGACGGGGGACTGGCAGGTGGTCACCTGGCCGCCCACCGGCGACGGCACCGTAATCCTCACCGGCAGCTACGACACCACCGGCGACGGTGTCGACACGACCGCGGTGTTCAGCCTCGCCGAGGGCCACTACCGACTGGAATGGCAGGCGATCGCTGACAACAACCTCAAGCACAAGACCTTCTGGGTCGACTGCGAGGAAGTCGTCGAGCAGGAAGAGTCCAGCCCATCGCCGGAGCCGAGCCCGACCCAGGTAGAGTCCACGCCGAGCGATGATCCGTCGCCGAGCCAGGAGGAGTCCACGCCGAGCGACGACGAGTCGCCGAGCCAGGAGGCATCTCCCAGCGCGGATCCGTCGCCGAGCCAGGAGGAGTCCACGCCCAGCGACGACGAGTCGCCCAGCGAGGAGGCTTCGCCCAGCCAGGAGGAGTCCACGCCGAGCGACGACGAGTCGCCGAGCCAGGAGGCTTCGCCCAGCCAGGAAGAGTCCACGCCCAGCGACGGTGAGTCGCCCAGCGCGGATCCCTCGCCGAGCCAAGACGAAGAGCCGTCATCCCCCGATCCCGACCAGGAACCTGAGGGCGAGGTCAAGGCCGGAAACCCCGACCACGGCTTTGGCTTCGGTACCGGTGGCCATCAGGCTCCGGCGGAGGGCGGCGTGTCGGCCTTGCCGGACACGGCAACCTCAACTCCAGTCACCGAGAGCGGCGTACTCGCGACGATCGGCGTCCTGCTGATCCTCGTCGCTCACGCGGGCACCAGGCGCGAGCGGACCCTGCCCTCCGCATAGCGCGCCCCGGGCGCATCCGGCGGTGCCCTCCCTGCCTCCCCGGCCTTCGGGCCGGGGAGGTTTTTCATATGGGCAGGAGTGTCAGCTGCTGCATCTCGACCGAGACGCTCTGGCGGGCAGCTTGCTCAGCGGCGAGTTCGACGAATCGGCATAGCGCGTTCGCGAGCTTCATCTGCATCGGAGTATGAGCTCGCACCTGCAACAGATCGGGAGAGCACACGATCGCCGCCAGGCAGCGGCCACGCGATGTCGCGACGTTAAGCCGATTCAAGGAAAACAGGAACTCCATCGTGCGCGGCATCTCGTCCTGCGACGAGGTCGCCATCGAGTAGATGACGGCCGCAGCCTGCTGGCCCTGGATCTTGTCCACCGTACCCACCCTGGGCGGTCCAGCCTGCATGGCGCCTTCGGCGACTTCCGCCAGCCGCTCGGTCAGCAGCTCGACCTGGGCGTTATAGGGTGCGACGACGAGGATGTTCGCCGGAGTCAGCGGGCCGCTCACGCCGCGCTCGTTCGTCCACTGGCCGCCCAGCAGGTCGGCGTACAGGTCGCGTACGGCGCGGGCCTCCTCCTCGGATGAATTCCGATTGCCCGCATGCGCTGCCGCAATCCAGCGAACACCGGTGCCGGTGAGCAGTCCGTCGGCGACTACCGCCTGGCCGTTGGCCTCCGGTGCGGACTCGAGCCGTCGCGCATAAAAAATCTCGCTGGTGAACGCGTTGACGTCGCGGTGCAGGCGATGGGTGTGCGGCAGGAAGATACCGGCCTGGTCGTCGATCACCGGCTGACCCTTCAGCACGTGCTCGAGCGCCGAGAGGTCCACACCCTCCGGATGGGCACCCTTCTTGACCTGCGACAGCTGCTGGGGATCGCCGAGCAGCACGAGGTTGCGCGCAGCTCCCGAGACCGAGACCACATTCGCCAGCGACATCTGGCCAGCCTCATCGACGAACAACGTGTCGACGGCGTCCTCCAGGTCCGGACTCGCCCACATCCAGGCGGTGCCTGCTGCGACGTGTGACCCCGCTCGCAGGCGCTCAGCGACCTCCGCGTTGTCGGTTGTGTGCGAGTAGCGCCACGTTTCCTGGACCGGCTCGTCGCGATCGACCTTGCGAATCGCATCGACGACCAGGCCCTCGGCCTCGGCGTGGTCGAGCACTTCGTCGAGCAGGTTGGTAAGGGCCCGATGCGTGAAGGCGACGATGCCCACCTTCCTCCCGGCGCGCACGAGCGCCAGAACCATGTCCGCCCCGAGATGGGTCTTGCCGGATCCCGGCGGGCCCTGTACCGGAAGCGCCGACTGGTCGAGATGGAGCACTGCCTGCATGGCGGCATCGGCGATATCGGACCCGACGGGCAGGATCGGTGCGTCCAGCGCCTGTCCGGCTCGCGGCCGCTCACCGAGGAGAAATGAGCGGGCGGCCTGCCACGGCCCGGGGGAAGAAAGCCGATTGGCCACCACCCAGCCTCCGAGGCGCTCCAGTGCTCCCTTCTGCGCATCGGCCACGATGGGACCGTGCGGGATAAGTGAGCGGGGACGCGGTCGCTCCTTCCGTGTGCCGGTCTTCAGCTCCAACGTACCGATGAGCGGATCCAGCGCCACGATCTTGCCGGCGTACTGGCGGGTCGCCGGGTCGACGCCCTCGTCGCCGACCTTGAGTCGATACGACTGCTCGGGATCGAACGCATAGCGATGGACGACCGACCGGGCTTCGCGAGCGACCTCGCCAAGCCAGGTGAGCTGCCCGATGGCCTCTTCATCATTCGACGCGAGCTCCTCATCCGAGCGGCTGCATCGGTCGAAGAACGCCCACCAGTCAACTTTCTCCTCCCGTCGGTGCCACTCCAGGAGGTTGGCGAGGAGCCATCGCCCCTGAAGGTCCGGATCTGATGCGCGGCGCTCTGGAATGGTTGGCACGCCGTCGAGGAGCTGCGCAACGAGCCGTTCGATGCGCGCATCTCGCTCGCTCTGCGGCTTGTCGCGCTCCTCCTCATCCGGGGTCCGGCGATCCAGCTCCGGCAAGCCGAGCTGGCGCGCAAGCTCGCGACGCTGTTCCTCCAGCCAGTCACGAAGCGCCGCGTTCGAGCGGCAGTCGTCCTGGTTGTAGAGGCGGATCTCGTCGAGGATGGTCGTATCCGGCATGCCGGTGCTCACTGACTTGATGTAGCGCTCATAGGCCACGACCGATGAGCCGGCTTCCTTCATCTCGGCTTCTCGATCCAGCGCGTAGAGTGGTTCGAGCTTCTTGATCGAGTAGCTCTCGAGGCCGATGCGCATGCCCTGGCGCACGACCTTGTAGAGGTCGGCGAACAGCTCGCATCGCAGCATCCGGTCGACTTCCGCCTCGCGCGTGCCGTGGCGCGTCGAGAGCATGCCCATCCGGCCTCGTTCATAGGCTGCGTAGTGATAGACGTGCATGTCTGGATCGTCTCGCCAGCGGGCCATCACGAAGTCAATGAAACCTTCGAAGGCGGCCTTCTCGTCCTGCCTTGAGTGCGCCCACCAGGCCCGATATGTCGGCGTTCCGTCAGCCTGACGCTCTGCCGGATCCCATACGCCGAACAGGTATTCCAGGCCGTCTTCCTCGGCAAACGGGTCGCCCTCGATGTCGAAGAACAGGTCGCCCCGCGATGGGGCCGGCAACCAGCTGAGGCCCCGGTTCTTCTCGAGCGGCAGGAACTCGTGCTTCGGGACCTCCAGCCCGCGTGACTCCAGCTGGAGCCGTGCCTGCTGCTGGAGGGCGGACATTGTCGCGGCGCCGAGCTTGTCGACCTCGGGCATCGGGGAGGCGAGGGCCAGCTCGGTCAGGGTGCCGATGCCCGCTTCCCGCAGGCGGCGCGCCTGGTCCGACCGCATCGAGGCCACCAGGCTGAGGTGGTCCGCGTCGCGCCGGAGCGCCGCGCAGGTGGGCAGCCAGCGGCAAACCTCGCAATGGCTGACCGGCTCGGGCGTCGTCGGCAGGGGATAGGGAAGCGGCCGGTCGCCCACGACCACCTCCAGGAAGCGGCTCTTGACGCTGCGGTAATACGCTAGATAGTCGTCCAGCCGATGGGTGTCGACCTGGTGGCCGCTGCCGCCCAGGGCGACGTGCATCTCGGTCGGCATGCGACCCTGGACGGTGGCCACCAGCTCCGAGTAGACGCACATCTGCAGCAGCGCGCCGCCCTTCGTGCGACGTGCAAGCTTCGTGTCCGCCACCTCGTAGTGATGGCTGCCGAGGTCGGAAGGCCCATCCACGCGCACCAGGAAGTCCGCGTAGCCGCGCCACGTGCCGTCGAAGAGGGTGGCCTGGTAGATGACATCGGCGCCGTCGCGCATCAGCCGCTTCGTCAGGTCTGCATCGGCCTCGAGCCGTTGACGATCCGTCATCCCGGCGAGCAGTGCCTTCGGGTGCCTGCCATCCACGACCTTTCGGCCTTGGTCGCGGAGAAAGGCGAGATAGCGTCGCTCGTGCTCCTCACCGCGCTCGCGCAGCACCTCGAGCTCCTCGTCGACGCGATCCTCCGCGCTGAGCAGCCCGCCCATCTCCGCCCGATCGAGCGTGGTCAGGTGCTCGCAGGCAAGGAAGCCGACGAGGTCGGTGGCGCTGTAGACGGTGTGACCGTCCAGGTCCTGCATTGGTCAGCCGATCCCCCGCATGCACCGAAGCCTACGGGACCGATGTGACAGCTCGCGCGTCGCAATCGCGCCAGCCCTACCGTGTCAGCGTGTCGGCGCAGGGCGATGCCGCACGAAGGTCAGCGCCCAGGAGCAGTCCGAGTTGACGGACACGAACAGATCGGTATCCACCAGATTGCGGTGCTCGGCGAAGAAGTTGCTGAATAGCTCGCCGGGTGCGGGCACGCCGCCGACCGTGGCGCGGATGGCGGTGACCGGCTCGCGGGAACCAGCGGTCAGATCGACGAAGAAGGAGCAACCCGCAGGCGTCTCCGGCGCCGCGATCCACTTGACGGATACGTCGGCATCGGGCAGGAAGACCGGGCCGAACTCGCCGTCCGCGTCGTGCGCGAAGCCAGCGACGTACGGGTTTCGCTCGACCTCGAAGCTGGCCGAGGTCAGGAACGGATCGCCCCTGAAGCCGGAGGCCACCCAGCCGTCGCCGAACTCCGGGTCATCCGTGTCGGCGTCGCGGACCAGGTACCAGCCGTTGCCGTCGACCCAGACGGGGCCCAGGGCTATCAGCAGGTCCGCGTCCACGCCCAACGAGGTGATCACCCGTTGATCAAGGCCGGGCCGCGAGCGGACCCTCAGCCCCGGCACCGTGGTGGCCGCCTGCTCACCGGCGCTGAAGCGCGGCACGTTGGCGAGGTCGGGGCCGTTGGAGGGTGATGGCGTCGGGACGGCGGTGAACGAGGCGACCACCGTTGGCGAGGACGTGGGGGTTGCCCGCGGTCTGGGGCTTGGGATCGGCTCCATCAACAGGCAGCCGGCAAGCAGCGGGAGCGGGAGCAGGAAGCTTGCGGCGCGGCGCATCGGACTCATCAACCCCCCGGACGTAGCAGCGAGCCGAAGTATCGCATCGGCCTTGCTTCATCGGTCCTTCACGCATTCGTCGTACCCTTGCACCATGACAACCAAGATCGAGAAGAGCGAGGCCGAATGGCGCGCCGAGCTCACCCCCGAGCAGTACCGGGTCCTTCGTGAGAAGGGCACCGAGCGGGCGTTCACCGGCGAGTACTGGGACGACCACAGGCCTGGCGTGTACCGATGCGCAGCCTGCGGCACAGAGCTGTTCCGCTCGGACACGAAGTTCGAGTCCGGCACCGGCTGGCCTTCGTTCTACGAGCCCGCCGATGCATCGGCCGTCGAGACAGATTCCGATCGGTCCTTCTTCATGACCCGCACCGAGGCGCTGTGCGCGACCTGCGGTGGACACCTGGGCCACGTCTTCGACGATGGGCCGAACCCCACCGGGCTGCGCTACTGCATCAACTCGGCGGCCCTGAAGCTGGACCCGGCGCGGGAATAGCTCAACCCACGGGAAAGGTTCAGATTCGTACCGGGTGCGCACGGTTCGTACAGAGGCCGCCCTGAAGCGCCCACGTTCGCGTCGGGTCTGAATTCGGACGTTCCCAACGCGCCGGTTCGCCAGTTCGTGCTGCTCCGGTGCGAATTCGGCCGGTTCGGGGCCCGGACAGCGGTAGGCTCGAGCTGTCACCGCCGCGCCGACATTGTGCCGATACATCGGGCAATTCTTCACATGACGCCCGATCCGGGAGCGATTCGGCTCATCTATCGGGCACCGGTGAGCGTGGACGACGAAGTTCTTGTCGTCTCCCGCTCGGCATGGCCTCATAGATCGGCAATCTGACGCCTGGGCGCGCCTTCGGGTGATGAATGGCCCGATAAGAGAACAGCTCGCCGCCCACGACGCCCGAGCTGTCGGGAATGCGCGTAGGCTCGGGCGATGACGCGGCGGATCCTGGCGATCGATGGGGGAGGCGTGCGCGGAGTGATCCCGGCCGTTGCTGTGGCATCGCTCGAGAAAGAGGCCGGTGGCCGAACCAGGGACCATTTCGACTTCGTTGCCGGCACCTCAACCGGCGCGTTGATCGCGGCGGCGGTCGCGGCCGGGGTGCCGGCGCAGCGGATCGTGGAGATGTACGTCGAGCGCGCTCCGAAGCTGTTCACCAAGGTGCCCGTCATCTCCACGCTGCGGCGGATCTTCACAGGGCGCATGTACGACGTGGAGCGGCTGCATCGGTTCATCAGCGAAGAGCTTGCAAGCGAGGAGGCGGCGGAGTGGCGGCTGAACGATATGCCGGTCGACATCATGATCACGGCCAAGGGCCTGACGGATGGGCACCAGTGGTACTTCGTCAAGGACCAGCCAACCAACGCGGGACGAACCGGCAGCCTGAGCCTGGCCGATTGCCTGACGGCCACTGCGGCCGCGCCGACCTTCTTCGCGCCGTGGACCATCCGTGGTTTCGAGCAGGAGGGACCGATGGTGGACGGCGGCACCGGCGTGGCCGGCAATCCCGTCTACCAGGCATGCGTCGAGGCGTTCGGCTACATGGAGCGATACGAACCGGCGAATACGATCGTGGTCTCGATAGGCACCGGTCACTTCCTGGATCGGCCTCGGCCGACGTGGATCTACAGCTGGCTCGGCTGGCTGCTGGCGGAGCTGCTGCGCTCGCCGGGCGAGCAGCAGACGGAGCTGGTCCACCGTCATTTCCGGGAGGCCACGTTCTACCGGACCGACGTCAGGCTGGAGCGTGATTTCCCGCTGGACAACGCCGGGGAGATGGTCGCGCTGCGGGACGTCGGGGAGCGGCTGGCGGCGCTGATCGACTGGCCCGCCGTCCTGGCCGGGAGGGACGTCGAGTGGCTCGTCTCACGCCGCGGGCGCCAGCCGGAGCGTTACGCGGAGGCCGTCTGACGAGCAATGCGAAAAGCCGTGGACACGCGGTCCGCGTTTGACCCATCCTGCGCCGATGACGTCCGAGCGGGAGGTGCGAGGTCGCAATCGCACCCTCTGGCGCCAGGCGGCTGGGGCGGCCGCCGTGGTCGTGCTCCTCTTCAGCTTCTCGCGACCCTCAAGCGCGGCGCAGCCGAACCAGCTGCTCAACCCCGGCGTGGACCCTGCTGGCGGCACCACCCGCACCGCGATCACCTTCTCGGTCCGCTACGAGAGCTCGCGAGGGCACGAGCCGACCAGCGTCACCGCAACGGTCGGGAACGTGGTGGTGCCGCTGTCGCTGTCCTCGGGCTCGCCGGCGAATGGACGCTACCGCGGCAGCGCCAAGCTGCCGGCAGGCACGTGGTCCGTCCTCTTCCAGGCCAGTGCCCAGGGGAATAATCCGAGCCTGGACGGCCCCGATGTCACCATCACTCCGGCTGCCACGCCCACGCCAAGGCCAACGCCCAGGCCGACGCCCAGGCCAACGCCCAGGCCAACGCCCAGGCCAACGCCCAGGCCCACGTCACGACCGACCCCTCGAGCCACTGCGGTCCCGACCCAGGCGCCGCTACCCAGCGCCGCGCCACAGACGACCGAGCCCAGGCCGCCACGCCCATCGCGCCGCCCCTCTGCCAGCGAGCGTCCGCCTCGCTCACAGGCCGCTTCTCCGCGCGAGACGCGGCGGCCTGCCTCCGGGCAGGGCAGGGCAACCCCGGAGCCGACCGACCGGCCACTGGCAGGTGGAATCGGCAGCGATGGCGACCAGCAGCTGATCACGATCATCAGTGGCGGACTGGTCGCGATCGGGGCGCTGACGCTGATCGGCATCTTCGCCATCCTGCGCGACCGGCGGCGAAGGTCGACCGAGGCCCGCCTCCTGCTCCTGCCGGACTCCTCGGGCGAGGTGGCGGCGCCTCCCCGCGCGCCCGCCCAGCGGTCGCCGACCAACTGGGAGCGCGATTACGCGCTCGACCACGAGCCCATCGGCACCGTCGAGTATCGCCCGGTCCCGGAGCAGGACGCGGAAGATCGCTAGAGCGCGCGGCTGACCCTGGCGTACACCGCCGTCTGCCAGATCATGCCGGTGTGCCGGTAGCGCGGCTCCAGACCAGCCTCCCGGATGAGTTGATCGACGAGCGGCTGCGGATGGACGTGCATCCGATAGTCGCTGCGGCTCAGGCGGTCGAGGAAGTTCATGACGCGCGCGGCAGCGCGCGTCCACCATCGGTCCACCGGATAGACCAGGCCATAGAGCCGCATCGCGTGACGGGCCGAGCTGCTGACCAGCGAGCGGACGTCGGGATAGCAGCAGATGACGCGGTCGAGCGTGACCACGTCGGCCGGCTCGATCTCATCGGCCAGGTCCACGAAGTCGCCGTGGCGGTAGCTGGTGCGGTCACCGAATCCTCGGTCACGCGCCTCAGACTCGGCCACGGCCAGGTATGGATCCGATGCGTCCACGTCCACGGCGCGGGCTGCCCCGGCCGTCAGCAGCTCCAGCTGGACGATGCCGATGCCTCCGCCGATGTCCAGCAGGCTCGCCCCGCTGACGTCCTCCCCGATGAGGACGTCGAGCAGGCGCTGGGTCGACCCGTCCGGTCCGTTGGCACGGTAGGAGAGCAGGTCCTTGCGCGCGCTCTCGGCGTCGAAATGGAGGTTGTAGTCCGGCTTGCAGCAGTCGGCGCCCATGGGCGGAGTCTATGCTTCGGCCATGAGCGATGTCACCCACCTGACGTTGCCGGACGGCAGGCAGCTGGATGTCTTCGTGGAGGGACGGCCCAAGGATATGCCGCTCCTCTATTTTCACGGGACGCCGTCGTCGGGCGTCGCGTCGGCGGGAATGGTCAGCGCCATCACCGATCGCGGCCTGCGCTACGTGGCCTGGAGTCGGCCCGGCTACGGGGACTCGACCCGTCAGGCCGGACGGTCGATCGCGGACGTGGCCGACGATGCCGCGGCGGTCCTCGATTGGCTGGGGGCGGAGCGTGCCTACGCCTTCGGCTGGTCGGGCGGCGGGCCGCACGCCATGGCGGTGGCCGCGCGCTTACCGGAGCGGATCGTGGCGGCGGCGACCATGGGGGGCGTGGCGCCCTATCCGGCTGAGGGGATCGACTGGTTCGAGGGGATGGGGCCGGAGAACATCGAGGAGTTCGGCGCCTCGCTGGAGGGACCTGAAGCGCTGATCGCCTTCAAGGAGCGTGCCTGGCCGCAGTGGCGAGACATCACCGGGGCGGAGGTGGCTGACGCGTTCGGTGGGCTCATTGATGACGTCGATCGGGGCTCATTGACCGGTGACTTCGCCGAGGACGTGGCCGCCAGCTCGCGCGAGGGACTGCGCAACGGCTACTGGGGCTGGTTCGATGACGACATGGCGTTCAACCGGCCGTGGGGCTTCGAGCTGGGGGACATCCGAGTTCCCGTGCACATCTGGCAGGGTGGGCACGACAAGATGGTGCCCTACGCCCACGGCCAGTGGCTGGCGGCGAACTGCGGCTCCGCCTGTCCGCACCTGTACCCCGAGCATGGCCACCTGACGCTGGTGGTCGACTCGATCGGCCCGATCCTGGACGAGCTCATCGCCTGACCCCCCGCTACCGCAGGTCAGTGGTTGCGGCGGTCAGTGGCTGCCGTGCAGGCCGCGGCGCTTCCCGAAGACGGGCTCCAGCGCCGAAAGCTCGCCCTTGAGGGCAAGCGCGAAGCGACGGACGTGGTGATCCTCGGTGCCCTTCAGGCGCCGAATCAGCTGCCGGATCACCCGGCGTCGCGGAGTGTCAGGACGCACGAGGCATCTCACTTTCATCGGCATCCGCGCCGATCTGCTTCATCAGGCCGAGCATGTCGGCATCACGCCAGTGCTCGGCAACTTTCCCGTCCTCGATCCGGAAGATGTGGATCTCCGAGATCGTGTATTCCCGGTTGGATGGCGGCATTCCCATGAATTCGCCGCTGTGCCGGCCGTGGGAGGTCAGTCGCACGGCGACTTTGTCGCCCTCGGCGATCACGTCCTCGATCGTCATTCGGGCATCGGAGAGGCCTGCCTTGACGCGCCTCTGGGCCGCCTTCAGGCTCTCCACGCCGGGCGGCATCTGGCCCCAGCTGTGCGGCGTGAAGTCGGGCGCGGCCAACTCATCGGCCGCTGCCTCGTTGCCTTCGACGAAGACTTCCTGGATGAACCGCTCGGCGATCGCCTTGTTGTGATCAGGGGTCACGCCCCCCACATGTCTGCATGATTCCGGCCAGCCCAAGACTCATGCGGGGACCCAAATTCAGGACAGGTTTTGGCAACATCTTCAAGCACAATGACTGGGCATCCAAGACGCCGCACGTCCCTGACATTCTCTTGACGTTGAACTAGTAGACTGTTCCAGCGCCCTGCAAGCGCTCGTCGCCGTGCCGAGCAGGCGCTTCCCATCTCACCCTTCACGGAGTCCAACCGTCCATGACCGCCGCGCCAGTTCCTGCTGCCACCCAGCCTGCTGCCAACCAGCCTGCCGTCAATGAGCACGACCGCGCACCGATCGAGCTGCCGCACCGCGAACGCATCGAGATCCTGATCGCCGTCCTGCTGGGGATCTTTCTGGCGGCGCTCGACCAGACAATCGTGGGGACCGCGCTGCCGGTCATCCTCACCGACCTGCAGGGGAACGACGTGTACACGTGGGCCTTCACGTCGTACCTGCTGACCGCCACCGTCAGCGGCCCGATCTACGGGAAGCTCTCCGACATCTTCGGCCGGCGGCCGATATTCATCTTCGGCGTCGGCGTCTTCCTGCTGGGGTCGATCCTGTGCGGCCTCTCGCAGAACATGGCGATGTTCATCGCCTTCCGCGGGCTGCAGGGCCTGGGTGCTGGCGCGCTGTTCCCGATTGCGCTGGCAATCATCGGCGACATCTTCGCGCCGTCCGAGCGCGGCAAGTACCAGGGCTACTTCGGTGCGGTATTCGGGATCTCGACGCTGGTCGGCCCGGCCATCGGCGGCATCATCACCGACACCATCGGTTGGCACTGGATCTTCTACGTGAACGTGCCGATCGGCGCGGTGGTCCTCTACGTCATCTGGCGCGTGCTGCCGACACACCACGAGGCGGGGGTCGATCGGCACATCGACTACCTGGGCGCTGCCTTTCTGATTGCCGCCCTGGTGCCGATCCTCATCGGCTTCACCAACAAGCAGTTCGGCGAATGGACCGATCTCGACGTGGGCGGGCTCATCCTCGTGGGCCTGGTGCTGGCGGTGGTCTTCGTGTTCGTCGAGTCCCGCGCCAAGGAGCCGATCGTCCCGCTCGGCCTGTTCCGCATCCAGACCTTCACGGCCAGCGTGCTCGCCTTCTTCTTCGCGATCATCGGCTTCTTCGCCGCGGTCGTCTTCCTGCCGCGCTGGTTCCAGTTCGTGCTCGGCACCTCGGCCACCGAGAGCGGCTACCAGATCCTGCCCTTGCTGCTCGGGCTGATCGTGTCGGCGATCGCCACCGGCCAGATCGTGGCCCGTGTGCGTCGTTACAAGACCCTGACCATCATCTCCCTGCTCGTCAGCGCCTTCGGCCTCTTCCTGCTGACGAACGTCCGGCCTGATACGCCGATCGCGCTGCTGTGGCTATGGATGGCGATCACCGGCATCGGTGTCGGTCCGACGTTCGCCGTCTTCACCCTCGCCGTGCAGAACGCGGTACCGGTCCGCTCTCTGGGATCGGCGACGAGCAGCCTGACGCTGTTCCAGCAGGTTGGCGGGACGGTTGGCCTGGCGGTCACCGGCTCCATCTTCGGATCCGTGTTCGTGGAGGAGATGCCGCGCCAGATGGAGGCGGCCGGCGTCCCGGCGCAGATCTCGAGCCAGTTCGGATCTGGCGGCGGCTTCAACTTCAACCAGGTCACGTCGGTCGGCGGCGACTTCGGGACGGCATTGCTGGCGCAGGTCCCGGATCAGTTCCGGGCGCTGGTGGAACCGTTCATCGGCGCCATGGTCAACGCGATCTACACCGCCTTCTCGATCGGGACCGGGGCAACGTTCGTGATCGGCATCGCCACCTCGCTCATCGCGGCTGCGATCGTGCTGCTGTTGATGCCCGCCGGACGCATCGGGCACCAGTAAGGGTCTGGCAGGTTGGCCTGGTCCGCGCGAGGACTCATGGGCGTCGCAGCCGTCCTCGTTGTGACGAGTGCATGTGGCACACCCCTTGCAGAGCCTTCGTCCAATGGGCCGGCGCTCAACCCTCACTTTCCGTTGGCCCTGGGCGAGGCCCGCAATCACTTCGAGAAGCACGCAATGGACTGCGTCGGCCCGGCGGATCCATCACCCCAGGTTGCTGAATGGATCTGTCGCGGTGATGAGGCTGGGAACCAAGGGAGATTGCGAGTCGGGATCCAGGCCGACACCCAGGGAGTCACTCAGCTCGTCGGCGTCGCCGACGGATACTCGCCAGAGTCGGCCGCGTTCCTGACAGCCGCCGTCGCCGGATTCGTGGTACCGGTGGATCAGCGAAACGCGCTCGATGGGTGGTCATTGCGGCACGCCGAGGCGGGTGCGACGCGGGCCTTCGGCAACGTCAACGTGGAGCTGGATCCTGAATCGGACGAACGCTGGTTGATCATCGTCCTTCCTACCGCAGCGGCCCTTCCACGCCCGGGGACCCGGTAGGGCGGCGCGGCTCACGTGTCAGTGGCGACGACGGCGCTCCGGTGGCTGCGTGGCGCGCAGCGCCAGCAGGACGAAGACGAACAGCAGGGCCAGGGTGAGGAGGATCGCCAGGTCGCGCAGCGCCATCGGGTTCATCTCGCAGCTCTCCCGATACGTATCGCCCCTAAGCGCCGGAGCACGACGGCTCGACCCTAACCGTAGCGCCACCAGTCAAGTTTCCAGCGCAGCGATACCATCTCTCCAGTGGCAATCCTGAAGTCCGGCAAGCGCAGGGAGCTGCGCGACAGCGCCTTCGCCTACGTCGACTCGAGTGGCCGGCGACGCCTGCCGATCAATGACGAGCCGCACGTCCGGAACGCTCTCGCGCGCTTCAGCCAGGTGGTCTTCGAGAGTGACGAGGCGCGAGATCGGGCGCGGAGCAGGCTGCTACGTGCGGCCAAGAAATACGGCATCGTGCCGGTCGGCTTCATTGACGGCCAGTTCCGCGCCACCGGGCCGCGCAGCCTCCCGACCGGCGCAGTCACCTTCCTGGTCACCGATATCCAGGATTCGACCGGGCTGGTCCACGGACTTGGGGACCGATGGGCACCTGTGCTCGCCGATTCGCGGCGCATCATCCGCAACGAGGTGAGTCGCACGGGCGGCCGCGAGGTCGACGCCCGCGGCGACGAGTTCTTCGCGGTCTTCAAGCGGTCAGCCTCGGCCGCCGATGCAGCGGTGGCCATCCAGCGTGCCTTCGACGCGCATGCCTGGCCGGAAGGGTTCCGCGTCAGGGTCCGCGCCGGCATTCACAGCGGCCGTCCGACGCTCACCGACCACGGCTATGTCGGCGTCGCCGTCCATGCGGCCAACCGCGTTGCCGCCGCCGGCGTGGGCGGCCAGATCGTCATCTCACGCGCCGCACAGCGCGCGATGGCCGATGAGCTGCCGTCCGGCGCCAGCTTGCGGGACCTTGGCCAGCACCGGCTGCGAGGGCTTCCGGAGGCAGAGCAGCTCTATGAGCTGGCCATCGATGACCGATAAGCCACTGCCAGAGGCCAACGAGGAGTTCTGGCGCGACTTCCTGACGCATGGGTCCCCGCGCGAGCGGCGGAATCGCGAGATCTATCGGCGCCTCCCGAGCAACCCCCGTTGCCGGCTGTGCGCAGCTCCATTCGCCGGCATCGGTGCACCCCTCATGCCGGCTATCGGCAAGCGACCGGCCGCGAACAACCCCAACGTCTGCAACAAGTGCTTCACATTCATATCCGAGCACCATGGCGGAGCCGAGATCACGCTGTCGTTGCTCTTCGCCGACATCCGTGGCTCCACCAGCTTGGCGGAGATCATGCCGCCAAGCGAGTACCGGGCCTTGATCGACCGGTTCTACAACGTATCGGCCGATGCGGTGTTCGAACACGACGGTTTCCTGGACAAGTTCGTTGGCGACGAGGTGGTGGCGACCTTCGCCCCGTTGCTGTCTGGTGAAATGCATGCCGCCCGCGCGGTCGACGCGGCACGCAGGCTGATGAGCGCCACTGGCAACCGGCCCGGTGGGACGCCGTGGGCTCCGCTCGGTGCCGGCGTGCACACCGGCGCCGCCTGGATGGGCGCCGTCGGTGAGGGATCGGCTGTTGCGCTGACGGTCCTGGGAGACTCGGTCAACGTGGCAGCGCGCCTCGCTGCGATCGCGGAGCCTGGAGAGATCCTGGTCACGACCGATGCGGCGACGGCTGCCGGCATCGACCCGACGCTTCCGCGGCGCCAGCTGGACCTGAAGGGAAAGCAGCAGCAGACCGAGGTTGTGTCCCTGCGCGTCGAACCCAGCTAGGCGCGTCCCTGGCCGCGTCCTGTCACGCGGCCATGGGGAGCGCGTTATCCGCTAATCGGACCTTTGACTCGTCACCCGCGCATCCAGTGAGCACTCGGCGCCTCAAAGGAGGCCAACGCCTCTCGGGGTGGCTGCGCTCACGCTCGCCGAACGGATAAACACCCCTTTTCCGATGACGAAACCTGGCTAACGTGCACCGCATGCGCGGCTGACGGGTATCGGCTGCATCCGACCGCGTGGTGCTTGGGCGGCGCCGTGTTCAGGCCGCCTCTTCTTCGGGCGCGGCCACGGCGTCGATCGGGTCGGAAGGGGCGTTCTCGCGGCGGGCCAGCAGCACGAAGGGTAGGGCCGCCAGCTGGATGCCGGCTGACACCAGGTACGAGTTGGCGTAGGTGCTGACGTCGGCGACGCGGCCGAGGATCGGCTGCGCGACGACCCCGCCCGCCGAGCCCATCAGCGAGTCGAACGAGAGGACCGTCGCGCGCTGTTCGGACGGGATCACGCCGTTCAGGAAGGCCTGTCGCATCGGTCGCGTCACCGCCGAGACGAAGGACCAGGCCGCCAGCAGCAGCAACGCCACCACGAAACCGGGCTCCAGGCCCAGGACGGCCAGGAAGGCGATGTTGACGATCCCGCCACCGAGCAGCGCATCGGTCCTGCGCCGGAAGATGCGGCGCACCCAGGGCACCAGCAGGCCGCCGGCGATCTGGACGCCGGCGAAGATGGCCGCCGCAAGGCCGGCGATGCTGTAGGCGGTCGGGTCGCCATACAGCTCCAGCAGGTATGGCTGCGCAGCGTAGAAGAGGTAGATCCCGGTGCCGGCGGTGAACGGGATGGAGAGCATCAGCCACCGGACCGGGGGATTACGGAATCCGCCGTCGATCGAGCCGCGCACGACGGTGGCTACCGCCTGCACCGGCCCAACCCCGCGCTGCGGCACGAAGCCGATGTCCCGCATGAAGCGCAGCGCGACCAGCAGGGACACGCCCAGCATCGCTGCCCGGATGATGTAGGGCACGCCCAGGTTGGTGAGCTGGGCCGCGAAGCCACCGGCCACGGTGCCCAGCAGCATGGCCACGCCGCCCACCGTCTGCGCCCGGCCGAACACGTGCTCCAGGTGGCCCTGAAAGCCGGTCGCCGCCAGCGCGTCCACCAGCCACGCCTCAGTAGCGCCGGAGAAGAAGGTGAAGCCCAGGCCAAGGAGGATGGAGGCGATGGCCCATCCCCACAGCGGAGCATCGACCTGCCACATCAGCAGGTACAGGAGCGTGGAGACGAGGAGCGTGGCGGTGCCGAGCACGTAGCTGAACTGGCGGCCGCGCGTGTCGGCCACGATGCCGGTCGGCACCTCGAAGATGACCATCCCGGCGGTGAAGAACGCGTTGGCTGCGAAGGCCTCGGCGTTGGTGAGCCCCGCGTCGAGCAGGAAGATGGTGTTGATGCCCCAGATGAACGACGAGGCCAGCGTGGTAAGCAGGGTAAGGACCAGGTAGGTCCGCTCGACCGCTCGCGCGGGGTCGGATTGAGGTGGGGCAGCCGTCACCCGCCGAGCATAGCGGCCGATGTCCGGGGACCGATCAGCGGCGTTTGGCCGGCGGGCGCACCACGATCCGACGCGGAGGCGGCTTCCCGCCCGCTTCGATCTCGACCAGCGCCCAGCCAGGAAGCGGATCAAAGAGCTTGGTGCCGTC
>CBFGSY010000015.1:0-27155 GCA_965651545.1 uncultured bacterium | reverse complement strand
AGTCGGTCCGGGTTGATGGAATTGACGACGGCCGCGGCCCCCTCCTCGCCGAGCCTTCGGACGGCAGCCAGCGCCTCGTCGAAATTTCCGTCGACCATCACCAATCGCGCGCCGGCGGCCACGGCCTGCGCCAGCTTGCCGCGCGCCACCTTGCCGATGGGCAGCACCACGTGGCAGGGCAGCCCGGCTGCGGCAGCGTAGGCGGCAGCTGAGGCACTGGTGTTCCCCGTCGAGGCGCAGACGACGGCGGCCGCCCCGCGATTCACCGCTCGATTCACCGCCAGGACCATGCCGCGGTCCTTGAAGCTGCCGGTTGGGTTGGTGCCCTCGAACTTCAGGAAGAGCCGGTCGAGGCCGAGCTCGCCACCGAGCCGTGCCGCGTGAATGAGCGGCGTTCCGCCCTCACCCAGCGTCAGCGGCAGCCGCTCTTCGGGAGCGGCGAGCAGGGAGCGGTAGCGCTCGAGCAGGGGCGGGGCTGACATTGACGCCGAGTATAGAGAAGCTTGACTCGAGTACGAAAAACACGGGCGCGTGCCGGGGCGCAGGCACCGTAGGATCGCAGGGGGCGGGCGTCATCGAGCCAGCTGCCCAAGGGGGACGTGGGCGTACGACTGAGGAGCGAATCGGCATACGCGCACAGTGGCGCGGCCTCGCGGCCCCGGCAGGCACCGGCTTGCTGCTGATGGCTGCGCTGCTCCACCCGCCAGGTGCCACGGCCTTTCCCGTGGCCGGCTGCCAGCTCACGCTCGTCTCCTATGACGCGGCGGGCGTCCAGATCGACGAGGCGATCGGCGGATCCGGGGATGCCACGCAGCAGGACCCGCTGTGGGTCGCCTGGGACGGCTCCATCGGTTGGACGCGCAGCGCCGATATCCCGGCCGGCGGCCTCTGGCAGATCGATGTCTACGGATTGCCCTCCGTGCTGCGGGGCACCGACACCGGCACCGTCGACGGCACGCTGCGCATCAGCGAGACGATGCCGTTCCGCCTCAGCGGCGTCCTCTTCATCTCCGGCCAGGTCGCCGGCGCCGACGAGTCCTGCCGTGGCAGTGGCTGGATCCGGATGGTCGGCGACTCCGTCGCCACTCTGCCATTCACGCTCAGCCTCGCCCTGCTGCTGGTCGGCCTTGTGCTGGTGGCGGTTGCCGCCCGTGGTCGTTGGCTGGCGGGCATCTTCGGAGGCCTGATGCTCGGCGTCGGCGTGGCCATGCTACTGGTGAGCTACGCGCTGCTGCCCCTTGCCCAGGCGACGCCCTACGTCGCCATTGGCGCCGGCCTGCTGATCGGCCTCGCGGCCGGGGGCTACGGCAGCCTGCAGCGTGACGCGCGGGCCTAGCTGGTCAGCGCCTCGTTGACGATGCGTGCCTGCTCAACGGCGTGGGCCGCCGGGTAGCCCTCGGCCGGGCGCGAGCGCTCCGGTCGGCTGATGTCGCCCAGCGGGATCTTGAACGGGACCAGGTGGCGGATCTTGGGCAGCACGAACTTGCGCGCCCCCATGTTGCGCGGCTCCTCCTGCACCCAGGCCACCCGTTCGACGTTCGGGTAGCGCCCCAGCACAGCCTCCAGCTCCGCGGTGGGGAAGGGGTAGAGGCGCTCTGCGCGGACGATCGCCAGCTCCGCATGTGCGGGGCGCTCGTCCGACCCGGTCAGGTCGTAATAGACCTTGCCACTGCAGATGATGACTCGCCGTATCGCCGCGGCTTTCGCCTCTTCAGCCGTCATCGGGTCATCCAGGACCGATGCGAAGGCGCCGGCGGTCAGGTCGGCCAGCCTCGACGACGCCTCCGGCAGGCGTAGCAACGACTTGGGGGTCATCACGACCAGCGGGCGCAGGTCGGGATGGCGAGCCTGGCGGCGCAGCAGGTGGAAGTACTGCGCCGGCGTGGTCGGATAGCAGACCCGGATATTGCCCTCCGCGCCCAGCGCCAGGAAACGCTCCAGCCGTGCCGACGAGTGCTCCGGTCCGGATCCCTCGTAGCCGTGTGGCAGCAGCAGGGTCAGCCGCGACGTCTGCCGCCACTTGGCCAGGCCGGCGATGATGAACTGGTCGATGATGATCTCGGCCCCGTTGACGAAGTCGCCGTACTGGGCCTCCCACAGCACCAGCGTCTCAGGGGCGGTGACCGCGTAGCCGTACTCGAAGCCGACGGACGCGTACTCGGAGAGCGGGCTGTTGTGCAGCTCGAACGATGCGGCGCCGCCGGCCAGGTGGTGAATCGGGGTATAGGGCTCGCCGGTCTGCGTGTCCCACAGGGTCTGGTGCCGCTGGCTGAAGGTGCCGCGCACCGTGTCCTGGCCGGTGAGGCGGATCGGAGTGCCCTCCACCAGCAGCGACCCCAGGGCCAGCGCCTCGGCGTGCGCCCACTCCAGTCGCCCATCGTCGGCGTCGAGGGCAG
Source organism: uncultured bacterium (assembly GCA_965651545.1). Lineage (GTDB taxonomy): Bacteria > Chloroflexota > Limnocylindria > QHBO01 > QHBO01 > DASSCW01. Next base: position 24,759 of record CBFGSY010000015.1, on the reverse strand, counting down.
CGCGCCGCTTCTGCAGCTGCTTGGCCAGCTTCGGGTTGACGTGGAACCCGTCCGGCCACGAGTGCAGCTGCTCGTCCAGCTTGCGCAGCGCATCGGCGTCGACCGCGGTCTCCGGCTCCGAGGATTCCTCCGGCGTCAGTGCCTCCGCGCCGCGGTCCAGCTGCGGCTCGGCGTGCTGCTTTCGCACCGCCGCCTGGCGCGTGGCCAGGTCGCGGGCAACGGCTGTGGCGGTGGCATTGGCCTCCTCGGCTGACAGCACGCCGGCCTCCACCAGCTTCGCCGCGTACTGCTCGCGCGCCGTCGATTGCTCGGCGATCTGCTTGGCCATGACCGGCTGCGTGTACGCCGGGTCGTCGCCCTCGTTGTGGCCGTAACGGCGGTAACCGACCAGGTCGATCACCACGTCCGCGTGGAAGCGCTGCCGGTACATCATCGCCAGCCGGGCCGCCGCCAGGCTCGCCTCGGCATCGTCGGCGTTGACGTGGATGATCGGCACGTCGAAGCCCTTGGCCAGGTCGGAGGAGTAAACCGTCGAGCGACCTTCATCGGGCCCGGTCGTGAAACCGACTTGGTTGTTGGCGATCAGGTGCACGGTGCCGCCGGTCGAATAGCCCTCGAGGCGCGCCATGTTGAACGTCTCGGCCACCACACCCTGCGCGGCGAAGGCAGCGTCGCCGTGGATCAGGATCGGCAGCGTGCCGTCCGGGTCGACCTTCGGCATCGCGGCCGAGCGGTCTGTCTGCTGGGCCCGGGCGCGCCCCTCGACCACGGGGTTGACCGCCTCCAGGTGGCTGGGATTCGGCGAGAGCGTGACGTGCACCTCGCGACCGGAGGCGGTGGCATGTGTGCCGTCGGCCCCCAGGTGGTACTTGACGTCGTCCGACCCGCCGCGCGGCGCGCGGGCATCGGTGCCGGCCCGTCCGGCCTCGAACTCGGCCAGGATCGCCTCGTAGCTGACGCCCACGATGTGGGCCAGCACGTTCAAACGCCCACGGTGGGCCATGCCGATCACCGCCTGGCCGGTACCCGACTCCGCCGCGTCCGCCAGCACCTGGTCCAGCATCGGGATCATCACGTCCAGGCCCTCGATGCTGAACCGCTTCTGCCCGAGGTAAGCCCGATGCAGGAAGCGCTCGAGGCCCTCTACGGCGGAAAGCAGCTCGAGCAGGCTGCGCTGCCGTTCCGGCGTCAACGGCCGGCGGTGCTCACCGGACTCGATGACGCGCCGCAGCCATTCGCGCTCCTCGTGGCTGGCGATGTGCTCAACCTCGTACGCGATCGACCCGCAGTACGTCGCCTGCAGCTGGGGGAGCGCCTCGGCCAGCGTGGCACCCGGCACGGCGATGCGCAGCAGCTCGGCGGGAATGGCCGCCATTACCTCGGGCGTGAGGCCCAGTCGGTCGGGGTTGAGGGCCGGGTCGCCCGGCGGGTCGCTGCCCAGCGGGTCCAGCCTGGCGGCCAGGTGACCGAAGGACCGATAGGCCCGCACCAGCGCGACCGCCGCCGCCACCGCCTTGGGATCCGCCCCGGCGGCGGCCGTTCCCGGTTCCGGCGTTGGGGTCGCTTGCGTCGATGTTTCGGTCGGCACGGAGGCGCCGAGCGCCGCGAAGAGATCACCGTAGAAGTCGTCCTTCCCCTGCAGCAGGCCGTCGACGCGACCCAGGAAGGAGCCTGATTCCGCTCCCTGGATGACCCGGTGGTCATAGGTCGAGGTCAGCGTCATCGACCGCTGCTCACCGGATCCGCGGATGGCGCCGGTGGCCACGATGGTGCCCTGGCCGGGCATCAGCCGCGGTACCGAGGCGCTCGTGCCAAGCGTTCCGGGATTGGTGAGTGTGATCGTCGCGCCGGTGACGTCGTCCGGCGCCAGCTTGCCGGCTCGCGCCTTGGCGACCAGCTCCTCGTAGCGAGCGTGGAACTCGGCGAATTCCACGCCATCCGCCCCGCGGATGACCGGTACCACCAGGAAGCGGCTGCCATCCGCTCGCTCGACGTCAACGGCCAGTCCCAGGTTCACCGCGCCAGGGTCGATCCGGTAGGCGGCCCCGTCGGAGTCCAGGTAGGCGTGCGTCATGACCGGCTGCTCGCTGGCGGCACGCACGATTCCCCAGCCGATCAGGTGGGTGAAACTGATCTTGGTGGGAGCGAGCTGCGCGTTGAGCGCGCCCCGCATCGTCTCGAGCGTCGCGGTCGAGATCTCGCGGAAGCTGGTCGCGGTCGGCACCGCCAGGGACGCGGTCATGTTGGCGGCCAGGCGCGCAGCGGGGCCCTTGATCGGCGTCGCTCCCGGCGGAACCGACTGCGCGGTCGCCGGTTCTGGCGTGGTCGCCGGTGCTGGCGCGGTCGCCGGTGTCGCGGGAGCTTGTGACCCCGGCTGGGCGGCGGTGGGCTGTTGCTCGGCCTGGGCGCCCGCGCCGTTACCCTGCTCCGTGCTCGCAGTAGGCGGCGCGCCGCTCGGCGCGAACCCGGCCGCGCCACTGTCGAACAGCGCTCGCCACTCACCCTCGACCGACGACGGGTCGCGGCGGTATTGCTCGTAGAGCTCGGCCACGTAGCCGGCGTTGACGGCGTTGACCTCGTCGAGCGTGCGGTCGACCGGCGTTGGTTCCTGCGGATCGGCAGCTGGCATATCGGCCCTAAGGATAGGCGCCGTCAGGACCCCGCTATCCGGAGGCGGTGCCCGATGATGAGCTCGGCTCGTCGGCCGACGCTCCGCGCGAGGTGATGCCGCGGATCAGGACGATCACGCCGATGGCGATCACCGCGGCCGGCAGGATCCAATCGGGGATCGGCAGCCGGCGCCCGCTGATGCCGATGATCGCCTCGAAAAAGATGAAGCCCGCCAGGAACAGGCCGATGGCGGTCAGGATCTGCCAGAAGCCGTCACGCGCCATCCGCCGATTGGCGATGCGGGTGCCGTAGAGCAGCATGCCCAGGCCGCTGCCGCCGGGCCCGACCAGCGCCCAGGCGTACGCCCAGCTCTCCCAGTGGTCGGTCGAGTTCTGGTAGAGGAGCACCAGCCCGACCATGGTCACGATGCTGCCCGCGATCGCCAGTCCCGAACCACGTCGCTGGGTGAGGCCGAAGGCCAGCAGCCCAAGGCCAGGAGCGATCACGTAGAACGGCCACGCTGCTGCCGCCCAGTCGACGTCGAACAGCTGGCCGATCAGGAAGACGAGTCCCAGAACGATCAGGACGCCGCCGAGCCAGGCGGTGCCCGCGCTGCCGCGCCGAGGCTCGGCATGCGATGACGGCGCTTGCTGCGGCTCAGGCGGGGAAGAAGCCTGCGGCTGCTCATCGGCCGCCTGATCCTCGGCCGGCCGATCCTCGGCGGCTGGCTGCTCGCTCATGAGCCGATGCTACCGCCGACCGCAAGCGCCGCCTCGCCCGGCTGACGGCGGGCCAGCCATTCGCTGTAGCCGCCGATCCACGAGCGCACGCCGCCGTCGCGCACCTCTACCACGCGATCCGCCATCCGATCCAGGAAGTAGCGATCGTGGCTGACAATCGACTTGCCCGAGCCGTTCGGCCCAACCAGCCCGAGCCGAGCGCCATCGGGCAGCTCGAGATCGACCCCGCGCAGGATCTGCCGTCCGCCGAAGGCCTTGGTGATGCCGTGGAGAGCCAGCAGCGTCATCGGGCGAGGACGGCCTTGAGCGTATCCAGGTCGACGTTGCGCCCAGTGAGAATGGCGGCCACCCGGCGCCGAGCCAGGCCTCCGAGCTGTGCCCGGAGCGCGGCGATCGAGAGCGCAGCGCTGGCCTCGACCACGAGCTGGTGAACCTGCATCGCCCACGTCATGGCTTTCCCGATCTGGTCCTCGTCGACCAGGACCACCTCGTCCACCAGCTGCTTGCACATCTTCCAGGTGATGGAGTCGCGCTCGATGTTGCCAGCCACGCCATCGGCCAGGGTCGGTGCGATCGGCATCGGCTTGGTGGAGCCTGACTCGAAGTAGGCGTACATCGGCGGAGAGGCAGTCGGCTGTACCCCAATCAGCCGCATGCCAGGCTTCACGCCCTTGGCCCAGAGCCCGATGCCGGAGATCAGCCCGCCCCCGCCGATGGGCGCCAGCAACGCGTCGCACTCCGGCCAGTCCTCCAGCACCTCCACCGCCACCGTCGCCTGGCCGGCGATCACGTCCGGGTCGCTGTACGGTGCCACGTAGGTGGCGATCCCCTCGTCGTGGCGCCGGCGCGCCTCGTTCTCGACCTCGTCGTACTCGCGGCCGAAGACCTCGACCACGCATCGGTCCGATTCGAGCGCCCTCAGGCGCTCCAGTTTCGCCGGCGAGACCGATGCGGGCACCAGGACCGTGAGGCGCATCCCGTGCCGAGCAGCCGCGCTGGCGACCGCGATCCCGTGGTTGCCGGACGAGGCCGTTACCAGCCACGCCTCCGGCTGCTCGGCGGCGATCAGCGCGACCTTGTTGAAGGCGCCTCGGATCTTGAACGCGCCGGTCGGCTGCAGGAGCTCCAGTTTCAGCCGTACCTCGGCACAGCCGCTCTCCTCGGCCAGCCGTGGCGACGGTTCCAGCGGCGTCCGCAGCGCCACGTTGGCCAGTCGTTGGCGCGCGGCGAGGACATCGGAGGTCAGGGGGTAGCGGGCCATAGGCCCAGTCTAAGGGTGGTCGGGGATCAGGCTGCGTCGGGCAGGAAGTCGTCTCCGGAGGGACCGTCGGCCAGGGTCTTCAACCGACGGCTGATCCGCATCAGCGAGCCAAGCCGATCGGACACGCGCGCCCGCTCGACAGGGGTCGCCCAGTGTCGCAGCGTGTAGTCGATCTCGTGCTTGTGGCGTGTGGCGGTCATGAACATCTCCTCGACCTTGCCACGAAGCTCGCTGTCCGCCGACTCGCGCAGCTGGCGCCGCGCCTCGAGAACCTCGAGGTAGTAGGAGGTCGCCAGCCGATCGAGATCGCGATGGGCGTCATGTGACCACGGCTCCGGCGGGCCGCCGAAGCCGAATCGCCGCCATTCGCGAGGCTGCGGTGCTTCAACCACGCTCGCACGGTAGTCGCGCGTCGTTGACCGGAACAGCATCCGAGTGGGCTATTTCTGCTTGTACCAATGGTGTGCCCGATGGCTTGGGTGCGGCTCCCGCGCAACCCCGCCATTCCTCATTCGCCGTTGGGATGCATGCACCCTAAGGACGTGCCGGTCACAGTGGCACTGTGGCGAAGAAACGCCTGCCCTTTCGAGATCTGGCAACCTCCAAGGGGCGTCCAGCGCCGCGGTGCCGATCACACCAGCACGGCGCCGGAGCTTGGCGCGATGACGACGCGCCACGGACTCGTGCTTCGCCGTAGTGCCGGTGCCATCGGCACCAGTCTCTCTCGGGGTTCGCAAGGAGGCCTCTGGTAGACTTTGCGGCGCACGTTGGGGTGTGGCCAAGCGGTAAGGCGCCTGACTCTGGATCAGGAGATCGAAGGTTCGAATCCTTCCGCCCCAGCCAAACACCTACCGGGCCTACTCCTCTCCGATGTCCTCATTCCAGATGTCCGGGTGGGCGGCGATGAATGCGTTCATCAGCTCCACGCACTCATCGGAGTCCAGGTTCACGACCTCCACTCCCCGTGCGCGCAGGTAGTCCTCGCCGCCGACGAATGTGCGGTTCTCGCCCATCACCACCCGCGGGATCCCGTACAGCAGGATCGCGCCGGTGCACATGTCGCACGGCGACAGGGTGGTGTACATCGTCGAGCGGGCATAGACCGATGCCGGCAGCCGGCCGGCGTTCTCGAGGGCATCGGTCTCTCCATGACGGATGGCGCTGCCGTCCTGGACGCGACGGTTGTGGCCGACCCCCAGCACGCGGCCATCGGCCACCAGGGCACCGCCGATCGGCACCCCGCCCTCGTCGCGGCCGATGCGGGCCTGCTCGATGGCGATGGCGAGGAAGTCGTGGTCCCGGTCCTGCACGGTCATCGGTCCTCCTGTCGGCTCAGCTGCGGCGGTACGGCTTGAGGTAGGCGCCCGGATAGGCAACGTTGCGCCCGGAGAGCGCCAGCGCCCCGATGACGACGAGGTATGGGAGCGCCAGCAGCAGCTCGAACGGCAGCTCGCCGAAGCCCGGCAGGATCCGCAGTCGGAACTGCAGCGAGAAGACGAGCGAGAAGACGAGCGCGCCGATCACTCCGCGGCCGATCCGCCAGCGCCCGAAGATGACGAGCGCGACGCACACCCAGCCACGGCCGGCGATGATGTCCAGGGTGAAGCTGCCGAGCAGCGCGAGCGTGATGAAGGCGCCGCCGATGGCCATCATCCCCCCGCCGATCATGAGCGCCAGGTAACGGGTGCGTGCCACGTTCACACCCGCCGCGTCCGCTGCCTCGGGGTTCTCGCCGACCGCCCGGACCTCGAGGCCGAAGCTTGACCGCTGGAGCAGCCACCAGGCGGCCGGCACGACCACGAGGAACGCGACCCAGGTCAGCAGGTACTGGTCGAAGATCCGCCCCAGGCCGGGGATGGCCGCCAGCGGATTGACGATCGACATCGGCTCGATGCGCTGGAGCTCGCCGCCGGCGAAGATCAGGCGGTTCGCAAACTCGGACAGGCCGATGAGGCCGATGGTCAGCCCGATGCCCGATACGTGCTGGTTCGCGCCGAGGGTGACGGTCATGAGCCCCATCACGGCGCCGGCCAGGATGCCGACCGCGATGGCGGCCGCCAGGCCGAGGAGCAGGGAGCCGGTGGCCCAGGCGGTGGCGAACCCGGCGAAGGCGCCCGCGTACATCGTGCCCTCGATGCCGAGGTTCAGGACGCCGCTGCGCTCCGCGTACGTCTCGCCGACGGTCCCGTAGACGAGCGGCGTCGCGTTGCGCAGGGTCGCCGCCAGCAGGTCGACCAGGAAGGTCATCCGGGCTGAGCCTCCGCCGCGACGTCCCCGGCGGACGAGGCCTCATCCGAACCATCGGCAGGACGGAACCGATGGCGCCGCAGCGCAAGCAAGGCGACGGTGGTCAGCAGCAGCACGCCCTGTACCACTGCCCCGAGCTGGGACGGGATGCCCAGCGCCCGTGATGCCGAGCTTGCGCCCACGGTGAGATCGCCAAGGAACAGGGCAGCCAGCGCCACGCCGGGCATCGTCAGCGTGCCGAGCGTGGCGACCACGATGCCGGTGTAGCCGTAGCCCGGCGACAGACCGCTCGTCAACCGGTTCTGGATGCCGGCCACCTCGCTCACACCCGCGATGCCGGCTATCGCGCCACTGACCAGCGCCGCGGCGAGCAGGGTGCGCGGAACGTTGATCCCGGCGAAGCGCGCGCCGTGCGGGCTGAGGCCGGCGGCGCGCAGCCGCAGCCCGGCGGGCGTGCGGGCCAGCACGTACCACGCGATCGCGACGACGGCGAGCGCCAGGATGAATCCGAGGTGCAGCCGCGAGCGTTCGAGGAGCGCCGGAAACTCGGCCGCTGGCGCGATCCGTGGTGACTCGGGAAAGCCGGTGGCCGGGTCCCGCCACGGACCGTGCAGCAGACCGTTGACAAGGAGCAACGCGACGGGATTGAGCAGCAGGGTCGTCACGACCTCGTCGATCCCGAACCGCACCCGAAGGAGCGCGGGCACGAGCGCCCAGGCCGCTCCCAGGATCGCGCCGCCCACGATCATGAGCGGCAGGGCCACCAGCGGCGGCACTCCTCCGACCACCTGCCCGATGCCGGCGGCCGCGATGGCGCCGAGCAGCAGCTGCCCTTCAGCCCCGATGTTCCAGTAGCCGGCACGGAAGGCGATCGCCACCGCGGCCCCCGTGAACAGGATGGGCGTCGCCGTGACGAGGACCTCCAGGAGCGTGAACTGTGAGGTGAGCGGGATGACGACGAAGCGGGCGTAAGCCTCGATCGGGTTGGCGCCGGCGAGGAGGATCGGGCCGGTGGTGATGACGAACGTGATCAGGATTGCCGACACCGCCAGCACTGGCGTTGCCCACGGCGAGATCCGCATCAGGCCGCCTGCCCGCGCCCGGCCATCAACATCCCGAGCCGATCGACGTCCGCTCCGGCCGTGGCCATCTCGCCCACGATGCGTCCCTCGTAGACCACGATGAGCCGGTCCGAGAGGTCAAGCAGCTCGTCGAGATCCTCCGAGACCAGGAGGATCGCGGCTCCCTCGGCGCGGCGGGCGAGGAGCTGGGATCGCACGTAATCCGTGGATCCCACGTCCAGCCCACGAGTGGGCTGCGCGACGACCAACACCCGAGGATCCCGGGAGAGGACTCTCGCCAGCAGTACCTTCTGCACGTTGCCGCCGGATAGGGTCGCCACCGCGTCGTCCGGCCGGGCGCGGATATCGAAGCGTGCGATGAGCTCCTCCGCGTGCCCCCGGATCTGCCGATCGTCGATCCGCCCGCCGCTCCGGAAGTCGTCGAGCCGTTCCAGGACAAGGTTGTAGGCCACCGACAGGTCACCGACCAGGCTCGCGTGGCGGTCCTCGGGGATGCGGCCGACGCCGGCACGCATGATCCGCAGTGGATCGGCCCCGGCGAGCTCCACCCCGCCCACCGTCACGGATCCGCCATCCGGCTGGCGCATTCCGGAGAGCACCTCCATCAGCTCGGTCTGTCCGTTGCCCGAGACCCCGGCAACCCCCAGGATCTCGCCGGCTCGCACATCGAGAGAGACGTCGGTCAGCGCCGGGACGCCATTCGCTCGTGCGAGGCCAATGCCGCGAATACGCAGGGCCGGCTCGGCATCGGGCTTGGCTTGATCGGCCGGGCGCTCCACGCCGAAGCTGGACCGGCCGACCATCATGCTCGCCAGTGCCTGCTCATCGGTCTGGCCGTCCACCGTGCCCACCGGCCGACCGCGGCGGAGGACGGTCACGCGGTCGCTGATGGCCCGCACTTCCGCCAGCTTGTGGCTGATGAAGACGACTGCCATGCCGTCGGCGACCAGCGACCGGAGGGTCGCGAACAGCGACTCGACCTCGCTCGGGATCAGGACCGCCGTCGGCTCGTCGAGGATGAGGATCCGGCACTCCCTGGACAGCGCCTTCAGGATCTCCACTCTCTGCTGCTGGCCGATCGACAGGTCGGCCACGCGGGCGCCGGGGTCCACCCGGATGCCGAACCGCCGCGACGCGTCGGCCACGGCCGTCTCCGCCTGACCGATGTCCAGCCGCATTCCGCGTGATCGGCCAAGGGCCAGGTTCTCGGCAACGCTCATCGGCCGTACGAGGGCGAAGTGCTGGGTCACCATGCCGATGCCCGCCTCGATCGCATCGCGCGGCGACCGCGCGCTCAGCTGCCTGCCGTTGACGAGGATCTCCCCGTCATCGGGACGGGTCAGGCCATAGGCGATCCGCATGGCGGTCGTCTTGCCGGCTCCGTTCTCGCCGAGCAGGGCGTGGACCTCGCCACCGCGCACGTCAAGGTCGACGCCGTCATTGGCGAGGAGCGCGCCGAACCGCTTCGTGATCCCGCGCAGCTCCAGTGCCGGAGCGTTGCCGGTCACGCCGGGTCGCCGGCTGTCGGACCCGACCGGGTCGTCAGGCTTCCGGGATTACGGAGCCCGGCGGCGTGCCCTCGTTGATGTCGACCCGGAATGTACCGGCCATGATCTCCGCCTCGCGCTCCTCGACCTGGGCGGCCAGGTCGTCCGGGATTCCGCCGACCACGTCGACGTTGATCGGGGCGAGTGCCGCGCCGCCCTTGCCGACCATCGAGAAGTCCTTGAGGTCCTGGGCGGTGTACGAGCCTGCGATTACCTGGTCGATGACGTATTCCACGGTCGGCGCCATGTTCCAGGTCACGCTGGTGGCCACGTTCTCCGGCGCCAGGTCCTGCTGGTCGCTCATGTTGCCGATGGCGACCAGGTCGTTCTCCTGCGCGGCCTCGATGACCCCGAAGCGCTCGGCGAATAGCACATCGGCACCCTGACCGACCTGGGCGAGCGCCGCCTCCTTGGCGGCCGCCGGGTCGAACCAGCTGTTCAGGAAGGCGACTTTGACCTCGACCGTTTCGTTCGTCGACCGCGCACCGGCGATGAAGGCATTCACGATCCGGTTCACCTCCGGCACCGGGTAGCCGCCGACCACGCCAACCACGTTCGACTCCGTCACGCCGCCGGCGATCATGCCGGCCAGGTAGGCGGGCTCGTGGATCCAGTTGTCGAACACGGAGAAGTTCGGCTCCGCCGGGCCTCCGCCCGAGCCGAAGACGAAGGCGATCTCCGGGTAGTCCGCAGCCACCGCGCGGGCAGCCTCCTCATTGCCGAACGCGTCCCCGAAGATGATGTCCGGCTGATCCTGCTCGGCTGTCTCGCGCAGTACGCGCTCCATGTCGCCCGCATAACCGATGTCGTCGGCGAAGCTGTACTCGATCCGACCTGCCTCAGCCTCGGCCTGGAGGGCGGTGTGGATCACCCCGTCCCATGGCTCTTCGATCTGGGTCGCGAAGGCCCCGAAGACCTTGAGCGCACCGGCGCCCGCGCTCCCTGCCGGGCTGCCACTGGCAGCCGGGGCGCAGGCGCTCAGCACGAGCACGATGCTCGCGGCGAGCGCGAGAGTCGGGAGGAGTCGCTGCCGGTGGATGAACGACTGCCTGGCACGGACGCTCATTGGTCTGGACCTCCTCCGCACGAATCGACCGCTAACCGCAATCTCGCTGATTAGCGCTACGTTACTGCCGCCGTCCAGTGCCGCGCGGAGCCCCGCCCGCGAACCGCATCAGGTGGCCGTTCGCTCAGCTGGTGCCGATGGCACCGGCACTATGGCGAGGGAGCCGTCCCGCGCCGGGTCGTTCCGCTCCTACTTCCGGCGTCGTGCTGGTGTGGCCGGCACCGCGGCGGTGGTGACCGGTCCAGCGCTGCTGGACACCGAAACCCCATTCGTCCGATCGCCATAGTGCCAATGTGACCGGCACATGTGGCGCGCTGGCCCCGGCGACGACGATAAGCCAGGGACCCCGCAACTGGGGCACGCGCCCAGGCTTACGCGGTCACCGCCTCGCGGGCGATCCAGCCGGGCTCCGGCTCCCCGAACTCGCCGACCAGGTAGTCCCGCGACTCCTCCACCAGTTGGCGCGGGCCGGCCAGATCGGCGGCGAGCTTGAAGTCGTCCTTCACCACTCGCCCGTCCACCAGCACGGTCCGCACGTTCGAGATGTCGGCGGCGCAGACCACGGCGCCAACCGGGTCGATCACCGGCGCAACGTTGACGGCCTTGGTGTCGATGATCACCAGGTCGGCCTTCTTGCCCGGCGTGATCGAGCCCGTCCGGTCGCCGACCCCGGCCACCATCGCCCCTTCCAGGGTGGCCCAGCGCAGCACCTGCCGCGAATCGATCAGATCGGGTGTTGGCGTATTCCCGTCCAGGTCCTGCTCCCAGGCGTCGTGGTGCCGACGCGCCCGCTCCGAGGCGAAGATGGCGTGCATCTGGGTGAACTGGTCCGCCGAGGCGGTGGTGGCCACGTCGGACGAGAGGCCGACCGGGATGCCGAGGTTCGAGGCCGTCTGAGCGGGTGCCCAGCCGTGTCCCATCTGCAGCTCGACCTGCGGCGCCAGCGAGACGTTGCCTCCGGAGTCCTGGACCAGCTGCCACTCGTCGTCGAGCAGGTGCGAGGAGTGGATGTAGGTCGTGTTGGGGTAGAGGAGATCCAGCTCCAGCAGCCGCCGCAGCTGCATCTTGGTGTAGCCGAAGCGGTCCATGGCGACGTGCACCGTGATGTTGATCCCCAGCTCCTTGGCCAGCTCCCACTCGAAGCGGACCACCTCCTCCTTGCAGAAGTTGGTACCGCGCGTGGCGAGCGCCATGGTGATCAGGGCGGAGTCGTCTGACAGGTACTGCGACCGGACCCGCCGCGCCTCGTCGCCGTTGATCTTCTCCACCGAGCCGGCGTAATCGGGCCCGAACCACCAGTCCTGGATCGAGGTGTTCGGGAAGCCAAAGGCGAATACGGCGCGCAGCCCCGCGTCGCGCAAACCGCGTACCGCCTCATCGGCGTGGTCGGGGGTGTTCATGATGTGCGACCAGTCGACCAGCGTGGTGATGCCGGCGTTCAGGCACTCCAGCGAGCCCCACAGGTTGCCCGCGTAGACGTCATCGGGGCGGTACTTGGGCGCGAACTTGTCCAGGATCGCGCCGAAGTAGGCGCCCAGCGTGTAGTCCGGAGCCGATGTCCGGATGGAGGTCTCCCACGTGTGCCGATGGGTGTCGACGAAGCCGGGGATGACGATGTCTCCATCGGCCTCGATGACCCGGGCACCATCGGCCGACAGTCCGGGTCCGACCTCGGCGATCTTGTCGCCGTCGATGAGGATGTCCGCGTTCGGCAGCTCGCCAAGCGAGTCGTCCTGCGTCAGCACGATCGCCCCGCGGATGAGGATTCGGTCACTCACGATGTCGATCCCTTTCTGGAGCTTCACTTGAGTGGACGGACAACGAAACGAGGGTGATGTCTTTGTCAGCCGGGCACGCCCTCCCCTGCCATGGCGCGCAGCTGCTCGGCAATCGAGGCCGCGTCCCGATCAACGCCAACTCGGGCGATGGCGTTCTCGACCAGGTCCAGGTTTCCGCGGGTCTGGGGCATCGGCACATCCACCGCGTCTGCCAGGTCCAGGATCAGCCGGAGGTCCTTCTGGGTGAGGCCCAGCGTGAAGCCGACCGGTGCGTGGTCCGGGTCCACGAACGCGTCGCGCTTGTAGCCGACGTACGGTGCCCCTGCCGCAGACGTGACGAAGAAGTCGTAGGCCGTAGCGCGGTCGACTCCCGAGCGCTCGGCCAGCACCAAAGCCTCGGCCAGCGCCTGATTGAGGCCGAAGATCAGCACGTTGACGGCGAGCTTCAGGCTGGCGCCGGATCCAAGCGGACCGATGTGGACGACCCGCGTCGCCAGCTGCTCGAACGCCGGCCGCGCCCGCTCCAGGTCCTCCTCCGATCCGCCGACCATGATCGTCAGCTTCCCGGTCTCTGCCAGCGGCACGGAACCCGACACGGGGGCGTCCAGGATGCCCGCTCCCCGGTCGCGCGCAGCGGACTTGAAGCCCCGAATGACGTCCGGCGGCACGGTGCTCATGTCCACCAGCACCGATCCGGCCGATGCGCCCTCCAGCAGCCCGTCGGGTCCGGTCCAGACCGCCTCGACCGCCGGGCCGTCGGCGAGCATGGTGATGGAGATGTCAGCGGCCGCCGCGGCGGCGGCCGGCGTGTCGACCGTGCGGCAATGGAGCTGGTCGGCCAGCACCGCGCACGTCTCCTGGGTGCGGTTGTACAGGATCAGGTCCGACCCGCCACGCGCCAGCGATCGGGCCATGGCTGTGCCCATCCGGCCGGTGCCCAGCACGGCGACCGTCGTCATGCGGTCGCCTCCAGCGTCCGGTGCACGACCTCGGCGATGCGCCCGGCCGACGGCATCTGCGCATCCTCCAGCACCGGGTTGGCGGCCAGCGGGACGTGCGGGGTGGTGATCCGGACGACTGGCCCGTCCAGCGAGTAGATCGCTTCCTCGGCCACGATCGAGACGACCTCCGCGCCCCAACCGCACAGTCGCGGGTTCTCCTCGACGGTGAACAGTCGCTGCGTGCGGCCCACCGACTCCAGCACGGTGGTCACGTCCAGCGGCACCAGCGTCCGAAGGTCGATGACCTCCAGCGAGATCCCGTCCTCCGCCAGCTTCTCGGCCGCCTCCAGGGCGCGAGGCACCATGGCCGCCAGCGCCACCACGGTGGCGTCGGTGCCTTCGCGGATGACGGCGGCCTGGCCAAGCTCGGCGATCACCTCGCCGTCCGGCACCTCGCCCTTGTCGGCCAGCAGCGCTTTGTGCTCGCACACGATCACCGGGTCCGGGTCGCGGATGGCCGCCGCCATCAGCCCCACCATGTCGACCGGCGTGGACGGGGCCACCACCTTCAGGCCCGGCACTGCCATGGCCCAGTTCTCGACCGACTGCGAGTGCTGCGCCCCGAACCGCAGCCCACCGCCATTCGCCGTCCGGATGACCAGCGGCAGCGACACCTGACCGTCGGTCATGTAACGCGTCTTGGCCACCTGGTTGGCGACCATGTCCCACGCCACGCCGAAGAAGTCGCTGAACATCAGCTCGGCCACCGGCCGCAAACCGGTCATGGCCGCGCCCATCGCCGCTCCGATGATCGCCTGCTCGCTGATGGGCGTGTCGCGCACCCGATCCGGGCCAAACCGCGTCAGCAGGCCCTCGGTTGTCTTGAACACGCCGCCGGCGGCGGCGATGTCCTCGCCCAGCGTGACGACCGAGGAATCGCGCTCCATCTCCTGCGCGATCCCGTGGGCCACCGCCTGCCGATAGGTGAGCTCAGGCATCTCCCCGCACCAGTTTCATCTCCGCCATTCGGAGCCTCCGTCGGCCCAGACCTGGGTGGTGGCCGTGGCCGGATCCGGGTCGGGCGCCGAGCGGGCGGCGGCCTCGGCCTCGTCGACGGCAGCCCTGGCATCGGCCTCCAGCCGGTCCAGGACCGATGCCTCCACGCCGGCTTCCGTCAGGCGCGCGCGATAAGCCGGGATCGGATCGCGTCCCAGCCACTCGCGGACCTCCTCCTCAGGCCGGTAGGCGCCGGGGTCCGCGCGCGAGTGCCCACCCTGGCGATAGGTCACCGCCTCGACCAACGAGGGTCCCTCGCCGGCCCGCGCCCGCTCGATGGTGCGTAACGCCATGGCGTGCACCGCCTCAACGTCGTTGCCGTCCACCACCAGCGGCTCCAGCCCGTACGCCGCGGCGCGGTCGGCGGCGGGGCGAGCCACGGCCGTGACGGCCCCGATGGGCGTGTACTCCATGTATTGGTTGTTCTCGCAGACGAAGACGACCGGGCTCTTCCAGACGACGGCCATGTTCAGCGCCTCGTGGAAGGAGCCGATGTTGGTGGTCCCGTCACCGAAGAAGCAGACTGCCACCTGCCCGGAGCCGCGGTACTGGGCCGACCAGGCCGCGCCCACCGCGATCGGCAGGTGCGCGCCCACGATCGCGTAGGAGCCCATCACCCCGTGCTCCACGCTGGTCAGGTGCATTGAGCCGCCCTTGCCACCCATCAAAGCGCCCTGCTTGCCAACCAGCTCCAGCAGTGCTCCGGTCATCGGAACACCGCGCGCCAGGGTGTGGTTGTGGCCACGGTAGGTGCAGAAGGTCCAGTCGTCGTCGCGCATGGCGGCGGCGAAGCCGGCCGCCACCGCCTCCTGCCCGATGCCCAGGTGGGTGGTGCCACGCACCAGGCCGGCCAGGAACAGCTCGTGGGTGCGCTGCTCGAAGGCGCGGCAGTCGAGCATGGTGCGGTACATCCGGAGCCGCAGTTCGCGGTCCAGCTCCGGCGATCCCACGTCCGGGGAGGCGGTCTGCGTCATCAGTACGCGTTGGCCACGAACAGCTCCTGCGAGGGGAAGTGGGTGATGACCTGCGGGCCATCGGCGGTGACCACCACCTCCTCCTCGATCCGCGCCGCCGAGTAGCCGTCCTTGGCCGGGCAGTACGTCTCGAGGGCGATGACCATGCCCTCCTTCAGCTCAATCGGGTGGTCGAGGGAGTTCAGGCGGCTGATGATTGGCCGCTCGTGCAGGAAGAGGCCAACCCCGTGGCCGAACTGCAGGCCGAAGCACTCCATCTCCGACTCGAAGCCGAAGTCCTGCGCCTTGGGCCAGACCGCTGCCACCTGGTCGGTGGTGACGCCCGGCTTCATCAGCTCAATGCTGGCGTCGATCCACTCGCGCGCCCGCTTGTAGGCGTCGCGCTGCGCATCCGATGCCTTGCCCACCACGAAGGTGCGGTAGTAGCAGGTCTTGTAGCCGACGAAGGTCTGGATGATGTCGAAGAAGGCCTGGTCGCCGGGGCGGATGAGGCGGTCGCTGAAGACGTGTGGGTGCGGGGAGCAGCGCTCGCCGGAGACGGCGTTGATGTTGTCCACGTGCTCGGAGCCCATGTCGAAGAGGGCCTTGGTGACCTCGGCCACCAGCTGGCTCTCGCGGATGCCCGGCTTGAGCCGCTCGCTGATGAGCTGGTAGGCGCCGTCGACCATGGCGCACGCCATATTCAGCAGCATGATCTCGTCGGCCGACTTCACCTCGCGGGCGTCGAGCATGGTCTGCTGCCCGTCGCGGACCTTGATGTTGCAGCCCTCCAGGGCGGCCAGCATCGGAGGCTCCACGATGTCTACGCCGATCGGCATGTCGGCCACGCCCTCCGCCTGGAGGATGTCCCTGATCTCGCGCGCCGCCCCGGTGAAAAGGCCGGCCTCCGGAGCCACCGCTCCCCGCAGGCCGATCATCCCACCGCGCACGTTCTCGGGGGGCAGCCATGGGCAGTAGAGGCGGTGGTGCTTGGCGGCCGAGCCGAAGTCCCACAGGTGCGGCTCGCCGCCGCGGGTGACGAGCGCGAAGCGTGTCATCTTGTCGCGCGCCCACTCCCCGATGTGGGTGCTGGTGGCGTAGCGGATGTTGTTGAAGTCGAAGAGCAGCAGGGCGCCGAGCTCCGAGTCCTCGAGCGCGGTGCGGACCCGCTCGAACCGGTAGTTCCGCAGGCGCTCGGGGTTGACGCGCTCCTCCCAGTCGACGGTCATCGATCCGGGGGCGCCGATCGGTCTGGTCGTCATGTGCAGGCTCCTCCAGGCTCGCGTTCGGCCGGCGAGGCGCATCGTGCGCGGCGTGGGCAGCGTGTGCAGCGATTGCAGCGACACTGCAATCGTAATCCCAGGCCTCAAGTGGGTTATCCACATCCGAGGCTTGACGAGGCTGCAACGATTGGCCTGGTGTTCAATGACACTGGAACCCGATGACGACGCACGTGGCGGCGGTCGACTGGTCGTTCACGGATCAGCCGATTCCCGCATCGGGCACGTCCAGCGAGCTCGCGCGCAGGGTCCTCATTGGCCCTGCCCAGGGCGCGGTCCACACCGAGCTGGCCGTCGGCTCCCTGGAGCCAGGCGGCTGGCTGCAGCGCCATCTCCACTCCTTCGAGGAGACCCTCTATGTGCTGGCTGCGGAGCTGCTCCTCGATGTGGACGGGCATGCCCACCGGCTGGTCAAGGGCGACTACGCGCTCATGCCGGTCGGGACCTGGCACGCGCTGGGGAATGCCGGTCGTGAGCAGGTGCGCTGGCTGTCGGTGAACACGCCGCAGCGGCTGGCCTCTGACGCCGGACGGCGCGACACCTTTTTCACAGCGGAGCCCTTCGACCTGGACGCCCTGGACGCGACCGCAACCCGTCCAGCCTTTGGCGACCCTCGGCTGCGCTGGGTCGGCCATTACGACGGCACGCCGCCCCAGGCGGAGGCGCTGGCGCTCGAGGACCCGGCCCGCGGCCGCCGGCCCGTCGGCCGCGACACGGCGCTGGTGGTCTACTCAGGGATCAGCGTAAAGATGCTGGTCGATCGCGTCTTCGGCGCCGAGCTGCTGACGATGTTCACGGTCGACTACGAGCCGGGCGGCTCCGCCCAGGTCCACGACCATCCGTTCGAGGAGACGTACTTCTTCCTGGACGGCGAGATCGAGGCGGAGCTGGACGGCCAAGTCCGCACCGTGCGCGCCGGCGATGTCGTCTTCTCCAGCGTGGGCGCGACCCACGGCTTCTTCAACACCGGCAGCGGCCGCGTGCGCTGGATCGAGACCCAGGCGCCGCAGCCGCCGGAGCGTCATTCGTACCGATGGGCGGACCACTGGAAGCGGCTCGAGGCCGAGCTGGAAGGAGCGTGACCATGGCCGGAGCGGGCAGCGTGGTGATCATCGGCGGCAACCGCGGGATAGCGCGCGAGATCGCCAGGCATTACGCCGATGCGGGCGACGAGGTCGTCATCACCTGCACCGACGGCGCCGATGCGGAGCAGGCAGCCACCGAGCTCGGCCGGACTGTCACCGGGCTGGAGCTGGACCTGACCAAGCCGGCAACCATCGGGCCCGCGCTGGCTTCGGTGGGGCCGGTCCGCCACCTGGTCATCGCCGCCATCAGCCGCGACGACAACAAGGTCCGCGAGTACGACTACGAGCGCGCGCTGGAGCTCGTGACAATGAAGCTGGTGGGCTACACCGAGGTTGTGCACGCCCTGGTCGATCGGCTCAGCGACGACAGCGCCATCGTCCTCTTCGGCGGGCTCGCCAAGGAACGCCCGTACCCGGGCTCCACCACAGTGTCGACGGTGAATGGCGGCGTGGTGGCACTGACCCGCACGCTGGCCACCGAGCTGGCGCCGATCCGGGTCAACGCCATCCATCCGGGGATCGTCGGCAACAGCCCCTTCTGGAAGGACAAGAGCCTGGACCACGTCATCGCCCGCACGCCGACCGGACGGCTGACCACCATGGAGGACGTCACCGATGCGGTGGTGTTCCTGTTGGAGAACCGCTCGGTCAACGGGGTCGACCTGCGCGTCGACGGCGGCTGGATGATCACCTGATGGCCGATGTCGCCCGCGCCGGGCGGCCCGACTACCCGGAGATCGGGGAGAAGCTGCGCGCCAGCCGCCACGAACGCGGCCTCTCCCTTCGCGAGCTGGCCGAGCGCCTTGGCGTGTCGCCGTCGCTCATCTCGCAGATCGAGCGCGGGCGGGCGAACCCGTCTGTCTCCACTCTGTACCAGATCGTCGCCGAGCTGGACGTCAGCCTGGACGAGCTGCTGTTCAACGATCGACGCGGGGCGGAGACATCGGGCGCCGATGAGGCCCTGACGGTGGGCGGACCCGTTCTGAGCGGGAAGGAGCGCAAACGGATCCGGCTGGCATCGGGCGTGATCTGGGAGCGCCTGACCACCGTCTCGGAGCCGGGCGTCGAGTTCCTGTACGTGATCTACGAGGTGGGGGGCGCCTCGTCGCCGGAAGATGCGTTCCAGCGTCACTCCGGCCACGAGTGGGGCTACGTCCTCAGCGGGACTCTGCAGGTCACGGTTGGCTTCCGGCAGTACGTGCTGGAGCCGGGGGATTCACTGTCCCTGGAGTCGACGACGCCTCACCGGCTGGCCAACGTGGGCGACACGCCGGTTCACGCCATCTGGTTCGTCTCAGGGCGTGACGAGCATGACGCGCGGATTCACGAGGCTGGCGCGGAGCCGCACCCGGCGGGAGACTGACGCGAAGATCGATCGGCCGGGCAACCGCGGCCACTCATAAGAGTGGAGCGGAGCCGATCTCCGCCGACGTGAGGCAGAGCCGTGGAGCGCCACCTGGTGGCACGCGCGCAGGAAGGCAGCCATCAAGCCTTCGACCAACTGGCGGGGCTGATCACCGATCGGCTCTACGCGGTCGCCTACCGCATCCTTCGCAACGGGCCCGGCGCGGAGGACGCGACGCAGCTGGCATTAGTCACGATCTGGCGGCAGCTGCCGAGCCTTCGCGACCCCGATCGGTTCGAGGCGTGGGCGTTCCGCATCCTGGTGAATGCCTCGTACGCGGAGCATCGGCGCCAACGACGAGAAGCTCCGGCAGGAAGCCTCAGCGATGGCGCGACCGACGATCCGTACTTGTCAGTGAATGACCGGGATCAGCTGGAACGGGGATTCGCCCGACTCACGGCCGAGCAGCGCGCGGTCCTGGTGCTCCAGCACTTCCTGAACCTCTCTCATGACGAGATGGCAGTCGTCCTAGCGATCCCCGTTGGAACAGTTCGTTCACGGCTGTTCGGCGCGCGCCGAGCCATGCGCGCGGCGCTGGAGGCCGATGCGCGGCCAGCAACGAGGGGGTGGCAGGCATGAATGAGCGCAACCTGGATCAGTTGCTCGACGCGTGGCTGGACCTCGGCCCTAAGACCGCTCCGGATCGAGTGCAGGCAGCCGTCGCGATGGAGATCCGTTCGACGCGGCAGGCTTCCGGCTGGCGCCGGATGCTCACAGAAAGGTTCGTGAGAATGGACACATACGCCAAGGTCGGCATCGGCATCGCGGCCCTGCTCCTGGCCTGGTTCGGAGGAAGCTATCTCCTGTCCGCCGGCAACTTCGGCGGGACGGGCCCCTCGCCGTCTGCGCTGGCCTCGCCGTCGACGCGGCAGTCGCCATCGGCGACGCCGGAGCTCCCCGCCGCCACGCCCGATCCGCACAACGCGGACCTGCCCACCGACGGCCGATATCGAGTCGCGGCCGATGGACTCGGGTTCTCGCTGGTTGCGCCCAGTTCGGGATGGGAGCCGTTCGCCGGGGTCCCGTTCGAAATCCAGCTGAGCAAGTCGTTCGAAGGTCCGCAGGGTGCTGAGGCTCTTGTCTACTGGACCGCGTATCCCGAGGGGGATAAGGCCGTTCCTTGCTCCACCATCTTCAACGGCCCCAAGGTGGCTTCCATTGATGACGCCGCGAACCACGTCGCCGCGGCCGGTGGCACCGGACTGGTGGCTGGGCCGTCAGACGTCCGCGTGGATGACCATCGGGCCGTGCGCATCGTAGTGACCGTCCGCGAGGACGTGGGGTGTGATCCAGGGTACTTCTACGATTGGCAGATGAAGGTAGGCGGCGCCTTCTGGCGCACAACCGACGTCGGCGACACCATTCGGGTATGGGTCGTGGACGTCGATGGCACCCCGTTCTTCATCGCAGCTGAGACAAAGCCAGCGGATTCCGGCCACATTCGGGACGCGATGGAGAGCGAGATCCAGGCAATTATCGACTCCATCGCGTTCGAGTAACCGCGCTTTCCTCGAGTCGCTTGCCCCGCACTCACCCTGAGCGAGCGCGGGCCCGGCACACATCGTGCAGATGCGCTTGCTCATCTGTCGGTCCGTGGTTGGCCAGCACCTGGCGGGGGAACAGGAGGCGACGTGGAACGTGAGGCCCACCAGGTCCTGGTGGTCGATGACGACGCGTCGCTGCGTGAGATCTATGCGGACGCGCTGCGCGAGCATGGGCACGATGTGCGCACCGCCGCAGACGGCGCAGCCGCGCTCGAGGTGCTGCATGACGGATGGACGCCGTGCATCGTCTTCCTCGACCTGCGGATGCCCGGCATGGACGGTTGGGAGTTGAGCAGGCGCCTCCGCGAGGACCGACGCTATCAGTCGCTCCCGGTCGTGGTCGTCGCGGGCCACCTCCTCATCGAGCATGAGGCCGCCCAGATCGGCGCCGCCGCCTGGCTTCGAAAGCCATTCGACCTGGACCGCCTTGACCAGCAGACCCGAGCCCTCTGCCCGAACTGATCAAGCTCGCTGTCAGTCGGCGAGACCCCACAGGTCGCCGACCGTGAAGCCTTCCTGGAACGGGTCATCGTCGTCGACCACGTACTGCGTGCGGCCCGTGATCCAGGCCGATCCCGTCAGCTGCGGCACGACCGCGGGATAGTCGCCGACCATCGTCTCCCGCAACAGCCGCCCAATCCAGGTGGTGCCCAGGATGCCCTCATGGACGAAGTCCTGGCCGATGCCCAGCTGCCCGCGCGCATGCAGCACGGCCATTCGGGCGCAGGTCCCCGTTCCGCATGGGGATCGGTCCAGCACACCGGTGAACGACTCCGGTCGTGCCCAGTCAAGGGCACCGGACGATACGACGACCGTGTTCTTGCCGTCGGCACCGGCGACCGTTGGCGGGCCGGTCAGCTCGATGATGCTGATGCCGGTCAGCTCGGGTTGCCGCGGATGGGCGACCGGAACCTGCTCGCGCGCTGCCGCCTTCACCATCTCGCCGACCCGGACGATCTCGCGCCCCTCGTCGGGCGTGAGCCCCAAGCCCAGCGCCGATGCATCGGTCAGGGCGTACCACATGCCGCCCCAGGCGACATCCACAGTCACCGTCCCGAGCTGTGGTACCTCCACCGGTATGTCCAGCTGGTGCACGAAGGCGGGGACGTTCTCGAAGGTAATGGACCGGGCTCGCCCGTCGCGCACCTCCGCCGCAACGCGAATGAAGCCGGCCGGCGCCTCGAGCACCAGCTCGGTCAGCGGTTCCGTCACCTGCACGAGCCGCTCATTGATCAGCACGGTGGCAGTACAGATCGTGTTCGAGCCGGACATGGCCGGGTACTCGGCCTGCTCCATGATGACGAAGCCTGCGTCGGCTTCCGGGAGTGTGGGGGGCAGGATGATGTTCGCGCACAGCGCCGGGTAGCCGCGCGGCTCGCGGAGCATCAGCCGCCTCAGCCGATCGCCGTGCGCGGCGACGTGGTCGCGCTTGGCGAGCATCGTCTCTCCGGGGACCTCATGCACGCCGCCGACGATGACGCGTCCCGGCTCGCCGCCGGCGTGCGCCTCAACCGCCGTGATCACCGGATCCAGCCGCACGCCGGGACCGTACCACGGCTCATCCGATGGATCGGCGTACGATGCGGAGCCCATGTCCCTCTCCACGCGCAACCGTGAGCTCGAGCTGCTGGACGGTACGGAGCTCGACCCGGTGGAGCTGCGCGCCAACCTCCGCGAGATGGCGATGCTCAACCGGCTCCCCGGTGGGGTGGCGGCGAGCGTGCGCGCGGTGAGCTGGCTGCTGGACGGGCAGCAGCGGCCGAGTGTGCTCGACATCGGTGCCGGATCCGGCGACTTCGCCAGGAGGCTCGTCAGGGAGCGGCCCGTCGAGGTGCTGGTGGGGGACTCGCGTGACGAGGTGCTTGCCATCGCCCGGCGCAACCTGGCGCACGCCGACTGCGTGAGCTTCCTGCAGGCCGATGTGCGGGCCCTGCCGCTGGCCGATGGGTCCGTGGATGTATCGCACGCGTCGCTGCTGCTGCACCATCTCGACCCGGGCGACGTGGTCACTGCGCTGCGCGAGATGCGGCGCGTCGCGCGTGCCGGGGTCGTGATCAACGACCTGCGACGGGGGAGGTTAGCCTTCCTGTTGACCGCCGCGCCGGTGCTCGCCTACGGACGCAGCCGATGGACACGCCACGACGGCATCCTCTCGGCGCGCCGCGCTTACACGATTCCCGAGCAGGACGAGCTGGCTACAGAGGCCGGACTGCGGCTGGTCGAGCGCACTCCTGCGTGGTGGCCGCGGGTCACGAGCGTCTACCGATGAGCGACCTCACCTGCGACGTGCTAGTGGTGGGGGCCGGGCCCGCCGGGTCTGCGGCAGCGGCGGCGCTGGCGGGTGCCGGCCGCGATGTCCTGCTGGTGGAGTCGCACGCTCATCCGCGACCCAAGGCATGCGCCGAGTACGCCAGTCCGCGGATCGTGGAGGAGCTGGCCATGCTGGGCCTGCCCGACGATGCATGGCGCCCAGACGCCCTGCCGCTGACGGGCATGCGGGTGGTCCGTGGCCCGGACGCGGTCCATATGGGCTACCGCGACGCGGCCGGTCCGCGGACGTCATGGGGGCTGGATCGCCAGAAATTCGATGCCGCCCTGGCGGCGCACGCAGTGGCCTGCGGCGCGCGCGTGATGGAGCGTACCGCGTTCGAGGATGCGCACTGGCGCGGCGGAACTGGTGGGACCGGCGGGCAGGTCATCGGTGCCGGACTGCGCACCGCGAGCGGCCGCCTCATGGTTCGATGTCGCTGGCTGATCGGCGCGGATGGTGCCCGCTCGCGTGTGTCACAGCGCGTCGCGCGCGAGCGCGGTGGGGGTTGGATCAACCGACTGGGGCTGGTGGCCCACTACGAGGGCGTGCCCGAGCTGGACGACCACGGGGAGATGCATGTAGCGCGCGATTGGTACGTGGGCCTGGCGCCGCTCTCCGGCGGGCGGCTTAACGTGGGCATGGCGCTGCCGCTGGACGGCGACAAGCGGCCGGCCGAGGCGCGCTTCCAGGCGGCGATTGACGGCATCCCGGCCGTCGCGGATCGCCTCCGGGGCAGCCGCCGCCTCACGCCCATCCGCGGCGCGTCCCCCATCGGCCACCACGTCGCTGGCGTCGCCGGCCCTGGCTGGATGCTGGTCGGCGACGCGGCCGGCTTCATCGATCCGTTCACCGGCGAGGGGATCTACCGCGCGCTCCGTTCCGCTCGCGCCGCAGGCGAGGCGCTGGCTGCGGGCGATGAGGGCGCCGCCGAGCGATACCGGATCGCGCGGCGCGGCGCATTCGCAGCCAAGGACGCGCTGACCTGGATGATCCAGGGAATGCTGGCCGCACAGCCGGTGATGGGCTACGCCCTTCGCCGCCTCGCCGCGCGGCCGGCGCTGGCTTCCCGCCTTGGTTCGGCGCTCGGCGACCTGCGACCCGCTTCAGACGCGCTCTCACCGCTCTTCCTTGCGCGGTTGCTACGGCCGTGAGGAGCGTCATGCGGATCAGGATCCAGGCTCCGTACGAGCGAATCTTCCCGCTGGCCGCGGAAGTCGAGCGCTGGCCGGAGCGGCTGCCGCACTACCGCTACGTCCGTCGTGTGCCCGCATCCAACGGCGAGCGGCGATTCGCCATGGGCGCACGCCGCGGCCCGATTCCCGTCCGCTGGGAGGCGGTCCAGCGCCCGCTTCGGGACCAGCGGCGGATCGAGTTCACCCACACACGCGGCGTGACGCGCGGGATGGAGGTCGCCTGGCAGTTCCAGCCGGCGGCCGACGGCGGACAGGAGGTCAGCATCCACCACGCCCTGGACCTGCGCTGGCCGCTCGTCGGTGGCTGGGTGGCGCGTCGCGTCGTCGGTCCCCAGTTCATCGACGCGATCGCCGGACGCACCCTGAGACGGATCAAGGCCCTGGCTGAGGGAGCGGCATGAGCGCACGGCGCGTGGTGGTGACCGGTATTGGCGCAGTGACGCCGGTTGGCCATGGAGCTGATGGCCTGTGGGACGGCGTCATGCGCGACGAATCAGCGGTCCGCCTCATCGACCGATTCGACCCGTCGCCGTTCCCCTCGCACGTGGCCGCGCAGGTCGACGACTTTCGGCCGGACGTTTTTCTGGACGCCAAGCGCGCGCGACGGCTGGATCGGTTCAGCCAGTTCTCGGTGGCGGCGTCGCGCATGGCCGTCGAGCA
>CBFGSY010000014.1:0-28891 GCA_965651545.1 uncultured bacterium | reverse complement strand
TCCCATGCGCCGCCGCCATTGTTGAGCGTCGTCGCCAGCAGTACGCCGGCGATGGTGCCGACCATCAGCAGCCCCGCCACCGCCTGGTAGCCGAGCAGCAGGCCGACGGCGATCGGCGTCGCGACCGCCACCAGGCCGGGCGCAACCATCTCGCGCAGGGCAGCGCGGGTGGTGATGTCGACCACGCGCGCGTAGTCGGGGCGCTGGGTGTAATCCATGATGCCGGGCATCTCGCGGAACTGGCGGCGCACCTCGACGATGATCGACGAGGCGGTCTTGCCCACTGCCCGAATGGCTAGCGAGCTGAAGAAATAGACCAGCATGGCGCCGACCAGCGCCGCCACGAATACCCCGACGTCCGCCAGGTTGACGGCCTCGAGCAGCTCACCGCCCCGGTTGGTCTGGATGAGGTTGACCTTGTCGATATACGCGCTGAAGAGCAGGAAGGCGGCGAGGCTGGCGCTGGCGATGGCGTAGCCCTTGGTCAGCGCCTTGGTTGTGTTGCCGACCGCGTCCAGGCGGTCGGTGATCTCGCGCGCGCCGGCCTCGGAGCGGCTGAACTCGGCAACGCCACCGGCGTTGTCGGTGATCGGGCCGAAGGTGTCCATGGCCAGGATGTAGGCAGTGGTCATCAGCATGCCCATGGTGGCCACCGCGGTGCCGAAGATGCCCCCGTTGCGGGCGCCCTCGATGCCTGCGAAGGCCTGCTCGCCCAACCAGTGCGAGGCGATGAGCGCGATGCCGATGACGACGGCGGTGACGGCGGTCGTCTCGAAGCCAACCGCGGTCCCGCTGATGATGTTGGTGGCCGGTCCGGTCTTGGAGGCCTCCGCGATCTCGCGCACCGGGCGGAAGGTGCCGGCCGTGTAGAACTGGGTGATGTAGACGAAGGCCACGCTGGTGGCGAGACCGATGACGCCGGCGCCGAAGAACCAGACCCAGGGCGGGATGCCACTGGTCGGCAGCTGGCCACCGGTGTCCATCATGACGAAGGTCGTGAGCGCCAGGCCGCCGACCGACAGGATGGTCGTCACCCAGTAGCCGCGGTTGAGGATGTTCATCGGGTTCTCGGTCTCGCTGCCGCGAATGAAGAACATCGAGATGATCGTCGCCAGCAGGCCAAAGCCACGGATGACGAGCGGGAAGAAGATCCACAGCTCGGGGTTCGGCCACTCATTGGCGATGGCCAGCGCGTAGACCGCCACGCCCAGGATCATGGCGCCGATGTTCTCGGCAGCGGTCGACTCGAACAGGTCGGCGCCACGGCCGGCGCAGTCGCCGACGTTGTCGCCCACCAGGTCCGCAACCACGCCCGCGTTACGCGGATCGTCCTCGGGGATGCCGGCCTCCACCTTGCCGACCAGGTCACTGCCGACATCGGCGGCCTTGGTGTAGATGCCGCCCCCGAGCTGCGCGAAGAGGGCGACGAAGCTCGCGCCGAATCCGAAGCCCACGATCAGGAAAGGAGCTTCCTGGACCGTCACATCGGCGATCAGGGTGTCGTACGCCATGAAGATGCCCCAGACGCCGAGCAGTGACAGGGCGACCACCAGGAAGCCGGATACGGCGCCGCCGCGCATAGCCACCTGCACCGCTTCCACGAGCGAGCGGCGCGCGGCCGCTGCCGTCCTGACATTGGATCGCACGCTGATGAACATGCCGATGATTCCCGAAGCCATGGAGCACGCGGCACCAACCAGGAAGGCGATGGCGGTCATGATCCCGATCGGCAGGCCGGCCAGGTCAGGCACGTCCGCGACGTCGCGCGTCTCGACGACGGTGATGACCGCGCCGATGATCACCGCCCCCACCAGGGCCAGCAGCGCGATGGTCGTGTACTGGCGCTTGACGAACGCATCGGCGCCCTCGCGGATGGTGTCCGCCACGTCCTGCATCGCCTGCGGGCCCTTGTCGCGCGAGAGGACGTCCCGGGCGAGGTAGAGCGCGAAAGCAACGGCCGCGACCCCGGCAATCGGGATCACCCAGGTGATCAGCTGCATGAATCCTCCGAAGGCGTGCACGTGCGCGGATCGCACGGAACGGTGTGAGACACGGAAATCGCCGGCGGAAAGCGCTCAGGAGCGCCCGCCAGCGAGGCCGCGGTATGGTAGCCCGGCGCGCGTTGGGCGGTCAACAGCGAGCGTTCGACCGCGGGAGCCTACGGGAGCCAGTGCGGCAGCCAGCCGTCCGTCGAGAGCTGACGCCCCACCCGCGTCACGGCGTCGACGCGCCAGAGGCCGCCACTGTCAGGCTCGTCGCCCACCGCCGGCGCGCGGGCAGCGACGACGTCGCTGGTCTCGGGTCCGAAGCCGGCCGAGCTGACCGGCGCGCCACCATCGCGCAGGACCGCGAACCCCATGCCGCCTGCCGTCGTGAGCCACAGCTCCCCCGCGGCCGATGGCTGCGCGGAATCGGCGACGATGAACAGGTATCGCCCGTCTGGCCCGACCTCCGGACGCGAGGCGCCGGGCGGCTGCTCCAGCAGCTCGACCTCATTCGCGGTGCGGTCCAGGCTGGCGACCCGCAGGGCGGCGACCTCGAGCGAGCTGAGCGCCAGAGCACCCGGATCGAGGGGCGGGAGCGGCTCGCCGGCGGGCAGCGGCTCGAGGGCGCCGACCGGCCAGCCGGACAGGAGCAGCCCAGTGGAGTCCGGCATCCAGGCCGGCGGTCCAACGGCTGCGAACGGAGCGGTCGTCAGCCGGTCCGCCGGCAGCTCAACGATCCCCACCCGACCGTTCATGTCGATGAAGGCCAGCGCCGTCCCATCCGGCGAGTAGCGCGGCGTGCGCAGGACCGGCGCAACTTCGCCGGACGGCACCGGAGACGCCGATGGCGCGCCGGGCTCGCGCGGCAGGATGATCTGGCGGGCATCGCCGCCGGCAGCGGGGCGCGTCCAGAGGCCCAGCCCGCCGCCGGTTGCCGCATCAACTCGCGCTGAGGCGATCTCGCGTCCACTGGGGGAGTAGGTCGGGTCGCTCTCGAGGACGCCCAGCGGCGTCAGCAGCTGCCGTCCGCTGCCGTCAGTCTGCTGCCGATGGAGCACCGCGCCGTCGCTGACCACCAGGCTGCGGCCATCGGGTGCCACGGCGTACGCGGTGACCCCTGACAGCTCGGACGTGACCTGGCGCTGCCCGGTGCCGTCCGGGTTCATGGTCCACAGGTTGGCGACGCCCGCCCGCTCGCTGAGGAACACGATCTGGTTGCTCAGCGTGGCGAGCGGCGTCCCGGTCGTGAAGCTCCATTCGATCGGCGCCGCCAGGGCGGAGTCATCGGTCCCGGTCAGACCCGGATCCATGGTGACGTGATACGTCGTGTTCGACTGCAGCGGCGCGTTCGGTTGGAAGCGCATGACACGCTCGCCGGGCTGGCGCATCCCGGCGGCGCCCGGCGCCGCCTCCACCGTCACGGAGCCGGCAACGTCCGGTTCAATCAAGAGCAGGTCGGGGTCCATGGTGTCCGGATTCAGCGCGCGATCGAAGATGAGCGCGATCGGCGAATGGACGGAGATGCCCTCGGCGCCATCGTCCGGGAAGACTGTGGTGGCCCTCAGCCCGGAGCGGACGGCCTGGAAGCTGAGGACGAACGGCGCCTCGAGTGGCGTGCCGGCGCTGTCGCGTGCGTCCTGGCTGACGCGCAACGTGTAGCGGACGCCCTCCTCCAGCCGAGCGTCCGGGGTGAGTGTCAGCAGCTCGCCGCTCCAGTCGGCGGCCAGCGAGACTTCCGGCGTGATGCTGAGCGACTCCTCCACCGATGCCGTGTCCATCAGCGTCGAGAACTCGAGCACGATGGGTGAGGCGAGCGGCACGTCCTCGGCATCGTTCAGCGGCTCGCTGGCGATAACGGTCGGGTTGCCCACCGTCACGAATGCCAGCTGCACGGGCTCGCTCATCACGTTGCCTGCGGCGTCGCGCACGCCCGATCCCATGCCAACCACGAAATCGGTCTCCAGCGGCAGCCGGTCGGCGGGCGTGAAAACCAGGGTTGCCGCGTTCCAGCTGAAGGCGCCGCGGATCACCGGCTGGATGGAGAAGGCCGTCTCGGCGCTGGCGTGGTCGACCTCCTCGGAGAAGACGACCTCGATACTGGTGGTGGTCAGCGCGATGGCGTCATCGGCCGACAGGTGATGGGTGAGCCCAACGCGCTCGACCGTGGGGGCACGGCCATCAACGGTGCTGGCCACGTACAGGATGCCGCCAAGGATCGCCAGCCCGACGGCGAACGCAGCAAGCGAACGAAGGCTTGCGCCGCGCACTGGCGGCTTATCGCTTGCGCAGGCGGGCGGGCAGGAGCTGGAGCTCGTCCCGGTACTTGGCCACCGTTCGTCGGGCGATGGCGACGCTCTCGTCGGCGAGCCGGTCGGCGATCTCCTGGTCGGACAGTGGCTCGTGGGCCGGCTCCGCCTCGATCATCCTGCGGATCTGATCCTTGACGCCCAGCGAGGCCGTGAAGAAGTGGCCGAAGGGCACCACCTCGCCGGTCGGCAGCATCACGAACTTCTCGGCGGTCGCGCGGCTGACCGTTGACTCATGCATGCCGATCAGGGCGCCCACCTCGGCGCGCGTCAGCGGCACCAGGTGCTGGACACCATGCACCAGGTAGTCGCGCTGCCTGTCGACCAGGCACTCGGCGATCCGCTGCAGCGTCGCGCGGCGGCGGTTGACGTTGTCGATGAAGAACCGCGCACGCCCCACGTACTCGCGGACGTGCTGGCGCTCTGACTGGGTTGCATTCGCCCGGCGCATGCCGGCCGACAGGCGCGCATAGGTCGGGTCCACGCGGAGCGCGAATCGTCGCGACTCGACGACCTCGACCATCAGCTCACCGTCGATGGCCCGGATCAGGACGTCGGGGCGAACGATGGTTCGGCCCGATGAGCCAGCCCCAAGGGCGGCTGAAAAGGCAGCGGTCGGGTACGGGTGCAGGTTGGCCTTCACGAACTCCCAGGCGGCGATGACTGCCTCCTGCGTGGTGCCAAGCGCCGATGCGATGGTGGCGAAGCGCCGCTCCCCCAGGTCGCCAAGGTGGTTGCGGATGATGTCCGCCGCGATGGCTGGCACCTCCACCTCGTCCATCTCCTCGAGGTAGCCGAGCTGGGCGAGCAGGCTCTCGGCAACGTCTCGCGAGCCGACGCCGATCGGCTCCACCCCACGCAGCGCCTCTCGGACGGTTGCCACGTCCTCCACGCTGTGACCGGTGGCCGCCCCGATGGCCTCGTCCGATTCGGTCAGGAACCCGTTGTCGTCCAGCGCCCCGATCGCGTAATCGGCGACGACATGCAGCCGGGCCGGCAGAAGCGTTCGCAGCGTCCAGTCGAGGTGCTCCTGCAGCGTGAACTCGGCCTCGGCGCGGGCGATGGGGTCCAGCTCGTCGGATTCGTCGCGGAGCGACCACTCGCCCACCCCACCATCCACCGCTTCCGGCGCCGCGCCGGCGGCCTCCTTCGGCAGGCATTCGGTGCAGTGGCTGCCGGTGATGGTCGCGCCGCAGATCGGGCAGGTCGACTGCTCCAGCATCTCGAGGGCCGGGTTCTCTTCGAGCTCGGCCGCGATCGTCTCCGTCAGCTGGACGGAGCTCATCGCCAGGATCGCGTTGGCCGCGATCTGCTTGGGCGTGACGCGCACCTGCAGCGCTGGCTGCAGCTGCTGATTCAGGTCAATCGACATGTGTCCTCGGTGATCGGCGCGCTCGGGAGGTTGCTGCGCTCACGGTCGGACTAAGCATTATAGGTGCCGGGTTCCTCAATCCCCGTCCGGCGGCATGGCGCCGATACGCCGCACGGCGGTCCCCATCGGCTCCTTCGCAAGGGTCACCAGGCTGTATGAGCCGGGGTTGATGAGCAGCCGCCGGCGGTAGTCGGACAGCGGGATGCCGAGGTACCACGCCATCCGCAGGC
This sequence comes from uncultured bacterium, assembly GCA_965651545.1. Classification (GTDB taxonomy): domain Bacteria; phylum Chloroflexota; class Limnocylindria; order QHBO01; family QHBO01; genus DASSCW01. Next base: position 22,998 of record CBFGSY010000014.1, on the reverse strand, counting down.
GGATGACGTGGTTGTGCGAGACCACGATCGCCGCGCGTGACGGATCCGCACGCAGCCAGGCGTCGATCTCGTCCAGGGCCGGAAGGGCGCGGGCCGCGACGTCGGCCCCGGACTCACCGGCTGGCGCCCTCACCTCGTAGGGATCCGCCTCCCAGGCGGATCTCAGCTCGGGATCCCGCCGCCGGCATTCGTAGGGGGTCAGCCCCTCCCATGCGCCGTAGTCGAGCTCGCGAAGCCCGTCTTCAACCGTTACGGCGGGCGCATCGGTCTCGCGATCGATGGCGCGTCGGATCGCCTCGGCCGTGTCAAGGCAGCGACGCGCCGGGCTGCTGACGAAGCGGAGCTCGCCGGAGGGGAGGGCTGCCAGCTCCATGCCGATGGCCCGGCCGACCAGCCGGGCCAGACGCTCACCGTCGGCGGTCAGGGAGGCATCGACCGACTGGCCAAGATTGGTGCCCGCCGCGCTGGCCGCGGTGGTCGCGTGCCGCACCAGAAAGACGCTGCCCATCGGATGGCGGAGCATACCGGCCGCCACCCGGCGGGTCGCGGGAGGTGCGCTATGCTACGCGCCGCCTGCCCCGCCCCATCCTGGAGCGCCGATGACCTACGCCCCTGACGCGACCTCGGACGATGCCCCGCGCCCAGAGGCGCAGAGCTCGCGGCGAGGCCTCGGCTGCCTGCTGGAAATCGTCGAGACGCTGGTCCTGACGCTCGTCATCTACCTGTTGATCCACAACTTCATCGCGCAGCCATTCGAGGTCGAGCAGGACTCGATGGTGCCGACGATCCTGGAGCACGAGTACATCCTCATCGACAAGCTGTCGCCGCGCTTCAGCGACTACGATCGTGGCGATATCGTGGTCTTCAGCCCGCCGCCGGGCTATGAGCAGGGCGGCGTCCCGTTCATCAAGCGCGTGATCGGCCTGCCCGGAGACACCGTCTCGCTGGAGAACGGCCGCGTCTTCGTGACGGCGCCGGGTGGATCGCCGGTGCCCCTCGCCGAGCCGTACGTGCGCGAAGTCGACGGCCGCCCGGCGCCCACGCAGCCGCGCGATGCCCAGGGCACCGCCGAGTGGACCGTCCCGGAGGGGCACTACTTCGTGATGGGTGACAACCGCCCGGATAGCCAGGACTCGCGCTTCTTCGGACCGATCACCCGCGAGTCGATCATCGGACGAGCGTGGGTGCGCTACTTCCCGCTGGACCGGATCCAGCTGGTCGAGAAGCCCGTGTACGAGGGCTTGTCGGCCGAATCCGGTGCAGCCGAACGGCCGCTCTACCCGCGCTGGGGCTCCTCGGCCACGATCCAGGTGTCGACCTCGCGGGCGTAATCGAGCAGCGCGCCGTCCTCGAACCAGAGCGCCAGCTCGGCATCGGCCGTGTCGGCGGCATCGGAGGCGTGGATCAGGTTGCGCAGGCCGCTGATGCCCAGGTCGCCGCGGATGGTGCCCGGCTCGGCCTCGTTGGGCATGGTCTTCCCCACCAGGCGGCGGACGACGGCGATCGCATCGGGCCCGTCCAGGGCGACGGCCGCAACCGGCCCCGAGGTGATGAACTCGACCAGTCCTTCGTAGAAGTGCTTGCCGGCGTGGACCGCGTAGTGGCGCTCCGCCATATCCTGGGGAACGGTCAGCAGCCGCAGTCCAATGACCTTGAGCCCCTTGCGCTCGAATCGGCCGATGATCTCGCCGATCAGGCCACGCTGCACCCCGTCGGGCTTGACCAGGATAAGGGTGCGTTCCATCACGGGCTCGACTCCTCAGGCTCGGCTGCTCACGCCATCAGCCAGTCGCGGTATCTGGGTGGCGCATCAGCTGCGCGCGGCGCGATCGTAGGCTTCGGATGCTTCCGGGCTGCGTCCCGCGGCGCGGAGCAGGTCGCCGTAGAGTAGCAGACGGTCCGCGGCGGGCTGCGGTCCGAGCGTGGGCTCGACCAGGTCCACGCCCTCGGCGGCGACCCGTGGGTCGAGGCGCATCGCCAGGTTCATCTCCCGATCGCCATCGTCCGCCCGCCCCGCGGCGTAGGCCAGCCGCGCGGCCTCCAGCCTGACGTGGGCAGCTGCCGTGCGCTCCGGCGATGGCGGCGCCGGCGAGGCCCCCGGAAACGCGGCGCCGGGTCCCGCTGGCCGGCGCTGGGTGGGACGCATGGAGGCCGGCAGCGGCCATGCCAGGCGCGTCGGGATGCCGCCGCGCAGTCGCCACGCCTCGTCGACGCCGACCGCGTCGATCACCCGCTCCATCAGGGCAGTGGCTCGCCCGGGGTCCCCGCCGGCGGCCATCGCCTCCGCCTCGACCAGCAGCACGATCGGCCGCCGCCGTTCCAGGCTGCCGGGCCTGATCGAGTCCACCACCGCTCCCCCGGCAAGCGGCCGCCCCTGCCGCCACAGCGCCTCCGCCAGCAGCGCCCTGGCGGCGTCCAGCTCCTCCATCGCCCCGCGGCCGCCGGCCTCCAGGCGGGCGATGTGCCGCCGCAGGACGCCCTCGGCCATGCCGAGCAGTCCTGACGCCAGCTGCGAGCGGGCGAGGGCTAGCTCGTCGGGGATCAGGTCGATGAACGCCTCATCGGACATCAGGCTGAGGCGCGGGCCAGGATCCGTTCGAAGCGGAGCCGTGAACGGAAGGGGCCCAGGACGGCCATGCGCACATGGTCGGGACGGGCAAAACGCCGAGCAACGCGCAGCAGGTCCTCAGTGGTCACCGACTCGAGCCGCTCCACCACCTCCTCAACGGTCAGGATGCGCGGCAACAGGCTCTCGCCAGTGCCCAGCCAGGCCGCCACCGCCGAGGTCTCCTCCATGCGCAGCTCCAGGCGACCGCGGGTGTAGGCGCGGGCGCGATCCAGCTCTGCCACGCCGACAGGCTCCTGCACCGCGCGTTGCAGCTGTTCCAGGATGGCGCCGATGACGGCGTGGGCCTGATCGGGCTCGAAGCCGGCATGAACGCCGAACGTGCCGCAATCGGAGTAGGTCGCCGCGAAAGTCGAGACGTCGTAGACGAGCGATCTGCGCTCGCGGAGCTCCAGGAAGAGTCGGCTGCTCATCCCATCGCCCAGCACGGCGCCCAGCAGCTCCAGCGCCCAGCGGTCCGGGTCGTCGCGTGCCACCCCGGGCATGCCCAGGCACAGGTTGCCCTGCGCCAGGCGGCGATGTGCGACGCGAATCGTCTGCGGCGGCGCGGGTCGCGGGGCGGCGGCAGCGAGCGCCGGCGGCTCGGAGCTGCCGACGCCATGCAGCCAGCCGGTCCCGTCCGAGAACCAGTTGCCGGCCACCTGCACGATCGCCTCGTGCGTCACCTGCCCGGCCACTGCCAGGACCAGGTGGCGTGGCTGGTACCAGCGGCGCCAATGAGCCACCACGCCATCGCGCGTGGCGCGCCGCACCGAGCGTGGCGTGCCGGCGATCTCCCGACCCAGCGGATGGCTGCCGAACAGGACCTCGTCGAACAGCGTGAACACGTGGTCACCGGGCGAGTCCTGGTACATCCGAATCTCATCGACGATGACCGGCTTCTCGCCGGCAAGGTCCCGCCGTCGCAGCAGCGGCCGCAGGGCGAGCTCCGAAACCACCTGCAGGCCGCGCTTCGACGCATCGGCAGGCACCTTGGCGCTGTAGACGGTCAGCTCGCGATCGGTGGAGGCGTTGACTGCGCCGCCGCAGCCCTCGACCGCCTCCGACAGCTCGCCGGCGACGGGAAACGCGGCGGTGCCCTTGAAGACGAGGTGCTCGACCATGTGCGACACGCCGGCGTGGGCCGGGTCCTCGTGGCGCGATCCGACGCCCACGAACATCCCGACCGCCACCGAGCGCGCAGACGGCATGCGGCTGGTCACAACGCGCAGCCCGTTCGGCAGCACGCTGCGCTCGTAGGGATGGGCTGCCGCCACGCTTGCCGCCGCCCGGCGGCGCGGCGCGGCCAGGCGGGAGACCACGCTAGGCGTCCTCGTCGTCTTCGTTCGCGTCCGACGACATCATCAGCTCCATTTGGATGAAGCGCAGGTCGCGGGCCAGCTCCTCCGCGTTTCGCGGGAGCGGCCGGCCGTTCTGCGACTCCTCGCCATCCTCGAGCCGCGATGAGCCGGCGGCAAACTCGAGCACCACTCGTTCGTTGCCGATCACCAGCGTGTACACCAGCAGCTGCTCGGACGTGGTGTCGAATTGCAGGTAGTCGAACGAGTCGAGGTTCAGGCAGATGGAGAGTGGCGTGAAATAGCTGGCGACCTCCGGATGGTCGACCACCACACGCTCGACCCAGCCGGTGCCGCTGCTCGTCACCTGGTTGCCGCGGAAGTAGGTATAGCTGACGGTCTGCTTCAGCAGCGGGCGGAGGATGTTGTAGACATCGCTCTTGTTGGTGACGACGCCGGTGTTGATATAGAGCTTGGCACGCGGCTCAGTCATGGGTCGCGGCGGAGTCTACACCCGGGCCGATGGCGCCGGCCGCGACCGCCGGCGCGCGAAAGGGCGCTGCTACGATGTCCGGCGTGACGCTGCTGGCGGTCGACATCGGGAACACGAACGTGACGCTCGGCCTCTTCCGAGACGCGGAGCTGATCGGTTCATGGCGAGCGACGTCCCGCGCCACTGCCACCCCGGACGAGGTGGCCGCCATGGTCCAGGGCCTGCTGGCGCTCGACGGACACCGCCTCGATGCCCTCGACGCGGTGGCCCTGGCCTCGGTCGTTCCGCCGCTGACCGACAGCTTCGCCGCCTTCGCCGGCGATCGCCTGGCGATCGAGCCGCTGGTCATCGACGCGTCGGCGCTGGATGGCATCCTGGCGGTCGCCATCGATCGTCCCGCCGAGGCTGGAGCCGATCGACTGTGCAACGCACTGGCCGCCGGCGTCGAGTTCGGCGGGCCGGCAATCATCGTCGACCTGGGCACCAGCACCAACTTCGACGTGATCGACGCCGGCGGCGCGTATCTCGGCGGCGCCATCGCGCCGGGCCTCGGCCTCTCGCTCGAGGCGCTTGTCGGGCGAGCCAGCAAGCTGCCGCGAATCCCGTTGCGCCGGCCGCATGCCGCCATCGGCTCAAACACTGTGCACGCCATGCAGAGTGGCACCGTGCTCGGCTATATCGGGCTGGTGAGCGGCCTCTTGACGGCGTTGCGTGGCGAGCTGATCGAGAGGTCGCCGCCAGGGAGCAGGGTGACGGTCATCGCCACCGGCGGCTATACACAGCAGCCGTGGCTGCAGGAGGTGCCCGGCATCGATCGCGTGGAGCCGGACCTGACCCTGCGGGGCATCCGCTACGCGTGGGATCGCATCACCGCGGCGGCGCCGGCCAGCGCCGGCGGCCCGGGCGGAACGGCATGAACGACATGGGCGGGACGCTGGCGGGGCGCAGGATCGTGGTGGGCGTGACCGGCAGCATCGCCGCCTACAAGGCGGTCGGCCTGGTGCGCCTGCTGGCAGAGCGCGGCGCGATCGTCGACGTGGCCATGACTCCGGCCGCGACCGAGTTCGTGGCGCCGCTGACCTTCGCCTCCCTCACCCACCGACCGGTGGTCGACGACGTGATGGCCCTGGACGCCGATCAGCAGATCGCGCACGTCGAGCTGGCAGAGGGAGCGGACGCGATCGTCGTGGCGCCGGCGACTGCCAACATCATCGCCGAGCTGGCCGCCGGGCTGGTGCGCGACTCGGTGACCGCCATCGCCTGCGCCAGCCGCGCGCCCGTGGTGATCGCGCCGGCCATGGACGCCGGCATGTGGACCCACCCGGCCACCCAGCGCAACGTCGAGACGCTCCGCGGATTCGGCCACATCCTGGTCGAGCCGGAGGTGGGCGCCCTGGCCAGCGGGCTGACCGGCGTGGGACGGTTGGCGGAGGCGACCACCATCGTCGAGGCGGTGGAGCGCCTCTTCGCGCGAGCCGGCGACCTGGAGGGCCTGCACGTCGTGGTCAGCGCCGGCGGGACGCGCGAGCCGCTCGACCCGGTGCGCTTCATCGGCAACCGCAGCAGCGGCAAGATGGGGGCGGCCATCGCGGAGGCCGCCCGGGACCGCGGTGCCAGCGTGACCCTGATCGCCGGCACCATGACGGCGGCCACGCCGCGCGGCGTGACCGTGGTCGAGGCGCAGACGGCGTCGAGCATGCGTGAGGCGGTCCTGCGCGCCGCCCCGGCCGCCGACATCCTGGTCATGGCTGCCGCTGTCTCCGACTTCGCCCCGAAGCGACCATCGGCCACCAAGATCAAGCGCGACGCCGGCCTGCAGGTGGAGCTGGTGCCGAACCCGGACATCGTGGCCGAGGTCGGTGAGATGCCCGAGGACCTGCGCCCGTTCCTCATCGGCTTCGCTGCCGAGAGCGACGACCTGGAGGCGAACGCACGGAGCAAGCTGCGCGACAAGGGCCTGGACCTGATCGTGGGCAATACCGTTGGCGGGCCCTTCGACGCCATCGGCTCGGACGACAACAAGGTCACCGTCTTCGGCGCGGAGGGTCCACTGACCGATTGGCCGATGCTGCCCAAGCGGCAGGTCGCCGAGCGCCTGTGGGACCTGATCGTCGACCGCTATCGCAAGGCGCGCCCCGAGCCATCCGAGACGCCGCCGGCCAGGTCGCGCCGGCGCTGACGTTGCGCGTCTTCCAGAACGCTGCCGACCTGCGCGTCGAGATCCTCGAGCGCCGCCTTGGCGGCGACTCCATCGGCTTCGTCCCGACCATGGGCATGCTGCACGCCGGTCAGCTCTCGCTCATCGAGCGTGCGCGCGACGAGAACGGTTGCGTCGTGGTCAGCTGCTTCACCAACCCGCACGAGTTCGCGAACCTCGACGAGGGCGACCATGCGCAGCGCGACGTGGCACGCGACATGGCGCTGCTCGAGCAGGCGATCACGGACATCGTGTTCACCCCGAGCGTCGACGTCCTCTACCCGGCCGATGACATGACCCGCGTCTCGGTGGAGGGCCTCACCCGTCAGCTGGAGGGAGCCTCGCGGCCAGGGCACCTGGACGGGCTGACCACCGTGATGCTCAAGCTCATCAACCTGGTCGGGCCGGCCCGCCTCTACCTCGGCCAGAAGCACGCCCAGCAGGTCGTGATCCTGCGCCGCATGCTGCGCGACCTGTTCATGAACGTGGAGGTCGTCGTCTGCCCCACCGTTCGCGAGGCCGATGGCCTGGCCATGTCCAGCGCCAACGCCCGGCTCTCGATCGAGGAGCGGGTGGCCGCCACCTGCCTGTTCAGCGCCCTCTCCTCCGCCAAGGCCGCGTACGACGCTGGTGAGCGCTCGGCCGAGGTCCTGCGGGCACGGATGCTCGAGAAGATCGCCGCGGAGCCGATGGCGCGGCCGGACTATGTCAGCGTCGCCGATGCCCTCTCCCTGAGCGAGCTGCAGCGGGTCGCGGGCCCCTCGCTGGCGATGGTCGCCGGATGGATCGGACGCACGCGGCTGACCGACAACATGCCGCTCGCCTGGGACGTTGCCTGAAGTCAACACCGCGCTGGCGGCAATTTCGTCCAAAGTACTAGTGACGCCCCCCTACTCGTCCGTATGATGCGCTCCAGCGCCGCGGCCTCCGGTACAACACCGGGCCAGGCTGCGGGCTACAGGAGGCCGGCGAGTGCCCACGTCCGGCCTCCTTCCTTTTTTGCGCGATGCGGCCCTTCGCCTGCCGTCCATGCCGTCTTTCTCATTTCGGCACCTGACGCTCGTTAGCCGCGATGTGAGTCGCAATTCACCTCAAATCGGCACCCACGGAACGTAAGAGAGAGGGTCGGCGTCCGGGACAGCCAATCTCCGTGGCCTAAGTGCTATTCCCACGCTCAGATCGGGACCCATGAGTGTCCATCTGGCGCCAGGGGCACGGCAGCAATCTCTCTAACGGTCCCTGGGTGCCGATGTGAGAAACAAACGGGCCTATCCCCTCTTCGTGGCGTCGGCGGCGCGCATCTCCGCCTTGTGGGCCCGCTTCGCCGCCTGGTAGCGCGCCAGCGCCTCCGGCGAGTCGACGTCGCCGAGCGTCGGGTGATCCGGCGTGACCTCGTCCATGCCAGGCAGTCGCAGGCCGTAGCGCTTGCTGAGGATGCCCAGCATGGAGCGCACCTTCATGTCACCGAAGGATGGCAGTGCCTCGAGCCGCCGCCGCAGGTCCGCGCCATCGCTGGCGTCCTGCCAGACGCGCGCCGCATCGCCGTCGTACACGCTGACCAGGTGGGCGCACAGCGCCTGGACGCGTCCGGCCATGGCAGCCGGGAAGCGGTGCAGCGCGGGCCGCTGCCGGAAGGCGTCGGCCAGCTCCTCGGGATCTGCGGCGGCGATCCGCCGGGCGTCCAGGTGGCCCAGGCGACGGCGCAGCTCGGCCGGGCCGCTGAAGGCCTTCTGCACGGGGACCTGCTGGTCGAGAGCGAACCCGATCAGCAGGGCCAGCGGATCGGCGGCCAGGAGCCGATCGGCTTCGGCGTCACCGGTGAAGTGGAGTTGGTCGGGTGGGGCGGCGGCGGTCGTCATGCGGCGCATGGTACGCCGCACGTCAGAGACGGGCGAGCAGCCGCTCCGGGTCGATCGAGCCGCCGACGAGGTCGATGATGGTGGCGATCTTCTCCTGGTCGGTGGGGTGCGTCTTGACCAGGATGTCGTGCACGTCCTGGGCCGTCGAGTAGGTATCGGTCTCGACCAGGAACGTGAAGAGGCCGGCGGCTCGCAGCCGGTCCAGGATTGGCCCCGGCGGCCGGAAGCCGCCGCTCAGCACCAATCCGGTGATCAGCGGCCGCCGGGAATCGGCGCCCGATCGGTGCGCCTCCAGCGCCACCTCCAGCATGTCGTCGCGGTCGCCGGGAGTGATGAGCAGCGTCTGGTCGCGCAGGTATGGCACGGCATGGTCCGCCTGCATCGCCCCGATGGCCACCCGGCCGATGATGGCTCCGGCCCGCGCCTCGCCGGCCAGCAGCTCGCCGGTCAGGTGGGTGACGATCAGCTCCAGCGACGGGTTGGCCAGCAGCTCGCTGAACGGGATGCAGCCGAGCAGCTCGATGCCATGCTGGGCGAGGCCCTGGGTCAGCACCTCCGGCAGCTCCGGGTTCACGTCCACGTTCACCTTGTTGACGACCGCGCCGAGCACGCGGACGCCGAACTGCTCGAAGAGGGCGTGGTTGAGCACGATCTCGTCGATCGGCCTTCCCACGCCACCCTCGCTGACGATGATGACCGGCGCCTCCAGCATCGCCGCCACGCCGGCGTTGGAGAGGCCGATGACAGCGCCCACACCGGCGTGCCCGGTTCCCTCGACGAGCACAACGTCCTTGTCCCGCGCCACCGCAGCGTCGGCGGCGGCCACGGTCGCGGCCAGGTCCTCGGTCACACGACCCATCACGAAGTCGGTCGTGAAGTGGCGCGGCAGGGTGACCGGGCTCATGTCGCTGAGGGCATCGGGCAGGTCGAAGACCTCCTTCATGAGGACCGCATCCTCATCGGCGCGCGTGCCATCGATCACCAGGAAACGCTGGCCAACCGGCTTCAGGAAGCCGAGCCGATGTCCATTGGCCTGGATTCCGGCCGCCAGGCCCAGCGAGACGGTGGTCTTTCCGCGGTTCTGGCCGGTGGCGGCCAGGAAGATGCGTCGCGCGGTGGCGCCGCTCACTCCCGCGCCTTTGACCGCCGTTCGATGCGCTCGACCCCGTCGCGGAGCCGCTGCACGATGTCCGGATCGAGCATCTCCGGGTCTATGTGCTCACCCAGTCGCTCCATCACGTCGGCCGCGATGGCAAGCAGGATGTCGGCATCGGCGATGAAGAACTGGGGCTCGTTGTTGTAGCGGACCAGCGTCAGCCGTCCCTGCAACGAGGTGCCGCCCTCGCCGTGCGAGACCTGCGTCCCGAAGTTATGGCCCTGGATGCCGTCCGGGTTGTTCAGGAAGTTCAGCGCGTTATCGATGGCCAGCCCGAAGCGCGCACGCCAGCTGACCACGCGCTCGTGCACCTCCGGCGGCAGGCCGATGTCCCCCACCTCCTCGAAAACCTCCCGTGTGACGGTCAGCAGCCCGACCAGGGTGGAGCCGGCGCGGTTGCCAAGCATCACCTGCAGCGAGCGCTCGAGGGTGAAGACGTCGGAGTCGAAGCGGGGCGAGGTGGTCACCTCGGCAAGCAGGTCCTCGACGTTGTCCAGCGCGCCGGGCTCGTTCAGGGCGCTGGCCAGGTTCAGGATCTCCTCGCGGAAGAGGAACCGCTCCTCGTGGTCGAGCATGGCTAGGGGTAGAGCCCTCGCAGGTTGGTCGCCTCCGCCACGCGGGCCACGGCCACCATGTAGGCGGCGGTCCTCATGTCGACATTGTGCTTGTGGCTCATGCCGTGCACCGCGTCGAAGGCGCGATCCATGATCCCCTTCAGGCTCTCGTTGATGCGCTCCTCCGTCCAGAAGAAGGACTGCATGTCCTGCACCCACTCGAAGTAGCTGACGGTGACGCCCCCGGCGTTGCAGAGGATGTCCGGGATCACGAAGATGCCGCGTTCGTACAGGATCTGGTCCGCCTCGGGCGTCATCGGGCCATTGGCGGCCTCAGCCACGATCTTGGCGTTGACGTGTCCCGCGTTGCCGTGGGTGATCTGGTTCTCGAGCGCTGCCGGCACCAGGATCTCGCACTCGACCTCGAGCACGGCCTCGTTCGTGATCTCCTCGGAGCCGGGGTAGCCGACGACCGTGCCGTGCTCGCGCTTCCAGGCGCTGACCCTGGCCGGATCAAGGCCCTTGGCGTTGAAGATGCCGCCGGCGCTGTCGCTGACCGCGATAATGATCGAGCCTTCCTTGTCCAGCAGGTCGGCCGCGATTGAACCGGCGTTGCCGTAGCCCTGGATCGACACCCGCGCTCCCTCGAGCGGGATGTCCAGGACGTGGCTGGCCTCCTTGAGCGTGAACACGGTGCCGCGCGCGGTGGCCTCGTTGCGGCCGAGCGAGCCACCGACGGCGATCGGCTTGCCAGTCACCACGCCGCTGATCGTGTAGCCGTGGTGCATCGAGAAGGTGTCCATGATCCAGGCCATGGTCTGGGCGTTGGTGTTCACATCGGGCGCGGGGATGTCTCGGTCGGGACCGATCAGAGGGCTCAGCTCGGTGGTGAACCGCCTGGTAAGCCCCTCTAGCTCCTTCAGCGACAGGCGCTTGGGGTCGACGATGACGCCGCCCTTTCCGCCGCCGTACGGGATGTTCACGACGGCGCACTTCCAGGTCATCCACATCGCGAGCGCGCGCACCTCGTCCAGCGTCACATCCTGGTGGTAGCGGATTCCGCCCTTGGCCGGGCCTCGGCTCAGGTTGTGCTGGACGCGATAGCCGGTGAACACCTCCACCCGGCCGTCGTCCATGGTGACCGGGAAGTTGACCGTCAGCTCTCGCTTCGGGACACGCAGCACCTTGCGCAGGCCAGGGTCCAGGTCAAGCTTGTCGGCGGCGTGATCGAACTGGGCCTGGGCGACCGCCCAGATGTTGGGCGCATCGGCGACATGGTGTGTAGTGGCCATCGACGGGTGCGTTGCCTCCGCGACTGAGCGCGCACAGGCGCCTCCGCTCAGGTTCAGGTGCGGAAGCAGGCCCGCGCGCGAGCCCGCCGATTATAGGGGTGGCATGGTCCGCCACCCCATGCCAGGGTCCTGGAGCACGCCCGCTGCCTAGCCCGCCTCCGCGCGATTCCTGCCCAGATCGCGACCAGGTCGCGCTTCGGCGAGTCGGTCCGCACTGGTCCTGCCAGATCGCGACCCGGTCGCGCTTACGCACCTGATTGCGGCTCGTTCGTGGCCGTGAGCAGGCCAGGCGAGCTCCCGGATGTGCGGCTGGCGCAGATTGGTTGGCGTCCGGCTTGCCTAGCGTCACGCACAGCGCGATTTGGCAGAACCTTCCACACGTCGTGGACGATCATGCCCCGGAGCGAGCCATCCTTTTCGGCGGATCAGACCGATTCCACCGCCATCGCCACCGCCCCACCTCCGCCCAGGCAGAGCGTGGCAAGCCCGCGCCGGCCGCCACGTCGCTTCAGCTCGTAGAGCAGCGTCGTCAACACCCGAGCGCCCGATGCGCCGATCGGATGTCCCAGGGCGATCGCGCCGCCGTTGACGTTGACGCGATCCCAGTCGAAGCCCAGGGCGTTGCCATCGGCAAGCACCTGGGAGGCGAACGCCTCGTTGATCTCGATCAGGTCGTAGTCATCGAGGGAACCGCCGACGCGCTCGATCAGGCGCTTGACCCCGTGGATCGGCGCCTCGAACAGCCACTCCGGGGCCACGTCGGCCTGGGCATAGCCGGTGATGCGGGCCAGTGGGCGCAGACCATCGGCGTCGACGACCTCCTCGGATGCCAGCACCACCGCCGCCGCACCATCGGTGATTCCCGGCGCGTTCCCGGCTGTGACCGTTCCGCCGTCCCTCTGGAAGGCGGGCTTCAGCTTTGCCAGCGCCTCGATTGATGTGTCGGCCCGCGGGTTCTCATCGGTGTCGACCGTGATCGGTCCCTTCTTGCCCTCGATCGTGACCGGCACGATCTCGTCGCGAAAGCGACCATCCTCGATGGCCGCCAGCGCGCGCTGGTGCGAGCGCAGGGCGAACTCGTCCTGCGCCTCCCGGCTCACCTCGTGCTTCTTCGCCACGCGCTCGGCATGCATGCCCATGTGCACGTCACAGGTGGCGCACCACAGCCCGTCGTGGACTGTGCTGTCGACCACGGTCTGGTTGCCGAGCCGGTAGCCGCTCCGCGCACCCGGGAGGAGGTACGGCCCCAGGTTCATGTTCTCCATGCCGCCGGCCACGATGATGCTGGCGTCGCCCGCCCGAATGGATGCCGCCCCGAGCATCACCGCCTTCATCCCCGAGCCGCATACCTTGTTGATGGTCGTGGCGCTGACGCCCTCCGGCAGCCCGGCCTTGAGGGCAGCCTGGCGGGCAGGCGCCTGTCCGGCGCCCGCCTGGATGACCTGGCCCATGATCGCCTCGTCGACCTTCTCGGGCGCGATGCCCGCCCGCTCGACCGCCGCGCGGATGGCGGTTGCTCCGAGCTCCGTGGCAGGGACCGTGGAGAGGCCGCCGCCGAACTTGCCGATCGGCGTCCGGGCAGCAGACAGGATGTAGACGTCGTTCACGCCCTCAATGGTATCGCGCCGATCGCCGATTGGCTGTGTGATGGGCGGGGTTGCGACGGATCATGCCCGGGACCGGAGCTCGCATGACCGCATCTCGTCAGATGCCCGTTCTGGCGACGCTAGACCGCCTGCACCGCCCCAAAAGACCCGCACAGGCCCGCAGGGGCCCGGCGTTGAGCACGAATCTGGCCGCCCGTAGGCACCCGGTCAGGCGTCGAACGCCTAAGGTCGTCAGGAAGGACAGCTGACGGAATCCGGCGGTGCGTGCAGCCGGCGGAGCACTCGCGGCGATGCGCGCCGGCAGCCGGGAATGCCTCAGTCCGTGGCGCCTTCGCCGTCCTCGTCGAAGAGGTGGGCGACCTTGCCGGCCCACTTCTCCTTGACGACCCGCAGCTTCACCTTCAGCGACGGCGTCAGCTCGCCCTCCTCCTCGGTGAGCAGCCGCGGCAGCAGCGCCACGCGGCGCGGCCGTTCGTAGATGGCGAAGCCGTCCAGCTTGGAGCGGACCTCTCCCTGGATGAGCTTGACGACGCCCGGGTCCTCGACCAGCTGCTCCGGTGGCGCTTCGGCTAGGCCAGTCGCCGCGGCCCATGTCCCGACTTCCTCGAAATCCGGCGCAACGAGCACTCCGGTGTACGGCTGCTTGTCACCCAGGATCACCGCCTGCGCGATGTACTTGCTGGTCAGCAGCGCAATCTCCATCGGCGCCGGCGCGACGTTCTTGCCGTTGGCCAGCACGATGATGTTCTTCAGCCGGTCGGTGATGATGATCCGCCCGATCTCGTCCAGCTCTCCGATGTCGCCGGTGTGGAACCAGCCATCGGCGTCGATGACCTTGGCCGTCTCCTCCGGCTGGTTGTGGTAGCCCTGCATCACCTGCGGTCCCCGCGCCAGGATCTCTCCGGTGGCAGGATCGATACGGACCTGCGTCTCGGCCACGGGCTTGCCGACCGTGCCGAACTTGAAGTCATCGGGCGTGTTCAAGCTCAGCAGGGGTGCCGTCTCCGTCAGTCCGTAGCCCTCCAGGATGAGCATCCCCATGGCGTAGAAGAATTCGCCGATCTCCCGCGACAGCGGGGCGCCGCCCGACACGAAGTAGCGGACCCGTCCGCCGGTGCGTGCTCGGATCTTGTGGAACACGAGCCGATCGGCCACCCGCATCTGCGACCGCAGCCACCAGGAGTCAGGCCGCCCATCCAGGTGGTTCTGGTAGTGCCGTCGGCCCAAGCCGGTGGCCCAGTAGAAGATCCGCTTGCGCAGCGCGGGTCCGGCCTCAACCGTGGAGATGACGCGGGCGTAGAGGCGCTCGTATAGGCGCGGCACCGCGACCATCACCGTCGGCCGTGCCTCCGCCATGTTGGCCGCCAGGCGCTCGATGGCGGGCTCCGCGTAGGCGATCGTGCAGCCGCGCCCCAGCGGCACGACCTGGCCGGCCGCCCGCTCGGTCATGTGTGAGAGCGGCAGGAACGAGAGGAACAGGTCCTTCTCGTTGAAATCGACCGCCTGGATGCCCGCCTCGAAGTTGTGCAGGATGTTGCCGTGGGTCAGCACCACGCCCTTCGGGTTGGCGGTGGTCCCGGAGGTGTGGACGATGGTCGCAACACGGTCGCGCGTGAATGCCTTCCATCCCTCTTCCCACTGCCGCAGCTCGCCGGGCTCCGCCTCGGCGAGGTCGAAGATGTCGTCGAAGCTGACGGCCATCGGCGGCAGCTTGCCCTTGTCATCGATGACGATGACATGCTCCAGGGTCGGGCAATCGGCGCGGACCTTCTCGATCTTGGCGTACTGCTGCAGGTTCTCCACGAACACCAGCCGCGCGCCGACGTTGTTGATCACGTACGCCGCCTGGCCGGGCTCCGACGAGGGGTAGATCGGGCAGGTGATGGCGCCCAGCGACATGGCGCCGATGTCGGCCGTCAGCCAGGCCGGGCGCGTCCGGCTCATGATGGCCACCCGGTCGCCGTCGCCGATGCCCAGGTGCTTGAGGCCCAGCGCCACCTGCGTGATCCAGGTCCACGTCTCCGCGTAGGACGTGCTGCGCCACTCGGCCGCCTCCTCTTCGCCCGGGGCGCCGCCCATCTGGCGGCGCGTGCGGGGCAGCTTCCAACGCAGCGCTTCCTTGTTCGGGTCCCGCTGCACAGTCCGGCGCACGAGGTCGACCAGCGAGTTGGCGCGCAGCTCGTCCGCGATCGTCAGGGGTTCGACGTCGGTCTCCATCCGCCGGGAAGCGGGGGCCGGGGCTTCCATCGTGCTCGTCATTCGGACTTGGCCTCCGTCTGTGGTGAGCGTTTGCTCGGGACCGATGCTCGCAGCCGGCCACTACGGTCGTACCGCGGCGTCAGCCGGTCCGTCGCAGCTCCTCGATAAGGTGCTGGGCGACCACCAGCCGCTGGATCTGGTTGGTCCCCTCGTATATCTGGGCGCCCTTCGCGTCGCGCATGAACCTCTCGACCGGGTTGTCGCGGCTGTAGCCGGCGCCGCCGTAGATCTGCACGGCGTCGGTGGCCACCCGCATGGCGGTGTCCGACGCGTACAGCTTGGCCATGCTGCTGGCGGCGTTGATCGGCTGGCCGGCGTCCCGGAGTCGCGCGGCGCGCCAGGTCAGCAGGCGAGCGGCCTCGACCGAGGTGGCGGCATCCGCCAGCATGGCCTGGACCATCTCCTGCTCGGCGATCGTGCGGCCGAACTGGCTGCGCTGGGTCGCATACCGGACCGCGTGCTCCAGCGCAGACCGCGCGAGTCCCACACAGGCGGACGCGATCCCGATGCGACCGGCGCCCAGCGCCGACAGCGCCACCTTGAGCCCCTGTCCCTCCTCGCCCAGGCGGTTGGCTGCCGGCACCCGCGCCGCCTCGAAGATGAGCTCCGCGGAGACCGAGTCGCGGATGCCCATCTTTCGCTCGTGGCTGCCGATCCGGAAGCCCGGTGTCCCGCGCTCCACGATGAAGGCGGTGATCCCGTCCCTGCCCAGCGCCCGGTCGATCGTGCCGAACGCCACGATCACCTCGGCATGTGCGCCATTGGTGATCCATACCTTGGTGCCGCTGAGGAGGTAGTCGTCACCGTCGCGCTGGGCGCGCAGCGCGATGGCTGAGGCATCGGACCCGGCTCCTGGCTCGGTCAGGGCGAAGGCGCCCAAGCGGGCGCCGGTGGTCATCGGCGGCAGGAGCCGCGTCCTCTGCTCATCGGTCCCGAATGAGTAGATGCATAGCTGTGAGAGGACATGCACCGAGAGGCTGACGGCCATCCCCATGTCCTCGGCCGCGATCTCTTCGCAGGCGAGCACCCATGGGAAGGTGCCAAGTCCCGCGCCGCCGTACTCCTCCGGATAGGGGATCCCGGTCAGGCCAAGCTCCCCCATGCGGTCGAAGAGGCCGCGGTCGTAGCGCTCCTCCTCGTCGCGCTGCGCCACCGTCGGAGCCAGCTCGCGCTGTGCGAACTGCGCGGCCGTCGACCGAATGGCGCGCTCCTCCTCGGTCAGCGCGAACGGATCGGGACGCCGGACCGCGGTGGCTGTCATCCGTCGACCTTGGATCCCTTATCGTCGTATCGGTAGAAGCCGCGCCCGCTCTTGCGACCCAGGTGGCCGGCGGACACCATCTGGCGCAGCAGCGGGGCGGCCCGGAACTTCGGGTCGCCGATCCCGCGGTACAGCACATCCATGACGCCAAGCATGACGTCGTTGCCGATGAAGTCACTCAGCTCGAGCGGGCCCATCGGGTGGTTCAGGCCCAGCCTGGCGCCCGTGTCGATGTCCTCGGCCGTGCCGGTTCCCTCCATGAGGGCGAAGACCGCTTCGTTGATGAACGGTCCGAGCATCCGGTTCACCAGGAAGCCGGGCATGTCCTTCGACTCGATCACCGTCTTGCCCAGCTCCTCGGCGAATCGCCGGGCAGCGGCGTGGGTCGCGTCGTCGGTCTCCAGGCCGCGGATGATCTCGATCAGGCCCATCACAGGCACGGGCGAGAAGAAATGGAGGCCGATGAACTTCGTCGGGCGGTCCGTCGCCGTCGCCAGGCCGGTGATGCTGATGCTGCTGGTGTTGGAGGCGAAGATCGTCTCGGCGTCGGCGAGCGAGCTGATCTCGCCCCATGTCTGGCGCTTGAGCGGTTCGTCCTCGAAGACCGCCTCGATCACCAGGTCGTGCCCGGCCACCGAATCGGTGCCCACGGCCGATGTGACGCGCGATTGCACCTCGTCGGCCGCTGACTGCTCCAGCTTGCCCTTCTCAACCTGCCGTCCCAGGTTGCCGGCGATGCGCTGCTTCCCCTTATCGGCCAGCTCCTGTGTCCGATCCGCCAGCGTCACCTGTTTCCCGGCGGCAGCGCTGACCTGGGCGATGCCGTGGCCCATCAGGCCGGCGCCGATGACGTAGACGCGGTCGATGCGCATGGGCGGCTAGCCTACCAGCCGCAGCAGCATGGTCGGGTTGGCGTCCTCGTTGGCGACGACCTCGAAGCCGATGGACCGATACAGCGCCAGAGCCGGCGCGTTGCGCCGATCGACGCTCAGGCTCAGCGCCGTGTTTTCCTCTCCGCGCGCCAGCTCGACGAGCGCCGTGAGCAGCGCCCGGCCGACGCCCTGACCACGCCACCGCTCATCCACGCCGATGCTGACCTCCGGCGTGTGCCCGTCCACGTAACCGTAGCCCGGCGCCGAGTCGGGGAAGGAGCGGTACCAGGCTGCGCCAACCGGCTCGTCCCCGACCTCGGCGATGACGCCGGCATCGCCCGGACGTCCCCAGCCGTCGAGGTAGCGCGACATCTCCGGATTGCGCTGCACCGCCTCGACCGGCGGTGGCACCTTCGGCGGCAGGTCCGCGGTGGTCGCCAGCATCCGCCACAAGAAGGGCAGGTCCGCCGGCGTCGCCGGCCGGACGATCGGCGCGCGCGTCATGGCCGCGAAGGCTAGCAGCGAAGGTGGCATCCTTCGGAGCTGTGAGCGAGCAGGCCCCCGAACCCACTCTCCGTCTTCGACCGATGCGCGCCGATGAGTTCCCGGACTTCATCGAGACGTCGAAGCGCAGCTATGCCGAGGGCATCGCCACCCAGGGCGATCGCCCCATCGAGTTCGCACGACGGAAGTCGGAGGAGGATCACGCGGCGATCCTGCCGAATGGGCTGGACACGCCGGGCCACGAGATCTTCGTGGTCGAGGCCGACGGGGAGCGCATCGGCCTGCTATGGCTGGCCGAGCGGGAGTCGGGCGGGCGGCGGGTCTGCTGGATCTACGACGTGGAGATCGGTGAGGAGCACCGCGGCCGCGGCTACGGACGCGCCGCCATGCTGCTGACAGAGGAGGCGGCGCGGCGCCGCGGGTTGAACCGGATCGAGCTCAACGTGTTCGGCGGCAACACCATCGCGCGCAACCTCTACCGCTCCCTCGGCTACGTGGAGACATCGGCCCAGATGGCCAAGGACCTCTGAACAGTTGCGCGTCAGAACTCGGGGCCTTCAACCAGCCTGGAGGCTGCGCTGTAAGGGTCGAGGCTCCGGTCCACCACCTGACCAACGACGTCCTCCCAATTCGCCGAGGCCTGGGCGCGGCTTGCGGCCAATCGGGCCAGCACGCTGAGGATCTGGCGCTCGGCTCGGTGCCGCTCGCGACCCGGCTCCTGGGCAGCGCCGCGCAGCGCCTCCACGGCATCGGCCAGCTCGGTGACGCCGGAGCCCTCGACCGCGTTCGTGAGCAGGACCTTCGGTGGCTGACGGACGATGCGTCCACCCGCCGTCGAGAGCATGGCCCGCAGCCGGCGTGCGGCCCGCTCCGCGCCTGGCAGGTCGCTCTTGTTGACGATGATGAGGTCGGCGATCTCCAGCAAGCCGGCCTTGATGGCCTGCACCTCGTCGCCCATCTCTGGCACCTCGACCACGATCGTGGTCTCCGCCAGGCTGGCGATCTCCACCTCGCTCTGGCCAGCGCCGACGGTCTCGACCAGGACGGGGTCGTAGGCGGCCGCATCCAGGGCGGCGGCGGCGATCCACGTGGTCGCGGCCAACCCGCCCAGCTCGCCGCGCGAGGACATCGAGCGCACGAACACGTCGCGGTCGGCGGCGTGCTCCATCATGCGGATGCGATCGCCCATGATCGAGCCGCCGGTGTACGGCGAAGACGGGTCCACCGCCAGCACGCCCACGCGACGGTCGCGACGGCGCCACTCCCCAACCAGGGCGTTGACGAGGGTGGACTTGCCACTCCCGGGTGGCCCGGTCACGCCAACCAGGTGCGCGCCGTGTCCCGCCTGGTAGACCGATGGCAGCACCGCCTCCACTCCCGGTGCATCGGACTCGATCGCGGTCAGCAGTCGTGCGAGGGCGAGCCGCTCCCCGGCGACCGCGCCGCGCAGCAGGTCAGCCAGATCCTGCACGCGGCTCAGTCGCGGCGCCGCGCGTTCTCGCGGAAGTAGCGGGCGATCTGCCCGATGCTTGTGCCCGGCCCGAAGATCTCGGCGACCCCCGCCTCCTTGAGCTTCGCGATATCGGCGTCGGGGATGATGCCGCCGGCCGCGATCAGCACGTCGTCCATCCCTCGCTGGCGCACCAGCGCCACCGCCCGTGGGAGGAGCGCCATGTGGGCCCCGGACAGGATCGAAAGGCCGATGACGTCCACGTCCTCCTGCTCCGCTGCGTCCGCGATCATCTCCGGCGTCTGGCGCAGGCCCGTGTAGATGACCTCGAACCCCTCGTCACGCAGGCCGCGGGCCAGCACCTTGGCGCCGCGGTCATGGCCGTCCAGGCCTGGCTTGGCGATCAGGACACGTATCGGGGTCGAGCGAGCCTCATCGGTCATCGAAGGCCGATTCTAGCTGTCGCCCTGCTGCGACCTCGCGGCGCCCGCGGCGCGGGCGAGCTCCTCCACCGCCTCAGCCGTGCGTGGCCAGAGGTGGACGATCACGTGCTCGATGCCGTGCGCCGCATAGCCGGCCATCGCAGCGGCCACGTGGTCCACGTCTCCGCGGATCGACTCATCCGGCGGCTCCTCCCCATCACCACCGGCCAGTAGATGGGGGAAGGCCACGAATATGCCGGCCGTGAGCACCAGCGTGCCAGGGTCGCGTCCCTGGGCCTCGCAAGCCGCGCGCTGCAATGCGATTCGCTCCGCCAGCTCGGCCGCATCCTGCGGCATGCCGTACCAGGCCGCGTTCCACTGGTCGGCGTGGCGCGCGACCAGCTGCATCATGCGTGGCCGCTTGCCGGCGATCATGATCGGCGGCCCGTTCGGGCGGGGGCCGCGCGGGATCAGCTCCGCGTCGGCGCGATGCCATCGGCCTTCGAACGTCACCTGGCCGTCGCGCAACAGCGGCACGACGATCTCCAACGCCTCCTCGAAGCGGCCCACCCGATGGTCGAACGGGTAGTCGAACGCGGTGAACTCGGGCTCGTGCCAGCCGCAGCCCAGTCCCAGCACCAGCCGTCCGGCGCTCACCTCATCCAGTGCGGCCGCCATCTTGGCGACCACCGCGGGGTTTCGAAACGGGAGCGCCAGGACCAACGGTCCGATCTCGACCCGCTTCGTCAGCGCAGCCACAGCCGTCAGCACCGTCCAGCACTCATGGATGCCCGTTGTCTCGCCGTCCCGCGCCCGGAAGAGCAGGTGGTCGGCGCCCCAGACCGAGTCGAGGCCACCCTCGTCAGCGGCCACCGCCATGTCGCGAAGCTGCGACCACGGGAGCGGCGTGCCCAGCGCGTCGTTGTGGCCCAGCGGCAGCATCAGGCCGACCTTCACGAATGCGAGCCCTCGGCCATGCGCTCGATCTGCGCGGCCATCGCCATGTCCTTCTCGGTCAGCCCGCCGGATGCCTTGGTCGTGAGCCGGAAGGTCACGCGCCGCCAGACGATCTGCATGTCCGGATGGTGGTCCGCCGCCTCGGCGGCATCGGCCACGCGGTCGACCAGGTCGATCGCTTCGCGGAAGGTCGGGCAGCGGACCGTGCGCACGACCCACTCCCCCTCGCGGCTCCATTCCGGCAGCCGGTCGAGCGCAGCGGCGATCTCCGGCTCGGTCAGCAGCGCGGCGTATGGCATCGGTCCCGATTCTAGGCGGAGATTCCCGTGGGGCGGGAGTTACGGCGAAGAAGGGGCGGATCGGGGCCCCAAATGGCCTCCTTCTTATCCTCGATTCCCATCGCACGGGAATCTGCACCAGGAAGCAGCACCTTCTTGTTCGTTACTCCCGTGGGACGGGAATCGGCGACAGCGAACGCTCAGGCGGCCGGCGGACGGCCGATGAGGGTCAGGAATTCAGCGCGGGTCCGCGCGTCGCGCCGGAAGGTGCCGAGCATCGCGCTGGTGACCATGGTGGCCTCCTGCTTCCGGACCCCGCGCATCATCGTGCACAGGTGGCTCGCCTCGACGACGCATGCCACGCCTTTCGGGTCCAGTCGCTCCATCAGGAAGTGCGCGACCTGCTGCGTCAGCCGCTCCTGCACCTGCAGGCGGTGCGCATACATGTCCACGATGCGCGGGATCTTCGACAGGCCGATGACCCTGCCGCGCGGCAGGTAGCCGACGTGCGCGCGGCCATAGAAGGGCAGCAGGTGGTGCTCGCACAACGAGTAGAACTCCGTGTCGCGCACGACCACCATCTCGTCGTAGTCGACGTCGAAGCAGGCGCGATTGATCAGGGCATCCGGATCGGTCCGATAGCCCTCCGTCAGTTCGGCGTACATGCGGCGCACGCGCTCAGGCGTGCCCACCAGGCCATCCCGTCCGGGTTCTTCTCCGATCTCGGAAAGAAGGACGCGCACCGCCGTCTCGAGGTCAGCGCCGGGCTTCGGCATGGTTTCTGCGTCCTTGACCTGCACTTGATCCATGACCGGCATCCTATCAGCCGTTACCCCTATCGGCCCCTATCCGCCCCAGGTGGGTGAGGCTAGAATTCCGCCCTCATACGTTGTCCCGGTGCACCGCTGCCCATGATCTCGCATCCCATCAAAGACCGATCCGGGCGCTTCAGCCTTCGCGGCATCGGGCCGCTGACCGGCGACCGGCTGGGCTCGCTGCTGGCGCGGCGCCTCGACGATGGATTCCACTACTTCCGCAACGTGTCCCTCGCCGGCGCCAATCCGATCGAGGCCGTTGTGGTCGGCCCCGGGGGTGCCTGGACGCTGCTGCGCACCGGGGTCGGCGGCCGGTTCCGCAAGCGCAACGGCCACTGGTATCGCTGGAGCTCGTCAACCAACTCATGGATTCCCTGGGATGCCACACCGGTGCACAACGCTCGCCTCGCCGGCCATCGGCTGGAGCTCTACCTCGAACGGGCCACGGTGCCCACTGACGTAGAGGCCTGCCTGGTCACCGAGACAGGGACCGATGTCTCCTGGGAGCGCGACCAGACACCGGGTATTCACGTGGAGCAGGACGTGGATCGGCTGGCCGCTCGCATTGCGCGTGACGAGGTACTGACGCCGGCGCAGGTCGATCGCATTGTCGCGCTGCTCGATCCGCGGCAGCCACTCCCCCGCCTGGCGACCTCCAGCCCGCAGGGCTGAGCGCTGCAGGCGCTGAGCGCCGGGCGGGCTGACCCTCGCCCCGCCGCGGACGGCGGCGCTGGCTGCCGTATCATCCGGCCGCGATGACGGCCTCCGAGCGTGCGCCAACCGTCGCCGCCCTTGTGCTGCGCGGAAACGTCGCCGGCGGCATGCTCGCTGCCGGCTTGGCAGTCCTGCTGGCTGCTGCCTGGGTCGTACCCGGGCTGGCCTTCCTGATCATCTGGCCGCTGCTCTTCATCGTGCCGGGCTGGCTGCTGATGGCGTGGACGCGGCCGCGCATCGGAGCCACCGGGCGGCTGGGGCTGGCCGTCGTCCTGTCGGTGGCCATCTCCGCCCACCTCGTCTACTGGGTCTCCCTCCTGCTGGGGTCGTATGAGCGCGCGTCGATCTTCGTGGTCGCTGCCGTGCTGCTCGTCCCGCTGGTTGCAGTCGCCTGGCGGGCCGGCG
>CBFGSY010000013.1:0-29230 GCA_965651545.1 uncultured bacterium | reverse complement strand
CTTCCCGTCCTTCTCGTTCGGATCGGTGTTGTTGTCGACGCCGCGCTGGGCGACCCAGGCGCTCATGACCGTCGCCGCGTCAGACGTCGACGAGCTGGGGGCGATCTCCAGGCCGCCGGGGTTGTCGGTCGGGAAGTCGAAGTGGGTCGTGCTGACCGGCGTCCCGTCCTGAAGGGTCTCCAGCATGCCTTCGCCATCCTTGTGGCTGACGATCCACAGGTGGCCGGTGTTCGGATCGACGCCGATGCCCTCCGGATCGGATATCCCCAGCGCGGCGGTGTCGAAATTGTCCAGCAGGACATCGTCGCTGGTGGCAACCACGGTATCCGGACCGGCGCCGATGACCCAGACCTCCTTGTTGATCCCGTCGGCGACGAACAGCCGGTTGTTCCAGAAGGCAAGGCCCTCCGCGTCGGTAGAGCCGAACCCGCTCAGTGCGAGGCTTCCACGCAGCTGCCACGGGCCGTTCACGGCTCGGTTGTACGCCCACACTCGCGAGGTGCTGCCGTCCTTGGAGATGAACAGATCGTCCGCGACTCGGTCGTACGCGACGCCGACCGGCTCCCGGTTCACTGGATCCGCGGACGTCGTGTCCATGATCCCGTTTCCCGCGCCGCTCACCCGGTCGACCTCCCAGACGTTGAAACCGGGGTAGGGATAGGCGTTTCTCGCCTCCTCGTCGATCTCGCCGTCGGAGACCACCAGCTTTCCGCGCAGCGTGTCATAGGCGATGCCCGAGGGATCCGGGCTGAACGGGTTCCAGTCGTTCGCGTCGATGGTCTGAATCAAGGTTCCGACGTTGTCCGGGACGCTCGCCAGGGCGGTGGAGACGGCGGGAGCCGTCAGCGCGAGCTCCACCACGCCCGGCCCGGTGGCCGATCCATCGTCCGACGCGTTCGCGACCGAGACATACAGGCTGGTTGCGCCAGCTGCGTCCGTCGTGTCGGAGGTCGGAGCAGCGGCCAGGCCCGCCACCCCACTGAGCTGCAGGCTCGCGACATTGCGGCGACTGACGACCGCGCCAGCCCGATCGGTCTCCACGATGACTCCGGCCGTCGAATCCAGGGTGTACCGGTGGCCGGTGCGGGAATCGCGTGCCGTCAGCGAGCCACCTTGGGGCGCCTCGCCGCGCGAGAGGAAGCCTTTGGAGGCGCCCTGGGTGCCTACCAGCTTGGCGTGGCCGGTGGCCTCGTCGGTGACTGCCAGCGCGCCGGCCGCGGCGTCGTACGCTATCGGCCCCGGCTTGGCGATACCAAGATCAGCAGCCTCGAGGATGTTCTCCAGGCGGACGAAGCCCCACGCGGCTGCGCGCGATGTCGGGGTCGGTGAAGTATGTGAAGGACCGGCGAGGCCAGCGCCAGCCACCAGCGTGAGCGACGCGAAAAAGGAAAGGGACCGGGACACAAAGAACCCCCTCTGGTACCAGGGCACGTCGGGACGAATGGCCCATCTTACCCTACCCCTCAGGCCGGTCTAGCGACCTGCGGGCTTCGGGTGTTGCGTGATGTCAACGATCTTCGCGGCCGGCGGACGACGGCCGACGACGCCTGGAAGCCGATGCTGCACGCGCTCAATCGCCTCCCAGGCCGCCATGCGTGCTGCGTGCGCGGGCCACTGCACGAGTGCATACCGCAGGCGCTGCGATGGCGACATCTTTATCGCATCGGGCAGGTACCCATGCCGGCGCATGCGACCGCCGAGCCGTCCCTGCATGAACGCAAGCTCGTGCGGCGGAATGCGGCCACGGTAGTCACCGATGTGGGTGGCGGTTATCCGCGGGATCCCTCCCGCCCCCTCCGCGAGCTTGGCCCGATAGGTCGCCGCATCGCGCATCTCCATCATGCGCGGTTCGAATGGCTCTCCCACGAAATCGCACAGGTCGGCCACCACTCGTTCGGGCTCGCGAACCAGGTCCTCGTAGCGCAGGAGCCGGTAGCGATCCGGCCAGCGGCGCACGTTGCGCTCGCCCAGGTCGAGCGAGTACCGCCAGCGCGCCGCCGCGGCGCCCGCGCGGCCGCGTCCCGATGGCCACATGCTCAACGAGCCCTCGTAACGGTCCCGCGGATCGCGGACCATCTGAATGATGCGTACTCCCCGCAGGGCGGCGAAGATCGGCTGGGCGTAGCGTTCGATCAAGCTGCTCTGGTCGCCCCACCGCGGCTTGCCGGCGCGCTCGGCGAAATGCTCATGGACGAGGTCGAATAGCCGAGGGTACGTCGCTTCGCCTGCGCGCATCTCCCGGCGCAGGCGCGGCAGGTCCAGGCCCAGGAACCGAGCGTGCTTGTATCGAGCCAAGGCCTCCAGGCACCGATCGAGGTTCCGGTCATCTGCCAGGTCCCCGTACTGGCCATCGAAGAAGGTCCACAGGTTGGAGCCCACGATCGGGATCGCGATGCGGCTGTGCGACCCGAGCAGGGCGGCCACCAGCGTCTTCCCGCTGCGGTCCGGGCCGCCGATGTAGATCGGGCCAGCGGGCGTCACCAGCGCTGGACCACCGCGACCATCGGATCCCGTCCGGCGAGGAGGTCCTCGGCTGTCACGATCCGCTGCTTCGCTTCGAGGTCCCATTCGGCGCCCGGCTCGGACTCCGCACGCGACCACGCGACTGCGGCTCTCTGCAGCGCCAGGAAGGCCGCCATCGCCGGGATCATGGCGAGCTCGTCGTTGGTGGCGTCGCTCGCTTCGCGATACGCGCCGACCAGCCGCCTGGCCGCCCCGATGTCAAAGCCCCATCGCCTGCGCGAGAACCAGCTGACGCCAGTCGCGAGGTCTACCAGCCGCCAGTCGAGTCGAGCCAGCTCGAAGTCGACCACCACCGGAACGCTGCCTGCCCTGACGAGCAGGTTGTACGGGGCGTAATCGCCATGGATCACGGTGATCGGCAGGCGGTGAGCGTCGAAGGCCTCGCGCAGCTGCCAGAGAGCGGCAGTCGCCCATGCGCGGACGCGACGCGGAGCCGGTGCGCTGGCAAGCTGGTCCGCGTACCAGTCGACCTCCCGCACGCGTGGACCTCTGCGCCGCATGAAGCCGAGCGTCTCGGAGCTTGGTACCTCGACCTCCGCGAGCGTGGCATGGAGACGGGCCAGCAACCGGCCGGCAATCGCCTCGAGACTGTGCCGGTCGGCACGAGCCATGACCAGCTCGTGTGGATGGCGATATCCACGAATCGCGTCGGATACCGAGAACCACGCGCCGTCCACGCTGACGCTCGTCCCTCCGTCCAGGGCCTGTCGAAGGTGCGGCACCGGAACATCGCTCGCTGCCAGCGCCCTCAGCACCGCCTGCTCGATGAGCAGGGCGGACGAGTCGAGCGTCTGCTTGTACCGCTTCACCACGACCTCGCCCTGCGGTGTGACGACCCGCACGGCGGCACCACGCGCGCCGGGCGCGGACAAGGTGCGCGCGCGGCTGATCGCACGGAGTCCGTACTGCTCCAGCGCTCGCTCGAGCTGCCGACGCGGAATCGCTCGCGCTACGCGAATGCGGATGCGCGCCGCCGCTCGGTCAGGCCGTAGCACCAGCGGCGCCGTCGGCCGAAACTCGAGGTCGGTGGTGCCGACGGGAGGCGCCACCAGCCGGCTGGTGGCGCGGGCGACGTCGGTCACCGCTCGTCGCAGCGACCGCCCATTCTTGACCTTGATCACGGTCGCGTCAGGGCGGGCCATAACGGCGGCGCGCGCGATTCCGACCACGTCACGGGCACGCGCGACGAATGCGTCGGCGTCGTCCTGCGATCGGCCGGTAAGGCGCTTCGGCAGGCCGCGGGCGATGGCCCGTTGCCTGGCAGCATCTGGGTCGGCATCCACGACGACCAGGGCGTCCGGCAACGGCACCAGGGAGATGTAGCGACGGACCGCCTCCCCGGGCGGACCGTGGGACCAACCGAACAGGTTGACCGCCCGATGCACCAGGCCCTCGTCCACCAGCACGACGTGCTCCGGCGGCACGAGCCGGCGAGCGTACTCGATGCGGCCACCGACGCCCAGGACGAGGCCGAAGATCAGGCGCCTGTGCCACCACGGGAGCGGAGCCCCCGCCACCGCGCGCCAGGCCGCCCAGACCAGGCGCGGGTAGGCGGCGGCAAAGCGAGCGTTCCAGAGCCATGTGCGAGGTCGGTTGAAACGCGCGATGTCGTCGAGCTGGCTGGCGGATATGCCGCGCGCGCGAAGCGCGTCGGGCAGGCCCTTGGCCACGGAAGATTTCCCGGCGCCAATCGGCCCGGCGAGCTCGACGATCATCACAGCCGCCGCCAGATCTCGTCCTCGACGGCGCGAACCACGTCCTCGAGCGGTTGGGCTGCGTCGATCGCCACCACGTCCTCACCCGATCCCTTGCGCGCCGCGTCCAGCACCGCCTCGGCCTTCATGGCGATCCCCTCCGGGCTCGCGCTGCCCTTTCGCGCCAGAGCGGTCTCCGGGTCGACGGTCAGCAGAATGACCAGGTCTGGCGGTGGGATACGGGCATAGATCGCCTCCTCCCGTCGCCGCAGCCTCGCCAGCAGGCCGCGGCCTGAGGCATCGCCGAGCTCGGCGATGCGCGGTCCATCGACCGGTCGGGTCGCCAGCCGGACCCAGTCCAGCGGATATCGGTCGAAGACGACCAGCGCGCCATTCATCGCCATGCGGCGTCCTTCGCGCGCCCGCCTGTCGCGGTCGCGGGCCTCGGCGAGGTAGCGCAGCGCGATCACGAGACTGGCCCACCGCGCCAGGATGCCGGCGGCTGCCGGTCCGATGAAGGGCCGCAGCGCGTTTGGCGCGCGTCGCGCTACGCGACCGAGAGACTGAAACGCCGCCGTGGACGTGGACGGACGCGCCGTCCCGAGATAGGAGACACGCAGGCTCAGCCGCCAACCGAGCCATTTGACGACCTGGTCGATGACGGTGGTCTTGCCTGCTCCGTCGGGACCGACAAGGGCGACGGTCAGACCGCCCGCGGCGGGTGACTTGCGACGGAGATCCGACTTGGTCCGTGGACGCAGTACGCGGCGGAGGAGCGGTGCGCGCTGCAGACGCGATCCGACGGAGATGACCGCCGCGGTGCGGGCAGGCAGTCGCTCGAACGACCTCAGCGCGCCCCGGGTTGCAGCGCGTAGGCGGAGCAGGGCTGATGCGTCGCGGTGGTTGGCGCGGAGTACCTCCACGAACTCGGTAAAGATGTCCGGCGACATGGATGGCACGAGACGCTGCGCCGTGGTGCGCAGCTCGTCGTCCGTGACCCTGCTCGCCAGGTCGGCGACCTCGGCGCGCAGGTTTGGCGGGATTCCTCCCCGCCGGCCGAGCCGCAGGGCATCCTTCGCCCCGTCCGTGCGGCGGTACTTCAGCAGCGCGCGAATGATGAGGATCGTGAGCTCGGTGGCCGGTGCGGGCACCAGCACGCCATGGAGCATGGCGGCTTCATCGAGCACGAGCCGTTCGATGGGGAGCACATGATTCTTCACGTAATCCTCACCCAGGATCAGGCGGTAGTAGACGTGCAGGTGCACCAGCCGCCCGCTCCCGGCGTCGTGCCCCAGCCAGTCCTCGACGCCGACGTATCGGCGGCTGCTGTGCGATATGAACGGCTTGAAGCCGGCATCGCGAACCGTGGCGGTAAAGCGCGCGGCGTCGGCCCGATCGACCAGGAGGTCGAGGTCCGTGCCGCCGGCAAGCCCGATCGGCAGTCCCCTGGTGCTCTTCCAGTGGCAGTACCGAACCCCCTCCGCATTGAGCGCCGCGAAAACGCTGCGCACGATGCCCAGCGTTCCGGCGGGGAACTCGAGCTCGGGCGCCTCGCCGGGGATCCGCCGCACGGCCGTCACGTCGGCTCCCCGCGTGCGCCGGCCCTCGCCATGCCGACGGACGTGCCTCGCCGCCGCGTGACCTTCCGGGCGGCGCGTGAGAGGACGGTGCGATCGTCGTCGCTGAGCCCGAGCGCGACCAGGACGGCCACGTACGTCACGGTGAGCGCGAGTGCGCCGATCGCGCTGCCCGCGAGCGGGCCGGTTACATTCTCGAAAAACAACATCGCTCCCCAGCCCACGGCGGCCGCCACGACG
Source organism: uncultured bacterium (assembly GCA_965651545.1). Classification (GTDB taxonomy): domain Bacteria; phylum Chloroflexota; class Limnocylindria; order QHBO01; family QHBO01; genus DASSCW01. The sequence goes on along the minus strand of CBFGSY010000013.1, from coordinate 23,196 downwards.
GCGGCGAGCATCGGCTTCGCCCACGACGCGTCGTATGGGCCCACACGAACCAGCCACCCAACCTCGGCGACGCGCAGCAGGTTGACGGTCGCTACCGAGCCCAATGAGGCGATCGCAGCGCCACTGATCCCCAGGGCGGGTATGAGCAGCAGATTGAGAGCGATCGCGAGCCCAACGGCCAGGGTCGAGTTGACGAGCTTCATGCGGGTATGACCGGTCATGTCCAGCATGGCGCCAGAGGTGCCCGTCGCCGCGTTGGCCATCGAGGCGAACGCCAGGATGGCCAGGGCAGTGGCCCCCTCGGTGAACTCCGGCCCGAAGATTGAAAGCAATGCCCCGGGGAAGAGGACGGCGATGAGGAAAAAGGGCAGGTTGACGGTGAATGTCCACTTGGACGTCGTCCGGTACAGGGCATTCAGGCGGCTGCGATCGTCGGAGTCCTGGAGCTCGGCAAAGATCGGCATCGAGGCCTGCACGATGGCGGAGTGAAAGATGGCGCCGACCAGCATCACCTGGTTGGCTACGGAGAAGATGCCGGACGAAGCGACGGACGCCATGGCGCCGAGAAGGAGCGTCTGGAGGTTGGCGCCGAATGAGTTGACCAGGTTGGAGAAGTAGACCGGCAGCGAGAAGCGAAGCATCAAGCCCGGCTCGCTCCGCGCCTCGCCCGCGATGCCTGCCAGCGAGACCTGGCGATGCACGAACGACAGCAGCAAGGCCGTGGCAGACACCGTGGCCAGCGTGGAGGCGAGCAGAGCGAGCTCGGCGGTCATGCCGAGCAGAGCGAAGACCACCAGGATCGCGAACCGGACGATCGGCTGTGCGAACTGCTCCGCCACCACAGCCCAACCGATTCGCTGAGCGCCCTGCAACGTCGCGGCCAGGACGGAGTTCGACACCATCGCGGGCACCAGGAGCGCCACGATCCGAATCAGCGGCTCCAGACGCGGGTCTCCGACGACATCTCGGGCGATGGGCCCCGCCATGACCAGCAGCGCCGCCGCAGCCACACCGCTGGCCAGCATCGGGACGCCAATTCCCACGCGCAGCGTCCCGAGCACGCTGGGGCGGTCCGCTCGGCGGGTGTACACCGCGACGTACCGGATCAGGGCCGAGTCCAGCCCGACCACCGAGAAGGCCGAGCCGAGGGTGGCAATCGTCAGCGCGATGCTGTAAAGGCCGTAGGAATCGGCTCCCAGCAGCCGTGCCAGGAGCACGGCCATGCCAAATCGCGTGCCCCAGACGAACAGGCGACCAGCGAACACGATCCCGCCGCCCTTGGCGGCGAGGACCACGTGGCGGTCCGCCATCCTACGTTCCCGGCTGGACCGATAGTGCCGAGAACGCCTCCGTCCGACCGATTGGCCCTTCCTTCGCGGCCCGCAGCGCGCTCTGCGCCTGCTGCATCACGTCGATCGTGCCCTCACGGTATTCCACCACGCCAGCAGCGGGATTGGCGTGCGCAGGAGCGCCGCCAGCCGTGATGCCGAAGGCGGGCGCAGCCAACCGCCCGCGGAGCCCCTCGACGATGGCCACCGCTTGCTCCTCGTTCGTGTCCGGCATGACGATGCCAAAGACGGTGCCGTACAGGCGGGCCACGATGTCCTCCGGTCGGACGTGCCCGTCCAGCAAGGTGGCGATGCGGCGCAGTGCCTCCGTTCGGACGCGCGGCATGAGGTCGTCAAGCGCGCCCTCGTGATTGACCTCGATCAGGGCCACGACCGTCGACTGGCGGCTCCGGGTGCTGCGATTCATCTCCTGCGCCAGCCGGTAGGCGAAGTACGAGTCGTTGAACGCCCAGGTCTCGGGATCGACGATGTCGCGCAAGCCTGCCCGAGCCGGCGGCCGAACGAGGTGCGACACGATGGCCAGGCCCACGCCGAGAAGCAGGCCGCCGGCAACGCCCAGCGCAATGTTTAGAGGGACGTTCGGCGAGACGGGACGGCTGGGAACGGTGGCGACGTCCAGGACGCTGACGGCGAAGATCCCGTAGTTGGCGTCCACGTAATCGACCAACGACTCTGAAACGGCGTTCGCATATGCAGCTGCCTGCTCGGCATCCGGCGATCTGGCCGTCATCTGGAGGAGCGTGGTTCCGGTGAGCAAGACGCTCTGCAGCTCGGTCTCCGCGCGATCTGCGGCGCTCAGCCCCAGCCGCCTGGCGGCTTCCTCCTGCACCGTTCGGCTCGCGCCGATCTGGGCATAGGTGTCGCTGATCTCGGATTGCCGAGAGATGATGGAGAGCGCGGACAATGCATCGGTCTCGACCGTCACCGCTGGCGCCACCACCAGGGTCGCCGATGCGCTGTAGAGGGGCTGCTGAACGAGCGTCAATACGATCGTCGCCGCGAGCGTCAGCGCGAGGATCGGGACCACCAGCCACCAGCGGCTGATGACGACGTGGAAGAGTGTCCGAAGCTCCAAGTTCTGCGGCCCCTAAGAACGGCGGACGGGGATCATATCGCGCTCGGGCCTGGGACGGCGGGTTGGCTACTTGACCGACGCAGCTCGCGTCTCCAACCCCGACTCCGAGACGATGCGCAAGGGCGTCAGGCTGCTCGGATGCTCGTCGCGAAGGTCCACCGGATGCGATCCATCGCGCATGGAGCGCGTCGCTGCTTCCAGGACCCGTACGGTGCGCAGCCCTGCCGAGCTGTCGGCGGTGGGCGTTCCGCCGTTGAGGATGCAGCCCAGGAGCTCATCCACCTCCACGGCCAGGGCCTCACGATCGTCGAGACGGGGGGCCAGCACGTCTCCGGATCGGTATGAGACGAGCTCACCGTAGATCTTCTCCGGATCGTCTCCCGGGTCGATCGTCACGCCCCGGTCGTAGATGAGCAGCTTCTCAGAGTGCTGCATGTCGTCCCAGACGATCATCTGCTTTGAACCGCCAATGATCGTTCGCCTGATCTTGGCCGGAGCCAGCCAGTTCACGTGCACATGGCCGATGATGCTGGAGCCGTACTTCATCGTCAGGTAGGCGATGTTCTCGCGCCGACTGCCGGCATGGGCGCCACCGACGGCGCTCACCTCGGTCGGCATCACGCCGCCGAGGACGTAGTCGATGATGCTGATGTCATGAGGGCCGAGGTCCCAGACGACATTCACATCTGACTGGAACACGCCCAGGTTGATCCGGACGCTGTCGACATAGAAGATGTCGCCCAGTGCGCCGGACTCGACCATCTGCCGCATCTTGCGGACCGCTCCGGTATAGACGAACGTGTGGTCGACGGCGAGCAGGACTCCACGTTCCGCGGCGAGAGCAACCATCTCCTCGGCGTCCTCTACCGTGGTTGCCATCGGCTTCATGACCAGAACGTGCTTGCCCGCATCGAGCGCCGCCTTGGCCAGGGTCGCGTGCGTGCGGGCAGGCGTGGCGATCACCACCAGGTCGAGATCCGGATTGCCAATGAGCTCCATCGCATCGGCCGTAACGAATTCGACTCGGTACGAGCGAGCGAGCCGCTGGGCTCGTGCGAGCTCAACGTCCGAGAGCGCAGTGACGACCGACTCGTCGTGATGCGCAAAATTCCGGAGCAGGTTCGGTCCCCAGTAGCCGCACCCGATGATTCCGACGCGGATTGGCGACTTCACGATGCCCCGCCGCGGTCGACGAGCATGGCCCATGGCGTCCTGGCGATGATCTTCAGGTCAAGGCCAAGGCTCCAGGTATCGATGTACCGGACATCGACGCGGCACATATCGTTATAGGTAAGCCTGTTCCGGCCGGAAACCTGCCAGAGGCCCGTAATCCCGGGCCGCACGGTCAGCCGCGCCAGCTGCCACGCCTCGTATCGCTCGACCTCGTACCGGAGCGGTGGCCGGGGTCCAACCAGCGACATCTCGCCACGAATGACGTTGATGAGCTGCGGGATCTCGTCGATCGACGTCCCGCGCAGGAAGCGGCCGGCTGGGGTGATCCGGGCGTCCTTCGCGAGCTTGAAGACCTCTCCCGGTTCAGACGTGACGGACGAGAGGCTGCCGATGATCATCGAGGTCACGAACCGTCGGTGTGCACCATCGGTGACGCCGTCGTACATGGTGCGGAACTTGAGAAGCGTGAATGGCCTCCCGCCGATACCCAGCCTCTCCTGTCGGAAGAGCACCGGACCGGGCGAGGTGAGCCTGATGGCCGTGGCTGCCAGCAGCCAGATCGGGCTCGCCAGCAGGAGGAGCATCGAGGCCAACAGGATGTCCAGCGTCCGCTTGGCGAGCGACGTAGCCGCCGCAGGGCCGGGCGCATCGGAGGTGGCGAGCGCATCGCCGCCTCGAATGAGGGGGGCCAGCAGCTCTGCCGGTTGTGCCGGCATAGCGGCTATCGCCACACGGCCCCTGGGGCGCCGTGCGCCATGGGTATGTGTCAAAGCAGCTTCCCCCTCCCGCGAGGAATGGTCTCCGATAAGTGCGCAATAACTGCGCAATAAGAGAGGTCCTGACTTTGCCTGAACGGAAGTACCAGTGCAACTGGTTCTTGCGTACTGTGTTGCGCCCAGTCAACTCCTCTGGACGGAATGCATATTCCAAGCCAGTGTCCGGGCTGGATCCAAGCGGGGGCTGGCGGTTCTCAGGTGGTCCTGACCGTGAGGAGGGGCCGATTTGCGTCCTTCAGCGACGCTAGCCAGCGGCCTCGCTGCCAGTCGAATCGCCAGCGTCCCCAAGCGCTTCCGACGGGACTCCCGCCGCCCTGACCGGCGCGACCCACTGGCTCAGATCGCGGCCGAGCAGCTGTGAAAGTCGCCGGACCTCGTCGACGAACATGGCGCGCATCTGCTCAACCGTCTCCGCCGGCACCGGGGTTGACCGGGCAGCAACCATGTTCCAGCGCTTGGCGCGCTCGAACGCCGCCCTGCGGACCGCAGCCGGGATCAGGCGCCGTATGAGCCGGCGAGGACGATCGGGCGGCCGGGCAAGAAGGTGCCGCAGGCGCTCGCTCCGCAGCCGCTTCCTGGCATTGACCACCGGGAACGCGGGGAGCGTGAAATCATCGTCGACGCCCAGGAACCGCAAGACGTCTCGGTAGCACTGACCTGGAGACTCCGTGAAGTCGTCGAACACGGTGACGTGGACCCGTTCTCGACCGAACACGCTGAAATAGCGCTCCAGCTGCTCCGAATAGCGTGGGACTCGCGAGTACTCCAGGCCCTGTGGCAGGTGGGCGTGTGGCGGGATCCTGCGACCGTGGCGCCGATCCGGCTCGGCGGCGAGGGCGGCTGTGAAGTCGACGATATCCTCGTTCCCGTTGGACAGGTGCTCAGCGTGCAGCGCCGGGAGCATCTCCAACGGATTGCGGATCATGGCAAGCCTTGCATGCATAGGCTCTGACCATGGGCTCGGAGATCTCGCGCGCGGCAGACCGAGAGAACAGGTACCAGACGTACGCTGTGCCGATGCGGGCACCTGCCGGCGCCTGGGCGAAGTAGCCGAGGTACTCCTCGCGTGAGAGATTCGTCCGGTCGCGAACATCCAGGTCGTGGCCGAAGTAGCGGAGCTCCTTTCGCTCGGGCAGGAACAGATCGGGATGCTGCCGCAGGTAGTCGTACATGGCCGTGGTGCCGCATTTCGGCGCACCAACCATGAAGAAATCAGGCAGTGACGGCTCAGGCACGCCTTCGAGGATAGGCGATAGGGGGCGGGCGCAGGGCTCTCAGCTGCTGGAAGCGAGCAGCCGCGGAAGCTCCGCCACCAGCTTGGATCGCGCCCACATCGGTCCCAATCCGGCGGCGCGTGCGTCAGCGTGCGCGGCGAGATCGGCATGCGGCCCATAGAGAATGATTCGCGGATGAGCCGGTCCGGCCACCGTGTCCGTCCAGGCGTTCAGCCGCGTGCCCCAATCGGGCTCGCGCTCCGCCCAATCAACCAGCAGGAGTCGAATTCGCTTTGCTGGTGGCAGGGTTCGAGGCGACTCGTGGCGCTCGGCAGGCGATCCGACGGCGTCGGCCGCGTCCAGGATTCTTGTGCTGAGGAGCAGATCGCTCGACAGGACGACGATCACTTGCCCTGGACGTTCGGCACGGGCACCGGATGAATTTCGTGGGATGGCGGGGGCGCGGCTCCGGAGGGTGCGTCCCGCATCCGGCGCGGGACGGTCGATCGCTGCTGCGGTGATCGACCGGCATGCGGGTGGGCGTCGCCCCCGTTTCTGCTCCTTGCTCCGTCACCGTTGACCGCGTGGCCATCGGTCACGTAGCGGGCGATCCGCATCGGGTAGACACCCACCACGACGGGCGCGCGAACCTCGACGGACAGCTCCAGACCGAGCTCGTCCCTGTGCCAGAGGTCCTGCAGCTTCGCCGCCTCGCGCTCCGGCAGCCCGATCCAGGCGGAGGTGCCGTTGCGCTGCAGCGGCACCATCGCATCCGGGTCATCCAGGCCGAATCTGCGCCTGAGTTCGGCGACGGTGACGAATGGGCGAGAGGTGATGAAGCGCCGCAGACTGGACGTGCTCGGGCGTTTGCTGGCGCTCATGGTTGCCGGGATCCCATGGTTGGATCGGAGTCTACGCCGATCGGCGTCACGACGCAGATTTCACGGCCATGAACCCTTTCGACGGCCCGAGCGTCAGCCAGGCTTCGCTCGGGCCAGCCTGTCGATGGTGATGCCGACGCCCGTGGCAGCCAGCACTGCACCGGCCAGCAGGATCACTCCGAGCCACGGAATCTGCGCGGCCGGCTGCCCGTGGACGGCGGTATCCGGGAAGAGATCCGGGAACTGAGCAGCAATCGCCAGGGCGAGCGCATCGCCCATTGCTACGGCGTGCCTGAACGTCTCGCGGGCAAGCCCATAGGCGCCGGCGTAGTCGCCGGCCGCGTACGCGTCCGCCTGGGTGATGAGCTGATTCGTGTGGTGCTCGAGCAGGCTCTCAAGATCCGCCGCGGAGAGCTTTGGGTTGGCACCGGCCAGGAAGCTGCTGAAGTCGTGCTGGTATGCGCGGAGCCGAGCCCGCGCGGCGCCCTGCCCAAGGGTGTCGCCATCGACGGTGCTGCTGACGTACGCCAGGTACGCGTCGGTGTGCTCGGTCCATAGGTCCAGGAACGCGGTGCCCGCTGCGGACCCATAAACGTCGGTGACCCATGCGCCGATGGCTGCCGTGTTGCTGTCCAGGGCGTCCTCTGCCGCGGAGGCATCATCGGCCCCCGTTACTCCCGCCCGCATGGTTGTGACGGCCAGGGTGGTGTGCTCTCCCAGCAGGCGGTCGAGCGCGATCCGGAGATCGCCAGCCGGGCTGAATGCGAGGCTCTTGCCGGTGAAGCGTTCCGGGAACTGCAGCGCGATCGCCTCGGCCAGCGCATCACCGACCTCGAACATCTGCGTGTAGGTGTCGTGCACTGCCGGATAGGCCTCGCTGTACTCGCCCGATGCGAACGCGGCGATGCTCTCCAGCTGGGACACATGCTCGTCGACAAGCTGGGCGACCGCATCCTGGGGAAGGTTTGGGTTCGCGTTCGCCAGGAACGTGCTGAAGTCGGTGACGTAGTCATGCAGCTGGTGCTCGGCCAGCTGCCGTGCGTCGCCGTCACCCTCCGCCAGCGCGCGGGTGTAGTCGATGAGGTAGGCGACGTGCGAACGCCACAGGTCCCCGAATGCGTCGCCCGCTGGCGCGCCGTACACATCGGCGACGAGGTCGATGAGATCCGACGTGTTGCCCTCGAGGGCGGCGCCGACGGCGTCGAAGTCAGGTCCCATGTCCAGGCCGGATCGGATGGCCTCTCCGACCAGGAAGGCATGCTCCGCCAGCGTGGTGCCGAGCGTCACCCTGAGCTGGGCCGCGGGGGTGTTGAAGTCCTGGATCTGGAAGCCAGCGTGGCGCGCGGGCGTACTCTGCGAAACCGCGGTCACCGGGCTGGGCGCCATGAGGGCGAGCATCGCTCCCAGTGCGCCCAGTCGAAGCCAGAGTGCCATCATTTCGTCTCCTCAGGGTGTTGTGCTGGCCTCGTCATTCGATGACCAGGTTGTCGATGAACAGCTCCGCGGCCTGCACGCGCGGGCTCGCAATACAGATTTCCGCCTCTCGTCCGCCGGGTTGCCATCCGGGCAGCGGCGACGAGCCATTCGCCGAAGGGCTGGCGGGACCGGGTGGACCGACCGCCACGCGCATGCCGGCGCCTGCGTCCTGGAAAAGGGTCACGCGCTGCCACCGGGAGCGCTCCAGGGGCGGTCCGACCATGGGCTCGCCACTCGGCTGGATCAGCACCGTCCCCAGCGACCCCACCGCGATGCCGGCCTGGAGGCCGCTGTCTGCGTTGCGAAGCGTCACGGACAGACCATCTGGCTGGGCGGCGAAGAGATCGACGGCGATTCGCGCGGCGGACGCATCGAACGAGCGGCAGACCGTGGTCGCAGTGCCATCGGCTGCGCTGGTCACGCGCATGCTGCGGTCGACCGCCGTCGGGAAGGGAGCGACCTGGGCCTGATCGACGCCACCAAGCACGCGCCACTCGGATGGCAGCTCCTCCCCCATCACCAGCTCGTCGAATGTGGCGATAATCGGTGCCGCACTTGCACCTGACGACGGCGACGATCCGGGTGACGGGTTCCCACCCGCGACCTCGCCCTCGGGGGTGGGGCTGCCCAAAGCGGCGATTGGCGGCCGAGCGGCGGTGGATTGAATGGCTGCGCCGATCACCACCACCAGGACCACGGCGCCGGCTGCCGTCAACACCATGGCGGCGGCCGTCAGCGAGCGGCTTGAGGGATGCGGAAGGCGCAGCGCACCGATCCGCGAAATCGGCACCAATGTTCGCAGCCGCTTCCATCCGGCCCGTACCGGCCGCGTGGCGGTGGTTAGCGAGGTAACCGTCCCGACGCGCGGGAGCGTCAGCGCAACGCTGTGGGCCTTTGGTTCGCGGGACACGCCGGTCACTCGCAGGCGCTCGATCTCGACCTGCTGGCGGAGCGACCGGACCTGGTCGCTCGGCGGGGCGTCGGCCAGGGCACGAAGTGCTGCGGCTGTGCTTTCCTCCGCCCTGATCATCAGGAGCTTGCGTTCCAGTGCACGCACGTCGCGCTCGCGCCGATGAACGTGGACATCGAGCGCTTCGAGCTCCGGGCGAACACGGCTCAGATCTCGGAACGCCTTCCTGGCCCAGACCAGGCTCGCACGCGATCCCCGCGGCCGACCCGTGACCAGGCTCGCGCAGGTCGTGCAGCGACTGGCGTCCCCGTCCCAGCAGGATGAGCACACGTAGGACCCGCAGTCGGCGCAGTAATGCGCCTCTGCCGGATCTCGGCCGATCGGCACGATCGCGCCGCAGCTCTCGCAGAAGATCGATGTCCGCGCGCCAGGCACTCGCGCGTCCCCCGTTGCAGAATTTGAACCCTAGGCCAGAAGTACCGTACGGGTCAAGGACTTGTGCCGCGCATTATCGGCCGCGACCGTATCAGCTGCGAGCGTGCCCCCAGCCGCGTGCGCGCTCCACGGCGCGGCGAATGAGGCCCATGCCGGGAATCGGCTCGACCACCGGACCCTCGAGATCCGTGTCAGCCGGGTAAGCGCGCAGGTGGAGCCCGACCTCGGCCGCGCCATCCGGCCAGATGTCCTCGCCATCGATGCGGATGGTCGGTGAGCCGATGAAATCGAGCAGCTCCGCGTCGGCGTGGCTGTTGACGGCGACCATCTGGATCGGCGTCTCGAACGCGTCCTCGGTGAGCACCTCGACCAGGCGCTGGCGCGCCGTCATGTAGTTAGGGTCCCCGTCCCAGTAGAGCAGCTCGACGCGCATCGGCTTAGCTGACGGCAAAGAAGCCGATGAGGCAGGCCACGGCAACCATGGCCAGCGCCGCCGCCACCCACAGCTTCCGGCGCTCGTCGCCGGTCAGCCCCTCGTGCGCGGTGAGTCCTTGCTCACCCGCCCGCCCGCGCCAGGCGGCATAGCGCTCCGCGTTCAGGTCGCGCGCTTCGCGCATGCGGTAGCTGGTCCAGGCCGGCCAGCCGATGAGGTAGGCGCCGACGCCCGCCAGCACGGCGATGATGAGCAGGATCCAGGGCATCGGCCGCTAGCCTAGATCGCCGGCCGCAGCCTGGTCGACGAACCACGTGGTGCGCGCGGCCTCGATTCGCGCCGAGGGATAGTCCATCGCGCCCGACCGCACGGAGGCCACCGCCGGCGCCTTGTCGCTGCCGGTCACCACGAAGTTCACCTCGCGCGCCGCATTCAGGATCGGGAAGGTGAGCGTCAGCCGCCAGGCCTCCATCTCCGGCACCCAGTTGGGGACGACCGAACGTTCGGTCTCGTTCAGCGCCGCCGTGCCCGGAAACAGCGACGCGGTGTGGCCGTCCGGACCCATGCCCAGCCAGACCATGTCGAACTGCGGCGGGCTTGCGTCCTGGTCGAGCGTGCGGCGGATGATGGCTTCGTACGCATGGGCGGCAGCATCAAGGTCAGCCGCCTCGCCGATCATGCGATGGACCTGGCCGGGTGCTACTCCCGGCAGATAGTCGAGCAGCGCCAGGCGGGCGGTGTTGTAGTTCGACTGTGGGTGCCGTGCCGGGACGGCGCGCTCGTCGCCGAAGAAGAACTCGGTCTTCGACCAGTCCAGCTGGCTGACGCGCGGCGGCACAACCAGCAGCGGGCAGACGGCCAGCGGGGTCGACCCGCCGGTCAGGGCGAAGTGGAAGGCCCCGTGGCGATCGATGGCCTCCTGTCCGGCGGCGATGAGGCGATCTGCTGTTGCGAGGGCGACGGCGTCCACGTCCGGCAGGACGACGAAATCGCGCGTCACCCAGCCTCCTCGGCGGGCCGCGCCGCCGCAAGGAAGATGGCCGCTGCCCGCAGCGCGCCCTCGTAGACGCCGTCATGGCGGTCGGTCATCAGGGAGACGGCGAGCAGCTCGCTCTCCGCGGGCAGCTCCATCCGCACGCGACGAAGCTGCGCGGTCATGCCGTCCGTGTTGGAGGCAACGGTCGCCTCGTCGCCATCACGGTCGACGATGAACTCGGCCGCTCCCGTCTCACCGTGGGCGCGGAGCCGCACCGACAGCAGGTCCCCCGCCGGCACGTCTTGGCTCGGCACGCCCTCGATCTGCAGCTCCACCATCGCGTAGCGGCCTTCCAGGGTGAGGACCATCCGCCCGCCCTCCAGCGGCTCGACGGTCGCGTGGCGCTTCCAGTCGAGCCGCGAGGCGATCCAGGAGGCATACAGGATGGCCTGGGCGATCGGGCTGGCGACGCCTGGCATGGGGTCGTCCGGCCCGCGACCGGGAGAAGGGCCGGCTTCCGGCGGCAGGGCGTACTTGATGAGCACCCGGTTCAGGTTCGGCAGGTAACGGCGGAAACGCGGAGCGTCGAAAAACTGGGCCGTCAGCTCGTGCCACCAGTCGAGCCGCTTCCAGGTCAGGTCGCCGATCCCGCTGCGCCGCCGCAAGGTCGTCAACCTGCGGAAGCCGAGCAGCAGGTCGCTGAAGTCGCTGCTGTCGATGATGAGCCGGTCGCCGACCTCCACCAGCTGGTCGAAGATCGGGTCGGCGAAGGGCGGGTCTCCAGGCCACCAGACCAGGGTCGGCAGGTCGTGGATCAGCAGTGCGGCCACGATGCCGTTCAGGTGTGCCGCCGACTCGCCGCGGACGGTGAGCACCACCTCCTCGTAGCAGACCTGCTCGTTGCCCTGGAAGGCGTGGCAATGCGCGCTGACCGACGCATCCAGGTTTGCGCCCTTGGCCCGCGGGTCGGCGACCAGGACGATGGCGCGCGATGGATGGCGGAAGCCCAGGCCGAGCATGGTGGCCACCACGCGGTCGGCGGACGGTTCGTCGGGCACGGTCACGATCAGGTTCAGGACCGATGCACGCGCGTGCGGCAGCCCCTTCTCGGTCACCGTGGCGCCGTCGTCGCCCGCCAGCGTCCAGAGGCTGGCCAGGTGGCTCTCCACGGCGGGGACCGACGTGTCATTGGCGGACCAGACCGGCGCCACCCGCGACTCGGCCTCGCCGAAACGCATCAGCCGCCGATGGACGGCCAGCTCGCGTTCGGCCGCCTCGGCTGGCCCGCGGCCGTTGTGGCTGTGGCCGTGGATCATGGTTCGCGTCTCACGGTCGGCGCCAGCCGCGCCCGTCGCGCTCCAGCAGCTCGTCGGCGGCCGGCGGCCCCCACGAGCCCGCGCCATAGAAGTGCAGCGGCCCACCGCTACCGCCCGACCAGGCCTTCAGGATCGGGTCGAGGATCTCCCAGGCGCGCTCCACCTCGTCGTCTCGGGTGAAGAGGCTCGGGTCGCCGACCATCGCGTCCAGCAGCAGCGTCTCGTAGGCGTCCGGCGAGTCGACGGCGAAGCTGAACCCGTAGCGGAAGTCCATGTTCACGCTGCGGATCTGCATTCCCGGGCCCGGGACCTTGGCGCCGAATCGTAGGAGGATCCCCTCGTCGGGCTGGATGCGGATGGCCAGGATGTTCGGCTCGATGTTCGGCGTGCCGGCCCGCTCGAAGAGCGCCAGCGGTGGGCTCTTGAACTGGACCGAGACCTCTGTCACCCGAGTCGGCATCGCCTTGGCGGTGCGCAGGTAGAACGGGACGCCGGCCCAGCGCCAGGAGCCGATCGACAGCTTCAGCGCCACGTAGGTCTCCGTCTCGGAGTCGGGCGCGATCTCCGGCTCGTCACGGAAGGACGGCACCTTCTTGCCCTCGACCCAGCCCGATACGTACTGGCCGCGCACCACGTTGCTGGCCACCGCATCGGGTGACAGCACGCGTACAGCGCGCAGCACCTTCAGCTTCTCGTCGCGCAGGTCTGATGCCCGAAACTCGACCGGCGGCTCCATGGCGAACATCGCCAGCAGCTGCAGGGCGTGGTTCTGCACGATGTCGCGCAGCGCACCGGTCTGGTCGTAGAACTCGCCGCGACCCTCGACACCGACCGTCTCGGCAACCGTGATCTGCACCGAGTCGATGTATCGCCGGTTCCAGATCGGCTCGAACAGCCCGTTGCCGAAGCGGAAGACGGCAAGGTTCTGGACCGTCTCCTTGCCAAGGTAGTGGTCGATCCGGAAGATCTGCTCCTCGGCAAACACCTCGCGGATCTCGTGGTTGAGGGTGCGGGCGCTGGTGACGTCGAAGCCGAAGGGCTTCTCAACGATCACGCGCGACCAGCCGCGTCTCCGGTCGGCACGGGCAATGCCACTGGCCGCCAGGCCCGCCTCGTCGAGCTGGCGGACGATCTCCGGGTAGAGGTTGGGCGGCACGGCCAGGTAGAAGAGCCGATTGCCGGCGGTCCCCCGGTCGCGGTCGATCCTGTCGAGGACGGCGGTCAGCTCCTGCCAGGCACCCGGGTCGTTGGAGCAGCCCGGGTGGTAGAAGATCCCCAGCGCGAAAGACTCCCCGATCGACTCCTTGATCGGCCGGTTTCGGCTGAACCGATCGACCCCGTCGCGCAGGTGGTTGCGGAACTCCTCGTCGCTCATCGGGCGACGGGCGAAGCCGACCACCGTGAACTCGGGCGGCAGGAACCCGCCGAGCAGCAGGTTGTAGAGGGCGGGGCCCAGCTTGCGCTCGGTCAGGTCGCCGGTGGCCCCGCAGATGACCATCGTGCAGGGTTCCGGCATGCGGCCGAGCCGCAGCCCCTCGCGGAGAGGATTGGCGACGGTGCGCGGGCCGCCATCTCCGGCAAGGCTCGTGGTCGGACGGCTGCTGGTGGTCGTCATCGGTCCTCGTCAGTCCACGTCGTCTGACGACTTGACCACGTGCCCGCCGAACTCGTTGCGCAGGGCAGCCAGCACGCGATCGGTGAAGGAGTCCGGCTCACGGCGGCTGCGGAAGCGCTGGATGAGCGACAGGGTGATGATCGGGGCGGGCACGTCGTGGTCGATGGCGTCCATTACCGTCCAGCGCCCCTCCCCCGAATCGGCCACCCAGCCCTTCAGCCCGGACAGGTCGTTCCCCTCGCGCTCGAAGGCTGAGCCCGCCAGCTCCAACAGCCAGGAGCGGATGACCGAGCCCTGCTGCCACATCGCGGCGATGGCCGTCAGGTCAAGGTCGTAGTCCGATGCGTGCAGGATGTCGAAGCCCTCGCCGTAGGCCTGCATGATCCCGTACTCGATCCCGTTGTGGACCATCTTGACGTAATGCCCGGCACCCGCCGGTCCGCAGTAGAGGTAGCCGCCCTCCGGCGCCAGATCGCGGACGGCGGGCTCGAAACGATCGAACACCTCGCGCTTGCCTCCCAGCATCGCGCAGAAGCCGACCTTCAGCCCCCATATGCCGCCGGAGACGCCCATGTCCAGCCACTCCAGGCCGCGCGCCTCGACGTCAATGGCGCGCTGCTGTGACTCGTGGAAGTTGGAGTTGCCCGCGTCGACGATCACGTCGCCGGGCGAAAGGATGTCCGCCAGCTGGTTGACCAGGTCGTCGGTCGCTTTGCCGGCCGGGACGCTGATGATGACGTGGCGTGGCCCGTCCAGCCGCTCCGGAAGCACGGTGATCGGCTCGGCGACGGCGATGCGACCGTTGTTCTCGGGCTCGGCCGCGAGATCGACGGCCACCTGCTCGGTCCGGTTCCAGACAGCGACGTCGTGCCCGGCCCGGGCCAGGCGGCGGGCCATGCCGGCTCCCATGCGCCCGAGGCCCGCAATCCCGACCTGCATCTTGCCGCTCGCCCTCCGTCGAAGTTGCTCAGGCGCCGATGGTGGCGCCCACCGCGTCGGCCGTCATCGACTCGACGCGCGAGAGCAGCGTGGCGGCGTCGCCGCCGTGCAGCCGCAGCACGCGCCGCCCACGCCCCTGCAGCGAGCGCAGGTCACCCAGCGCCTGGGCCGCGATCAGCGTGCCGAAGCTCTCCTGCCAGCCGGGGATCGGCAGGTCGCGCCGCGGGTCTGCCGTCAGCTGCAGGAAGACGCCGTTGTCCGGACCGCCCTTGTGCAGCTGGCCGGTGGAGTGCAGGAAGCGCGGCCCGAAGCCGCCGGTGGTGGCCACCCCCAGCGCATCGCGCACCGCGCCGCGCATGCGGTCAAAGGTTGCCTCCGTGCCCGCGCCGCGTGGCAGGTAAGCCAGGATCGCGAAGTAGTCGCCCGGCCGGATCGTCGAGAGCAGGGCGCGCATGGCGCCATCCACGCTCGCCGGCGGACCGCGCAGGATGTCGCCATCGGCCGAGGCGGCCACATCGGAGTCTTCCATCAGCGGGGTCGGCTGCGGGAGGGCGCCATCGCGGCGGAACGCGTCCAGCAGCTCGCGAGTGGCGTCCTTGCTCTCCTGCACGTTCGGCTGGTCGAAGGGATCGATCTCCAGGATCATGCCCGCCGCCGCGGTGGCGACCTCCCAGCGCATGAATTCCGCGCCGATCTCGTGGATGTCCGACAGGCCGATGTGCACCACCGGGTGGCCGAGCCCCCGCAGGGCCGCCGCCAGGTCGGCCAGCTCCGACAGCTCGGCGAGGTCCGGCGTGGCCGGATCGTCCAGCGTGATGACCACGAACGACCGATCCGTCCCGTAGCGCTCCGCCTCGCCGCGTGGCTCGCCGACCACCGGCACGATGCCGCGGCCCTGCTTGCCGGTGCTCTCGGCTATCAGCTGCTCCGCCCAGTCGCCGAAGCCGGCCAGCCGGCGCGAGGTGAGGATGGTCAGCTTGTCGCGACCCGCCAGCGCCGCCTCGCCGATGGCGGCACCCAGCCGCAGGCCCGGATTGTTCGGCGCCGGACGTCGGCACGCTTCGGCCATGGCGGCAGCCCGCCCGAGAAGCGCCGACAGCTCCACGCCGGCCAGGGCGGCGGGCACCAGCCCGAAGACCGACAGCGCCGAGTAGCGGCCGCCAACGTCCGGCGGCCCCTCGACGATGCCGCGGAACTCCTGTGCCCGCGCCAGCTCCGCCAGCGAGGACCCGGGATCGGTGATGGCCAGGAAATCGAGCGCCGGCGCGAAGGCAGCCATCGCCGCATGGAAGGCGTTCGGCTCCGTCGTCGAGCCTGACTTGCTGCTCACGCAGAAGAGGGTTCGGGCCGCCTGCGCCCAGTCCCGAAATGCACGCACAGAATCGGGGTGGGTGGAGTCCAGGATGCGGAGCTCCATCGGGCCATCGGAGGTGGCCGATTCGGCGGCCATGCCGCTGAAGAGCTCGGGAGCCAGGCTGGATCCGCCCATTCCCAGGACCGCGGTGCGCGTGTAGCCGTCGCTGCGGACGTCGCGGGCCAGGTGCTCCAGCTCAGGGATGCGCGCGCGCATCGCATCGGGCAGGTCCAGCCAGCCGAGCCACGCCGCAACCTCATCCGGCGCGTGGCCGGAGGAGGCCCACAGGCTGCCGTCCCTCTGCCACAGCCGTTCGGCGACCCGCTCCTCCTCCCAGCGGGCGAGGCGCTCACCAATGGCCGCGTCGAGCGTGCCCTCGCTCATGCCGTGGCGAGTGCCTTGCGCTGGCTGTCGATGGCCTCGATCAGCTCGTCGAATGACTTGCCGAAGGATGTGACGCCCTCGTCGATGAGCTCGTCGGTGACACGCTGCATGCTGATGCCCGCCTCCTCGAGCTGGCGCAGGGTCTCGCGCGCGCCATCCACGTGGCTGTCCAGCGTCCGCTCCAGGCGGCCGTGGTCAAGGAAGGCGTCGATCGTCTCAAGCGGCATGGTGTCGACCGTATGCGGCCCGATCAGCTCCTCCACATACAGCACGTCACGGTAGTCGGGGTTCTTGGTCGAGGTGCTGGCCCACAGGCAGCGCTGCACGCGGGCGCCGGCGTCGCGCAGGTCGGCGAACTCCGGGCCCTCGAAGATCTCCTGGTAGGCGGCATAGGCCAGCTTGGCGTTGGCGATTGCCGCCCGGCCGCGCAGGGCCTTGGCTTCGTCGGTGCCGATCTCCTCCAGCCACTTGTCGGCCTTGGTGTCGACCCGGCTGACGAAGAAGCTGGCCACCGATGCCACCCGCCGCACGTCCTCGCCGCGCTCGAGGCGGCGGCGGAGGCCGGCGATGTAGGCGCGCGCAACGTCCCGATAGACGTCGACGCTGAACATGAGGGTGATGTTGATGTTGATACCGTCGGCGATGGCGTCCTCGATGGCGGGAAGCCCAGCCGGCGTGGCCGGGATCTTGACGAAGACGTTGGGCCGATCGAGCCGTCCCCAGAGCCGGCGCGCGCGGTCCAGGGTGGCTTCGGAGTCGGCTGCCAGTTCCGGCTCGACCTCGATCGAGCAGAAGCCGTCGGCGCCATCGGCCTCGTCATAGACGGAGCGCAGGATGTCTGCCGCGTCCCCGACGTCGTTGACCGCGATCTCCTCGTAGATCTCCCGGCTCCCGTCACCAGCCTCGATCTCGCGCCTGATGAGATCGTCGTATTGGCCGGTGGCCACCGCCTTGCCAAAGATGGTCGGGTTGCTGGTCAGGCCCCGGATACCGTCCCGGACCATCTGCTCCAGCCGTCCCGACTCGATCAGCTTGCGGTCGATGAAGTCGATCCACGGGCTCTGGTCATGCTCGGCGTGCAGCCGTTGCAGGTTGTTCATGGTCCGATTCCGCCTCCTAAGCCTGGGCCGCGGCGCGTGAGCCGACGAGCTCGCGCGCTGCAGCGGCGATGTGGTCCGCATCGATTCCGGCGGCCGCCAGCTGCTCCGCCGGCGTTGCCGAGCCGGGCATGATCCCCACCGCCAGCCTGCGAACGGCCGGACGCGAGGGCTCCTCGGCCAGCGCCTCGAGCACGGCGTCGCCCAGCCCGCCCTCGGGGAAGTGGTCCTCGACCGTGACGATCGCACGCGTCTCGCGCGCCGCCTCCGCCAGCGCATCGGCATCCACCGGCTTGACCGAGTACAGGTCGATCACGCGCGCCTTGATGCCCTCCGCCGCCAGCGCATCAGCGGCCTTGATCGACTCGTGGAGGGTGATGCCGGCAGCCACCAGGGTGACGGCGTCATCATCGGAGCGGCGGACCGTGCGGCTGCCGCCGATCTCGAAGCTGTCGCCGGGCTGGTAGATGACCGGCGTCTTCTCGCGGGTGGTCCGCATGAAGACGATCCCGCCGCGGTCGGCGGCCTGTGCCAGCAGCACGGCCGTCTGGTTGGGATCCGATGGGTACAGCACCGTGCTGCCGTGCACGGCGCGGAGCGACGCCAGGTCCTCCAGCGCCATCTGCGACGGTCCGTCCTCCCCGATGCTCACCCCCGCGTGCGATCCCGCCAGCACGATGTTTGCCCGGCTGACCGCCGCCATGCGCACGAAGTCATAGGCGCGCGCCAGGAAGGCGGCGAAGGTGGCCGCGAACGGCCGCCAGCCACGGACCTGGAAGCCAACCGCGTAGGCAAGCAGCATCTGCTCGGCGATGTACGCCTGGACGAAACGCTCCGGGTGCGCCTCCGCGAACTCCTCCGCGTAGGTCGAGTTGCCGACCTCGCCGTCGATGGCCACCACGTCACCACGGGCGTTGCCCAGTGCCACCAGCGCGTCACCGTAGGCCTTGCGCGTCGCCTCCTTGGTGCCGATCTCGTAGGCGGGCAGGTTCAGCGGCCCGCGCTCCGCGAACCGATGCGGGCTGGCCTCGAAGGTCGGCCGCGCTACGCTGACGATGGCATTGCGGATCCCGCCCAGCTCGGCGATGGCTGCCTCTTCGTCGGTCACCGGCTTGCCATGGGCGCCGTTCTTGTTCGCCACCGCGGCGACGCCGTGCCCCTTCTCGGTGCGCGCGATGACGACCGTAGGGCGGCCGCTCGTACCGGTCGCGTGTGCCAAGGCCCCGTCGATCTCGCCAACGTCGTGGCCGTCGATCTCGATCGCCTCCCAGCCGAAGCCCCGTGCCCGCCGGGAGAAGGCATCGAGATCCCAGCCATGCATGGTCTCGCCGGTCTGCCCGAGCCGATTGACGTCGATGATGGCGGTGAGGTTGTCCAGCTCCCTGAAGCTGGCGGCCTCGAACGCCTCCCACATCGAGCCCTCGGCCATCTCCGAGTCGCCGCACAGGCACCAGACGCGGTACGGCAGCCGGTCGAGATACTTGCCGGCGTACGCGATGCCCACGGCGATCGGCAGGCCCTGGCCCAACGAACCGGTCGCCACGTCCACCCACGGCAGGATCGGCGTCGGATGCCCCTCGATCCGGCTGCCCAGCTTGCGGAAGGTGAGCATCTCCTCGTCGCTGATCGCACCCGCCGCCTTGAGCATCGCGTACAGCAGCGGCGAGGCGTGGCCCTTCGAGAAGATCAGGTGGTCATTGCGCGGGTCGGCCGGCTCGCTGAAGTCATAGTGCAGGTACTGGCTCATCAGGACCGCCACCAGGTCGGCGGCGGACATCGACGAGGTCGGATGGCCGGAACCCGCCGCCGAGCTGGAACGGACGGAGTCGACCCGCAGCTGCTGGCCGAGCTCGCGCCACTGCTCGTTCTGGTCCTGCTCGTTCATGTCGGCGTTGTCATCGGCGTTCGTTCCCGCGTTCATTTCGGCCCAATTTCCCGCAAGTTCCCTGCCGCTGGTCGCCGGTGAATCGGCGCACGCTCGCAGCTGCGGTTGGAGGCCTTGACGAAATGATACGCGGCCCCGCGCGACCGCCCACTGATCCGGCCAGACGGAAATCGTTGGCTGGGATCACAGCGCGCCGGGGCCACCTGGAGTTGGGCGCTACTCCACGTAACCCTATGACCGCCGAGAGGCCTTGCACGGGCCGCTCGGCGGCTGGGTGGTAGCTCGACGTGGCGAGCCGACCACCGAGGCGGCCGAACGCGACCCGGATTCCACGGCCGGCGGTCGTAAGGCCACGATTCGCAACCTAGACCGCAGGCATGGATACGGAAAGCGGCGCTCTCCTTCGCGTGGAGAGCGCCGCTGGGCGGGCGAGGAAGGGCGGCGTCAGCCGCGCATCAGCCGGAAGCAGTCGCTGCAGTACACCGGACGGGCGCCGGTCGGTCGGAATGGGACCTGGGTGTCCTTGCCGCATCGCGCGCAGACGGCGTCGAACATCTCACGTGGCCCGCGGCTGTAGCCTCCACCGCCCGCGCTGTAGCCTCCGCCGTTCCCATAACTGCCGCCGCCGCCACTCGCGCGCCGCTGCGCCCGGCAGGCCGGGCAGCGCTTTGGCGCAGAGGTGAAGCCCTTCTGCGCGAAGAACTCCTGCTCGGATGCTGAGAAGACGAAGTCGATCCCGCAGTCCGCACAGGTGAGCACCTGATCGGTATAGGCCACCGAGGACCCCTCCCTGAGAGTGATTGCCACGTCGCCCCGCCTCGGGTGAGCGCCGGCCACGGGTCTTGCCGCTACCCCGTGAGCCGACGGTTTGACGCGGAGATGGGGAGGGAAGGCTGCTGGCGCCGCGCTTCGGCGGCCCGACTCGCGGCGAGTATACGCGGCCGGTCAGGTGGCGCAAGGCCGAATGGTCCTTGCCCGCCTATCCTTTCGCCCGTGCGCCGTCTTGCTCTCTTCGGAGGGGTGCTGGGCGCCCTCGCCGGGGCGGTCTTCGCCCTGCAGGGCGTCGGTTTCCTGCCGGGCAGCTACATGACCGGCGACCGACTTTGGCTGCTCATCGGTGCCGTGATGGTGGTCGTCGGCCTTGGCCTGGCGGGCTGGGCATGGCGGCGTGACGCGGGGTCGAGCTAGCCCTCTTCCAGCTGGGCGCCGGCCCCGGCCATCTCCCGCAGCGCCTGCTCTTCGTCACCCGGCTCGAGGTTGACCGCTGCAACGGCACGGGTCAGCACCACCGTGTCGAAGCCGAGCCGTCGCGCGTCGAGCGCCGTGGCGTTCACGCAGTAATCGGTGGCCAGTCCACAGATAACGACTCGACCGATTCCTTGCTCGCGCAGCATCCCCTCCAGCGACGTGGGAATCTCGGCCCCGCTCACCGGGTCGCGCATCATGAAGCCGGAGTAGCCGTCCTCCCCATTGCTGCCCTTGCGCACGATCTCGCCGTCGACCCGCAGGTCGGGATGCAGCTCCGCCCCCCAGGTGTCGGCAACGCAGTGCACCGGCCAGATACCTCCGTCCTTGGCGAAGTGCGGCGTCGAGGGTGGATGCCAGTCCTGGGTGTAGACCACCGGCGAGCCGGCGGCACGGGCAGCGTCCACCTCCGCGTTCACGCGCGGCAGGATGTGCCCAGCCCGGCTGACCGACAGGCTGCCCTTCGGATCGGCGAAATCGTTCTGGACGTCCACCACGATCAGCGCGGTGCCGGGGGCATAGTCCGTCATGCGCCGATGATAGCCACGCCTCAGTGCATGGCCGCGATCGGGGTCTGGGGCTCCGCCTGACCGGTCTGCGCGCGATCGCCCGTCGTCGGTGCGGCCTCGCCGACATGATGGCGCAGCGGCAGCTCCGGCAGGACGAAGATCGCGACCAGGGCGGCCAGCGCGGCAGCGGCCACGCCGAACCACATCGCACTCGCGATTGCTACCGAGATCGCCTCGCGGATCCCCGCCGCGATGCTCGGCAGCAGTGGCTCGATCTGGGCGCGCGCCGCCTCCGGCAGCCGAGTCAGAAAGTCGCGGTTGAGGTCCAGCCCCACGCTCGTCAGCTGGCCCTGGGTCAGGTGGTTGTGCACCTGGTCGGCCAGCGGCCGCGGCACCCCCGCGTTGGTCAGCTGCGGCACGAGCTGGCCCAGCGCCGTGGATCCGAACACCGTGCCGGCAATCGCGAGGCCGATCGACCCGCCGATCTGCCGGAAGAAGGTTAGCGCGCTGGTCGCCACGCCCATCTCGCGGAAGTTGACCGCGTTCTGCACCACGATCGTGAAGACCGCCATCGAAGGACCGATACCGAGGCCCATGATCGCCAGCCAGAGCCACAGGGTCTGGATGGAGGTGCTGGCGTGCAGCTGGGTCATCAGCGTGATCCCGATGCCGGCCACCACCATGGCGCCGGCCAGGAGCCACTTGTAGCGGCCGCTGCGGCTGACGATCTGGCCGGAGCCGATGGAGCCGAGCATCAGCCCGGCCATCATGGGCAGGATCTGGTAGCCCGATTCCGTGGCGCTCGAGCCCTGGACCGCCTGGAACCAGAGCGGGATGAAGACGATGCCGCCGAAGAAGCCGAACGCGATCAGGCCGGTGGCCAGCACTGAGGCCGTGAACGTCCGGTTGCGGAAGAGGTCCAGGTGCAGGATCGGATCGCGGGCCCGGGACTCGACCCACACGAAGACCCCGATCAGCGCCATTCCCAGCAGGATCAGGCCGCCGACGGCTGGATCGGTCCAGTCGCCGCTCTGCTTGTTGGTCAGGCCGAGCAGGATCGGCACGACGGCCGCCGTGAACACTGCGGCGCCCAGGTAGTCGACCGACACGACTCTTTCCGGATGACGGATCGCCGGCAGCAGGCGCCAGATGACCGCCAGGGCCACCAGGCCGACCGGCAGGTTGACGTAGAAGATCCAGTGCCAGCTGATGTTGTCGGTCAGGTAGCCGCCCAGGAACGGGCCGACCAGCATGGCGATGGCGAAGACGCCGCCGAACAGGCCCTGGTATCGGCCGCGCTCGCGCGGGCTGAACAGGTCGCCGATGACCGCCAGGCTGATCGGGAACAGCGCTCCGGCGCCCAGGCCCTGGATGCCGCGGAACAGGATCAGCTGCCACATGGTCTGCGAGAGGCCCGACAGCAGCGAGCCGAGCAGGAACAGCCCGATGCCGATCATCAGCATCGGACGGCGCCCGAACTGGTCCGACAGCTTCCCGTACAGGGGGCCGGTGACGGTGCTGGTGAGCAGATAGACGGTGACGACCCAGGTGTACAG
This sequence comes from uncultured bacterium, assembly GCA_965651545.1. Classification (GTDB taxonomy): domain Bacteria; phylum Chloroflexota; class Limnocylindria; order QHBO01; family QHBO01; genus DASSCW01. The sequence goes on along the minus strand of CBFGSY010000013.1, from coordinate 598 downwards.
CTCCGTCCCGTGCAGGTCGCTCAAGATGCGGGGCAGGGCGGTACCGACGATCGTCTGGTCGAGAGCGGCCAGGAAGAGGGCGAGCAGGACGGCGCCCAGGATCTCGATACGCGCGCGTCGATCGACGGGCACCGGTGCGCCGTCCATCGGCGCGGCTGACGTGGCTGCGGTCACCTGGGTTCGTCTCCTTCATTGATGCGCTCGAGCGCCGAGCGCAGGGATCGGATGCTGGCGAGCAGCCCGGCCTGCTCGCTGGCGGAGAGCTGGGCGATGGCGGCGCTCATCCGCCGCTGTCGCGCCTCGTGGAGCTCGCGAACCTCGCCGGCGCCCGCATCGGTGAGGCTGACGAGGACCACCCGACGGTCCCGCGTGTCGTGGTCGCGCCGCACCAGGCCGCGCTCTTCCATGCGGCTCACCAGGCCGGTGGCCGTCGGCAGGCCGGAGCCGAGGAACTCGGCGACCCGCGTCATCGGCAGCGCGCCATGCTTGTCGATCATCGACATCAGGAAGACGTGCGCCATGGAGATGCCGCGTCCGTGACACCGCGCGGCAAACGCCGCCCGCTCGCCGGCGACCAGCGGCCCCAGCTCGGCCATCA
>CBFGSY010000012.1:0-30716 GCA_965651545.1 uncultured bacterium | reverse complement strand
TGGTCATCAAGGGCTCGGACGGCGAAGAGACGTTCACGATCGTCGGATCGGCCGAGGCCGCTCCGCGCGAGGGCCGGATCAGCAACGAGTCGCCGGTCGGGGCCGCGCTGATGGGTCACAAGAAGGGTGACAAGGTCACCGTCCAGGCACCGGCCGGGGCGGTCACCTATACCGTCGTCCGCGTCGGCTAGCGTCGCGTAGCGCAGCGACAAGCGTGTTCTGGGCCGACGAGCTCGCGGCCAATCTCTCGGGACCGCAGGTCCTCAACGATTCGAAGACGCCTTCCGGCACGGTCCACGTCGGCAGCCTGCGCGGCCCCGTCATCAACGACGTCCTCGTCCGCGCCATCCGGACCGCCGGCATGCCGGCGACCTACCTGTATGGCGTCGACGACCTGGACCCGATGGACGCGCAGGCGCTCCTCACCCCGGACGCCGTCGAAGGGGCCATGGGGCGTCCGCTCGCCAACGTGCCGGACCCCGAGGCGGACGGCCACGAGTCGTATGCACGGCACTTCGCTGGGCTCTTCCTGGATACCTTCGCGCGCCTGGGCGTCAGCCCGGACGGGGTCTACTGGATGAGCGAGGTCTATGGCGCAGGTGACATGGACCGATACATCCGCCTGGCGCTCGACCGCGCCGCAACGGTGCGCGACATCTACCGCCGCGTGGCCAACGTCAGGCATCCCGACGATTGGCATCCGCTGTCGGTGATCTGCGAGAACTGCGGCCGGGTGGGGACCACCATCGTCACCGCCTGGGATGGGGAGCATGTTCACTACGACTGCCGCCCCGACCTGGTGTCATGGGCGACAGGCTGCGGCTTCTCCGGCGACATCTCGCCGTTCGCCGGCCGCGCCAAGCTGCCGTTCAACGTCGACTGGGCGGCGAAGTGGAGCCTCTTCGGCGTGACGGTCGAACCAAACGGCAAGGACCTCGGCACGAAAGGTGGGGCCCGGGACCGATCCGAGGCGATCGCGCGCGAGGTATTCGACCGCGAGCCACCGCTGAACGTCGTCTACGAGTTCCTGAACATCGGCGGACGCAAGATGTCCACCTCGAAGGGTCGGGGAGCGGCCGCCCACCTGGTGGCCGACGTGATGCCGCCGGAGCAGCTGCGTCTCCTGTTCCTGCGTCCGCGCTACAACCAGGCCATCGACTTCGACCCGGACGGGACCGATGCCATCCCGCGCCTCTTCGACGAGTCCGACCGGCTGGCCGCCGCCTTCGCCGGGCGGGAGGTCAAGGGCGAGCTGCCGCCGGACCCGCAGCACGTCTTCGGCGCCAGCCAGGTCGATCCAGAGGATGACCTGGCGGCCGCGGCCGCAGCGTATCGGCCTGCCTTCGCCCACCTCGCCATGCTCGTCCAGGTGCCGGGCGTGGATGTGGCCGAGCGCGTGGCCGCCGAGAAGGGGACGCCGCTCACCGCGCGCGAGCGCCAGATCCTGGACGAGCGGGTCGCTGCGGCCCGGCGCTGGCTGGATGTTTATGCGCCTGAGCGCGTGCGCATCGCTGTCCAGCGCGAGCAGCTGCCTGCAAACGCCCGAGAGCTTGACGCGGACCAGCGTCGAACGCTTCAGCGCCTGGCCGATGCACTGTCGGACCTCGCCGCCACCGCCTGGAACGGCGAGTCGGTGCAGGCTGCAATTTTCGACGCCGCCCGCGAGCACGAGCTGCCCCCGAACCGCATCTTCGCGGCGCTGTACGCGGCGTTCCTCGGCCAGCCGCACGGTCCTCGCGCCGGCTGGCTGCTCGCCTCGCTGGAGCCGGGCTTCGTCATCGAGCGCCTCCGGCAGGCAGCGGCGCCGGATACGCTCCCGGCATGATCAGCCTGCAGCTCATCCGCGACGATCCGGAGGCCGTTAAGGCGGCGGTGGCGCGCAAGGGCGAGCCGACCGAGCCGATCGACCGCGTCCGCGCCGCCGATGAGCGACGGCGAGAGCTCGAGTCGGCGACCAACGAGCTGCGCGCGCAGCGCAACGCCGGCAACAAGGAGCTCGGCGAGCTGATGCGCGGAGGCCGCACCGATGAGGCCCAGACGCTGAAGGCGCGGATGGCGGAGCTGTCCGGCCGGATTGACCGGGACGCGGCCGAGCTGGCCGACCTCGAGACCCGCATCCAGGCGGACATGCTGCTGATCCCGAACCCGCCGGATCCATCGGTCCCGGATGGGAAGGGCGCAGAGGACAACCCGGTTGTCCGCAGCTGGGGCCAACCGGCCGAAGCCGGATCGGTCCCGCCGCATTGGGAGATCGCCAAGCGGCTGCGGTTGCTCGACCTGGAGCGCGGGGCGAAGATCGCGGGATCCGGCTTCATCCTCTTCACCGGGCCGGGTGCGCGTCTCCAGCGCGCGCTCATCAGCCTGATGCTGGAGCTGACTGCGCAGCGTGGCTACTCAGAGGTCTGGGCGCCGCTGCTGGTGAACGAGGCGGCGGCGCGCGGCACCGGCCAGCTGCCCGACTTTGAGGGGCAGATGTACGTTGTCGAGCGCGACGAGCTGTACCTCATCCCCACCGCCGAGGTGCCGGTCACCAACATCTATCGCGACGAGATCCTGCCCGCCGAGCGCCTGCCCATCTATCACGCCGCGTACACGCCGTGCTTCCGCCGCGAGGCGGGTGCCGCCGGGGCGGACACCCGAGGCCTGCTGCGCGTCCACCAGTTCGACAAGGTCGAGATGGTCAAGTTCGTCTACCCATCCGATTCGGCCGACGAGCTCGAAGCCATGACCCGCGACGCCGAGGAGGCCCTGGAGGCGCTCGAGATCCCGTACCGGACGGTGGAGCGCTGCACCGGTGACGTCGGCTTTGCGCAGGCGAAGGGCTACGACCTCGAGGCCTGGTCGCCAGGCGTCGGCAAGTGGCTGGAGGTCAGCTCCACCTCGAACTACACCGATTTCCAGGCCCGGCGCATGAACCTGCGCTTCCGACCCTCAGCCGATGCGCGCCCGGAGCTGGTCCATACCCTCAACGGCTCGGCGCTGGGCCTGTCGCGCACGCTCGCCGCGCTGCTGGAGACGCACCTGCAGCAGGATGGCTCGATCCGCATCCCGCAGGCCCTGCGCCCTCACTTCGGGAGCGACGCAATCAGCTGAAGCCGGGCGGTTCCTCGGTGCGTTATCGCCTACAGCGATCACACAGCGCACCAGGTGCTCGAATATCGGCCAGACCGATAAGACGTCGCAATAACAGGTCCCGGACGTGCCGCCTCATCGGTGCCAGCGATGACAGGGCGCGCGCGCGATCTGCCGCGCGACGTGTGATCGGTGACAGGGATTATGGCATTGACCTAGACTCGCCGGGTCCATCGGAGGGGTGGCAGAGCGGACGATTGCGGCGGTCTTGAAAACCGCTGAGGTGCAAGCCTCCGGGGGTTCGAATCCCTCCCCCTCCGCCACCACTGCGGCTGCATACGCCTTCACGTGCCGGAATGCAGCATCGGCCAACGTCATGACTGCGTAGGAGGGGTGACCGCTCCGTGATTCAGCAACCATCCATTCGACGGCGCATCGGCCTGGCAAGCTTGCTGGGCGCGATCGCCATCAGCGCGCTCTGGGTCAGTCCCGCCGCTGCCATCCAGTGGGAGCCTGTTGAAGTCGTGGCCCCACCTGTTGCCTTCGCAGATCCGGGGGCGCTCGTCACGGTCGGGGCCGATACCTACATCGTCGGCTACACCGAGCTCGATGAGGAGGGAACGCTTCGCGCCTTCCTGCGGCGAACCGTCGGCGCCACCACCACGACGTTTCCGCTGTTCGGGAATGCCGGCGCGGACACGCATTCGGTTTCCCTGGCCAGTCACGGCGACAACGTCGACGTTGTGTGGATCCGCGACGGCAGGCAGGGAGCGAAGCTGCGCTACCGCAACAGCACTGATGGCGGCGCAACGTGGTCGACACCGATAGACCTCACCGCCGAAGGGGTCGTCATCACGAGGGCACAGGTCGACCGTTGGGGCGCAAACAGGGTGGCTGTTGCGTGGGGAGACTTCCGCAGGGCCGAGCTTCGCGCGCGCTTCAGCGTCAACGGCGGCGAGACGTTCGGCCCGACGCGGGTCGTCGAGGAAGACTTCGTCGGTCAGCCCGATATCGCCATCAGCAGCGACAACGTCAACGTCACCTGGATCCGCGTCACCAATGCGGATCCGCGCGGTGACCTCATGGTCCGCTTATCGAGCTCTGAGGGACGGCACTGGTACCGCCCGAAGGTGCTGGCACGGAATCCGGTGAGCGACCCGCAGATCGAGGCTCAGCGCCACCGGTTCATGATCGTCTATCCGCGGCGCTCCGAGGGCCAGACCTGGATCAGCGTGCACCGAAGCAGGCTTGGAGGGCGCTGGTTCGCCACCCCGGTCACCGAGAAGACCCCACTGGATTACGGGCAGGCCCTCGTATCGGTCCGCGGCGGGGTGTGGCGTCTGGCGTTCATCGGGTGTGCGGACCCCTCCTGCTCCCGCCGGCGCATCCACTACGCGCAGAGCACCAGCAGCGGTACCGAGTGGACAGACCCGCTGGCGAACATCGTCGCCCGCGGGGAGCCATTGGGCCCGGGGGGAGTCAACGCCACCGGCGATGGGCCGATAGTGGTGTGGACGGCCGATTCCGGCTCTGGCCCGCAGGTCCTGCTGCGCACGGGAACGCCATAGCGACGACGCAAGGGGAGCGCGGCTGAGACGGCCGCGCTCCCAATTGCGCCGGCTGGGGTGGAGCGGCTAGCTCACTACCCGCAGACCGCGCATGCGGGTCGACGGCTCCTGACGAAGAAACGCCCCACCAAATCGGCAGGGGCGTTTTGCGTGCGGCTGAGGGGCCGCGCGGCGCCATCGGCTCAGTGGATCAGTAGATGGCCGCCATCCCAGCGTTGTCGCCGTTCTCGGGGGACCACTTCAGCGTCTCGCCGGTAAAGCCGTAGGCGTACATCGTCTCGAAGCGGTCGTTGCCCGGGTGGCCAAGCCCGTAGACGTGGCCAAACTCGTGGGTGGCAATGTTGCGCACGTCGTACGCGGCCTGGCTCTCGTAGCAGCCATCGCCCTCGGATGCTGCCTTGAACCAGGGGAGGCGCGTGTTGAAGAGGACGTCGCTTTCGATCTCGCCGTTCGACCACTGCCATGTGTAGGTCACCGCGATGGTGCTACCGCCTGTCCGGCCCCACATGAGGTCGTACCTGTGGTTGGCGGTTGGCTTGGTCACAGTGCCGCCGGTCTGGACCGTGATCTGTGGGCCGCCGCTCCAAGTATTGAAGGCGCTCTGCAGGACGGTCGTCACGCTGCCCAGGTTGCCGGGCACTGTCGCAGCATTCAGGCGAGCCGTCTTAGCGCCCTGGACCGCCCAGCCGGTCAGCTGGAAGAGGCCTGTGCTGGTGCCGTCGTTCGAGCAGTTGGCGCCACCGCCGGGCCTCGCCTTGCCGACGTGGACGGCGTGGACGTCGACGAGGGTGGCGCGGTCATGTCGAGCGGCCGCGAGGCCTGGAATGGAGGCAAGCAACGCCAGCGCGATGAGAAGAGCGGGCAGCTTTCGAGTCAAGAGAAGAACCCCCAATGGACGGTATGGCCCGGGCTCATTCCGGGCTCGCGGCGCATATTGCCCCGTCCGCGCAGCCGTCGCAACCGCGACGCTGCAGTCGCCGGTGACACGCGGCACCTTCAGCCAGGTCGCGGTGGCGGGACCTCGTGATGCAGGCGGCAGCGTGCCTCGTACGTCTCGTCACCGATTCCGCCGATCACGATCAGCGGCGAGTCCGCCGGTGCCGGCTGCCCATCGATCAGCCGCTGGGTGCGTGTCGCCTGCTCACCGCACACCATGCAGATGGCCGTCAGCTTGGTGACCTGGTCGGCCAGCGCCATGAGGCGCGGCATCGGCCCGAATGGGATCCCCCGGAAGTCGGTGTCCAGGCCGGTGACGACAACCTGCTTGCCGCCATCGGCCAGGCGGGTAACCACCTCGGGCAGTCGCTCGTCGAAGAACTGCCCCTCCTCGACCGCCACGATATCGGCCTCGGCGACCAGCTTCTCGATCCCGGCCGAGTCGTCGACGGTCAGGGCGGTGTGCTGGGCGCCGGAGCGCGAGACCACGGTCAGCGCATCGGTCCTGGTGTCCAGGCGGGGCTTGATCAGGACGACGCGCCTGCCGGCAATCGAGAAACGGCGAAGCAGGCGCAGCATCTCGTCGGTCTTGCCACAGAACATGCATCCGCAGATGACGTGCACCCAGCCGGAGGTGTAGAACATCGGCCCTTCAGTCGCCGACCACCGCGACCCGCTCGACCGGCAGCCCCAAGTCCGAGGCCAGGGCGGAGCGCATGACCTCAGCCGGGGCTTCCTGGCCGGTCAGCAGCTTGAAGGTCGCTCCCGACGCGGCCAGGAACGAGAGCTGGCCATTGGCGACGGTGCCGCCACGCGCCTCCGCTGCCCGCATCAGGGGTGTGACGTCGTGATTCAGGACGAGGTCGAGCACGAACAGCCCGTCCGGCAGCAGCTCGTCCGGAATGGGGCTCTCGCCTTCCTCCACGCCTATGCCGCTGCTGTTCACCACCAGCTGCGCCTTCGCCAGGTCCGCCTCCATGATCGTCTCGTGCCAGGGGCGGGCGCGCAGCTCCAGGTTCCTCGCCGCGCGCGCGAAGGACGCCACGGTCGCTTCAGCCCGATGCAGATGACGATTGAAGACCCACACGTGCTCGACGCTCGAGCCGAGCAGCACCGTCACCACCGCGCGGGCTCCCCCGCCGGCACCAAGCAGGAGGGCGCCGGACGGCCAGGCTGTCTCGTCGGCCGAGAGCAGCGAGCGCAGGCCGGCTCGCACGCCGTCGACGTCGGTGTTGTGGCCGCGCAGCTGCTCGCCGTCGCGGACGATCAGATTGACGGCGCCGGCGCTGCGCGCGTCGTCCGACAGCGCGTCGACCAGGGTCGTCACCTTCTCCTTGTGCGGTGCCTCCACCAGGGCGCCGGCGAAGTCCCCGGTGCGGAGCTGCGCGATGACATCGGGCAGCAGGTGCGGCTTCTTCTCCCAGCGCTCGATGGCCAGCGGCAGGCCTGCCGCCTGGATGGCGGCCTGCTGGACCGCCTCGAAGGCGGAGTGCGTGAACGATAGGCCGATGACCGGAAGGCGCTGCACGGCAAGACTCAAGCTGTCGAAAAGGGGTGCGGGCGGAGCGGGGCGCAAAGGCCCCCGGCGCGTCACTCCAGGGGGCCCATGCTATCATCGGCCGCGGTCTCAGGAGAGGTCGCATAGTGGCCTAGTGCGGCGGTTTGCTAAACCGTTGAAGGGGGTTTCCTCTTCCGAGGGTTCGAATCCCTCCCTCTCCGCCACGACCCCTCGGCGTGTGCCCGTAGCTCAGTGGATAGAGCGTCAGGTTGCGGACCTGAAGGTCGGAGGTTCGAGTCCTCTCGGGCACGCCACTCACGTGCGCGTAATGAGCACGAAATCGATGCTCTCTGCCCTCTGCTGCGCTAGGATGTCTCGCTACGTCAGCGCGGCGGGCCAGTCTGGAGGACCACCACGCCAACCCAAGCCAGGACAAGCATTACGATGCCCAGGACGATCAGGACCACCGGAGCCAGCCACTTCGGCACCCTGCGATCCTAATGGCTTAGGGGTTTAGGTTGCGTCGAGCCGCTGTCCTGCTCTTGCCCTTCCTGACGGCGTGCTCGGTCCTATGGCCTATCGACCCACCGCCTTCGCCGGCTCCCTTTCCGCAGACCGTGAACGATCCTGAGATTGGCGTTCAGTATCCCCTGATGATTCCGACTCACTGCGGGCTGAGGCCGGTCGTGCTCGATCAGAGCCCTTGGGACTTTGAAGGCGAGCCAGGCGTGAACCCGCCGCCGGGCTTTGACAATCCCACCGATCAGGGCCGGGTCGTGTTCACCGACGAAGATCACGCTGTCTATATCAGCTCCGGTGGTGCCCGAAAAGAACTGAGGCGAATCGATGACTTCCCACCTCCCGTACCCTGCCTATAGGAGAGAAGAATCCCTCCTAACTCGATCGACGGCTGATCGGTAGAGCGCGATTGTGGTTGCTAGAAGCTTGATTCGTGTCAATACCATCACGTGGCGAGACCGCCGGGCCCAGGTGGTTGCACCTAGGCCATCCCCCCGGTCTTAGCCGTGAACTAGGCCGGGGGTTCTTTATGCCCATCAGCAGCTATGCAACGTGTCTAGGCGGTTTGGCACCTCCGGGCATTCCAGGGCGAATGCTCGGGAGGCCAGAAGTAGTCGAAAAATTCCGACTCTGTGTAGGTGGCTCCGCAGGGTCGGCCTGCCACTCCCAAGAAGGACCGTCGCAAAAGCGGGGACCGGAATCGAACATGCCTGCTGTAGCCAATGACCAGCACAGGCAGAAGAACCAGCACCGCCACGCCAGCCAAGAGGGCACGCACCACGAATCCTTAGCGGCTAGGTCCAGGAGGCGTCTGGTCGGCGCAGCGACAGCAGCAGCCCGACGATTGCCCCGCCTACTGCCAGCCAAAGGCCGACTCCGATGGAGGCGACGCCGACATCACTGCCGATCCTGTCCACCCGTTCACTTACCTGGGAGAAATACCACCCTGTGAGTAGAGCCGCGCCGAGCGACGCCACGATCGGGAGCGCTCGACCAATTTTCTTCCCGCCCGCCCGCTGCACGCCGGTTGCGATGAGGAGTGCTCCGAAAACAGAAAGCAGGAACGCCTCCAGCCCCACTAATTCCACCCCGCTTCGCGTCAGCGTTCCGACGAACGCAGCGGTGGCCGTCACGAACGGGAGAAGCGGCGCGACCACGAGTGCCACGCCCGCCGCGATGAGGCCGATGTTGCTGGCATTCCATTGCCGGCCGCTCGGCTGTGCGACTGCCTGACCAGTAGCCGGCGCAACAGGGGTCGTGGGAGCGACACTTGCTGTTTGTCCTTGTGGAGTTGAGGAAAAGTCAAATCCGCAATTCGCACAGTAACGGAGGTCGCCACTACGACCCGAACCGCATTGGGGGCAGAAACCGGCAGTCATTCAGTATTCGGTCCACCTCGAGGCGATTGTGCCGTCAGTACGCCTCAGGTAGGCCCATTCAGGCGGTTCGTTGTTCCACACCGGGCCATCCAATCCCCAATAGCGCTTGGCTCCGGTGTTGTTGCCTTTGCCGGTGTAAAGGGTGACGGCGTTGCCTCCAGGAATGCGGAACGTCGCAGGGAAACGGTAGGTGTGATTCCGCTGATAGTCGTGAATTCTCCATCCGCCGATGTTGCGGCGCGTGGCACACACATTCCTGATCCGCACCCATTCACCGTTCAGGTTGTCGGCTTCGATTCCAGGCGCATCGAATTGGCTGTTGACAAAGCGGACGCATCGATCCGCAGCGAGGGCTGTCGAAGGCGCGGTGGGGACGACGAGTAAGGCCGCGGCTAGGCCGCTGGCGATGACACGGCGCAATGAAATCCCTCCCCTAACTGTGAACCCTAGTCTATGACTAGCGGAACAGCCTGAGCCAGAAACCGGGGGATACGAGGAGGGCAAATAAGAACAACCCGACTACCAGGCTGGCGATCAGGGCAACGTCCCGGCGTCGGGCGAACGTGTCGCGGAGATACCAACCGAGACCCGCGAGGACAGCCACGACAGTGATGGCGACGGGATTACGAAACGCCACGAGCACGAAGCCGCCAAGGAACGCGAGCACGAGGGCAATTCCGGCGACGAGCGCCGCTTCGAGGATCGCAGCCCGTTGTGCAGCCATGCGGCTGAGAATAGCCGCCAACTAAGCCGCTGCTAGCGGGCTCTTTTACGCTCTCATATGGGCCGGGCGACGTTGACGGCGGATGCCATCGGAAACGATGGGGACCGTGCAGGCGACCCGGCCTACACTGGCAGTCATGCCCGCGAACAGGCGAACCCGCAGGGCGAGGCATCGCCCGGCAGCCACGAAGCCGATCGGCACCGCCTTCGTGATCATGCCGTTCAGGCCAGTCTTGGATCTTGTAATGACGCGATCATCTCCCCGACCCTAAGGTCGGCTCGCTATGAACCGAGGCGAGCGGATACGACTCTCGATCAAAGAGCCGTGATGAATGACGTGATTGAAGGGTTGCAAACTGCGAACCTTGTTATCGCCGATCTGACAGGCCGCAATGCCAACGTGTTCTATGAGCTAGGTATCGCTCACGTTCTCCAGAAGCCGGTGATCATCCTGGCCCAGGACAAGGAAGACATCCCGTTTGACCTTTCTGCATACCGAACGCTCATCTACTCAATTGGACTTGCGGCTAAGCCAACCCTAAGGATCGAGGAAGATCTATCCGGCCCCCTGCGATTGCTGTTAGACGCGACCGCAAGAGGCGAAGTGACGTTCCGGAATCCATTCACGGACTTTGCTAGCGCTGGACCTGAGGCGCCTGCGACGCCGGCAGCAGAGGAGACTGAGGGCGTCCTTGACACGCTCCTTCGGTTGCAGGAGGACACACCCAAATTCGAAGCGGTGACCAATCGACTGAACGAGGTCATCGAGTCACTCGGCAGGAAGCAGGGGGACCTGAATCCCGAAGTCGCGGAGGCCGCCCAAAAGCAGGACATCAAGGGCGCTCTCTTAATAATGAAACGGGTCCCAGCGATGTGGAGCGAACACGCTGACCGCCTTCAACCCATCATCGACGACGAGCTACTCCCACTTACGATCTCACTCGAGACCGGGCTCCTCGGGGAGGTCCGGGCTGCCCTCCTTGCCGACGATGCTGAGCGCCAGAAGAAGGCCTTAGAAACAGTCAAAACGCTTCGAGACAGTTCGACGCAGGCCGGAGCGTCCGCGGCAGAACTAGCCGCAACGATCCGAAAGAATTCGAACTGGTCGAGCGTTCTCATGGCCCCGGGGAATCGCCTGGCGTCAACACTGGAACGCACAGTCATGGCCATTCAAACCGTCGCAGAGCTGCCGAGCGCCGCCCAACAACTGATCGACCAGACCAAGAGGAGCTGATGGATCGTCGTTGGATCGTTGCGAATGTAGCCGTGTGGCTCCCCCTACTGGTTACTGTCCCGGTGGAGCTCTCTCGCTGAATCAATCGACTCAGCGAAAGTGCAGCCGATCGTGCAGCCAAACGCCTACGGTTAGGAGGGTTTGGACGGGACTAATCGGGGCTCGCTGGGACTCGATTCGTGCTCAATCTGAATTTCTGAGCGTGAACTCCCGACATTTGCGGACCTGAAGGTCGGAGGTTCGAGTCCTCTCGGGCACGCCACTCTTCGAGCACGTCACCGAATGCAAATCAGCCGCTGGAAAACGCGAGTAATTGCACGGCGCCCTGATTCCAGGACGGTGAGCGGATAACGTCGCCGGCCCTTCGACAGATCGGTGGCGGATTAGTCTGTCGGGAGCACTGGCACCGGCAGCGGATCACCCGGCGACGGCGCAATCGTCGACTGCCGCAGCAACTTGCCATTCCCGTAGCCAATGAGCAGGGTACCCAGACCCTGCCGCACCTCGCATGCCCCTGAAGGTGCACAGATGTCAAGCGTGACCTGGAACTGAATGCCCCATACGGGATCGTCAAGCCGATCGGGACCCGCGGGAGGTGGCTGCTCGTCGTTGCTGGGCCTGTGGACCAGGGAGGCGTACACCTCCTCGTATGTTCCCGCCATCGTCGCCCAAACCGGCGCATCTTCGTGCGCCTCGGAGAGATATTGCCGGGCTGCCTCGATGGCCTGTGCCTCGGTCAACCCCACAGCCTGGCCCCTGGCCTCCGGCAGCCGACCCGTTACTCGGATATGACTTGCCGTGGCGTTCGGCGAGGGCACGTCGATGGGCAGGACAGCGGAGCAGGCAGCGAGCAGGACTGCGAGTAGGAACGCCGCTGGACGTATGACCGTCGATTCCATCCGTGTAAGCAAGGGCTGGAATCACAGTACGCCGACCGGTACGAAGGCCGGTCCTAGGATCCGCGCCATGGCAACTCTCGAGGCACTCTCACGGGCCTGGTAGGGCGCACAGCCCACGAAGCCAAACTGGCAGATTAGTGGCCTCTATCGTTTCGGCGATCACTGGATCGCGCTGGCTGAAGGTTCGGGCTTCGACGACTGCCAGACCGGCTCGGGTCGTATGCCGAGCAGGCATTACGGCGGCTGAGTGACCAGCCACGGGAGCGTCGCGCACCGGCGGAGGGATGAGTCGGGTGATTCGTGCACGAAGGTTGCTGTTCCTCGGTCTCGTGCTGGCGGAAAGCGACATCCGAAGACGGTCCGGCGCTCCGTGGCAGCGCTACCGACCCGCGCAGGACGTTGAGCCGCTGGCGCACCGGCCACATGCTGTGCGGCAGTGGCGCGTAACCATCGGCGGGATGCACTGATGTGAGGGTTGGACGCGGCGCCCAAGTCCTGGCGATCGTTGCAGGACTCAACGCCTGCGCAACGCCCGTGCCCAGCACGTCGACGCCTTTGCCCTCGGGCCCAACGCTGCAGCCCGTGTCACTTTCGAACCCGACGGATGAAGCGCGCGAGGTGATGGTGCAGTGCATGGTCTTCGAGCACCCTGAGAAGGTCGCCGGCATGGCGAAGGTCCCGCACGCACGGGACTTGCCGCTGTACACGCGACTGACAGACAAGGTGCCCGAGATCCAGACTGACAGCCCAGCATGGGTGGTGGCCTTTGACGGGGATATCCGCCTGGTGACCTACTCGCATGCCGGAATCATCACGGAGACCGACCCCACTTGCGTCGTCGTTGGCGTCGTCGACTACGGTAATGCCTTGTGGTTCGGGACAGGTCCGAGCGTGGACTCGCAGGGCAACCGGGACCAGCCGCTCGCGACGACCGACCCGCCCCTCCCGTTGCCAACCCTGGCGCCGTAAGTACGAACCTCGGTTCCTCCCCGCAGTCGAACCGTAGTCCACTCGCCATAGACTCAGGGGCATGCTCGTCATGCTCGCTCGGATCGTCTACGCCATCGTTGGGGTGGTCGCTCTGTTGGTCGGCGTTGGTCAGCTGACGGCCGTGTTCTCACCCGGTACTCGGTTCGATCCGGTGCCGATCTTGTGGGGCGTGGGCCTCGGCGCGGCCGCCCTGGCAGCGGCCGCCTGGGTCCGCACGACCGGCGGCCTCCGTGCTGCCGCGGCCTGGGCGGGCATCGGGGCGATGGTGGCGACCAGCCTGTGGCCAGTCTATTACCTCGTCACGCACCCTGAGGCAGGCCCGGATGTCCTGGCGTTGGCCATCATCCCCAGCCTGATCGGGCTCAGCGTCTCCCTGATCATGGCCCAGGCCCACTGGCGCGTGCCGCTTTCTGGCTAGCACGATGCGCACGCAGCGAGTGGGTGGTTTCGATGCCCAGCTCTCGACGAATCGCGGCGTTGCAAGCCGCTGACTTGGAGGTGCGACCATGGATCCATGGGGATTGGCGGCGGTAGCAGCAGTCGTCATCGGCCTCATCATTGCCATCAGATACCCGGCTAGCCGCCGCTGGATCGCCGCGCTTGCTGTGCTGTGTGTGTTCGGTGTGGCTGCCGTCATCGTCCTGATGATCGGAGCGCTTTCCAGAATGGACGTCGGCGGCGGTCTGCCGGCTGAAGCAGCTATCGGCTCCGCTGCCCTCGCCATCGTCGGGCTCGTAATGGCCGGCCTGATAGCGTTCCTACGACGCTCGCAGCGAGCGTAGTTGGCGAGACCATCGGCGCATGACTACTCGCCCTTCTGCCCAGCGACTCCGACATCTCGTCGTGTTCCTCGCACTCTTGGTCGCGGTGGTGTCAGCATGCGCCGTCACGCAGGAGTCGACTCCGGGTGCCTCAACCGGCAAGCCGGCCGCGTCGTTTTCGACCTCGCCGTCCGAAGTCCCACCCACCACCCAACCGACGCCGACGGCGACCCCCGCGCCGGTTTCGACGAACAACACCTTCAGCCTGCTCCCTGCCGAGGGTCCGCCCGGCCACACGCCGCAGATCTCGTGTTCGGCGGAAATCGGTCCATCCGACTCGGTCGCCATCGTGCAGCTGAAGGGCACGGGGCGTGAGCTGGGGCCGGTCGTCATGCGCAATTACGCCCAAGCCGCCAATCCGCGGACGGTGTGCGAGTTCGGAAGCGCATATGGAAGCGAATCGGTCCGGCAGCTGATCGACGCCCGACACGTGGTGATCGAGAACTGCGACGGGCCCGATTGCGTGCTGGCAGTCGTTGACTTGCCGGACGTCCGTTACCACTGGTTCGCCCTGCCCGAGGACAACGACACGTATGGGGAGTTCATCGCCGCCTCGCCGGGCCTCGACGAAGTGGCGTGGTCGAGCACGGACAACGCAGAGGATCTCGACGACCAGAATCGCCGCCTGCACTTAACCCGAGCCGATGGCGATCACACGGTAGCCCGCCTCATGCCCGTGGGTGGCCGCTGTGGGTCGGGTGACGACTCGAAGTCTGGAGCCTACTCTCACTCGGGAGCGCACATGTATGCACTCGATGTCCCGATCGCCAACGACACCGTGTTCGTCGGAATGCATGGGCTGGATCGTGCCTTCATGTTCAGGCCGCCACGTGGCGGCTGGCCACTGAACGAGCAGCCGGCTCAACCCGTCTGGTCACCGACCGATGAGGCCCTGTACTACCGACGCGCTGGATCGGTCTGGCAGTGGACGCCAGCGGGTGGTGAGCAGCTGTTCCTGCCTGATGTTTTCTGGCAGTCGCCGACCATCTCGCCGGACGGGCGCTACCTGGCATATTCGGTTCCGGAGGACGGCGGTTCCGCCGACACGTTCCTGATCGACCTGTACGAGGGTGTTGCGCCGGAGCTCGTGGGGCCGAATCGTGGCAGCCCTGTCTTCCTCACTGCGACGCAGATGTGGGTGGTCGAGGCCACCGGCAGCGGGTGCGTTTCCGCGGGTGTGCCCCAGCGTCTGATCTACGACATCAACGAAGCGGCCGAGTCGAACAGCATCATCGATTCGGTGCTCCGGGTATGGCCCGCGACCAATGCGCAGCGGTAGTCGGACGCTCACCCGTCCACGGCCCTCGCGATCAGGGACCAGCACAGCACGTGCGAACCAGGCCGAGCCCGGCTGTCTCCGTTCCCCCTCATCCAGCGATGGCGTTCAGGTACTCCTCCAGGTCTGTGTAGCCATCGCCATCCGCATCGCCGCGCCCGTCGCGCGATAGGTCGCCGTAGGCCGTCAGCTCCCACGCATCGGCCATCCCGTCGAGGTCGACATCCAGTGGTGCGAAGGCCGGGGCCAGGTCCAGCCAATAGGGGTTCGGGGCGGGCTGGCCATCGCCGTTGAAGTACCCGCCGCTTCGTCCGAGCACCTCGTCGATGATCCGGCGATCCACCTCGTCGCGAACGGGGAGCGTGACGCCAACCCCGTCAATGACAGCGGACCATGCGGCGTCCGGGCTGTCGGCCGGGACGCTCAGTCCGCCGCACCGAAGCGATGTCGCGTACACGCTGCCCGACAGCGAGCTTGGCACGAACCCGTCCGCGTAATTGCCGGCCATGAAGACGGCATCCGGGTAGATGACCGGGTCGGCGTCGACGGATTGCGACTTGAACATCGCTCGCGATGAGCTGACTGGTCCCCATCGGTACCAGTTGTTGACGACGTTGAGACCTCGGGGGTTGCCCGCGACGGACTGTGTGCCCCAGTCATAGATGACGTTATTCACGAGGTCGACGCAGTCGGCGCTCTTGATGGCCGGCATGCGCTTCTCGGCGTCGGTGAACAGGTTGCGATAGAAGGTCAGCCGTTCCGCATACCCGGTACCGCCGACCAGTGGCGTCACGTTCGTGGCGTAGGCGTGTCCACCGTTCTGGGTCGTCCCTTCCGGATGGCGCGACAGGTAGAGGCCCTCGCCCATGATCGAGTCCTGAACCGTCAGGTTCGACACCGCACCGAGCACGGCCAGTCCGCCGATGTCCGGGCCCCAGGTCATGTCGACGTGGTCAAGGATGATGTTCGAAATCGGTCCGGCGGACGCGTGGATGGTGAGGCCGTCCGCATTCGCAGGCCCGGTCGTGGTCGCATCGCCGGTCCTGAACCGCATGTGCCGGATCACCACGTCATGAGTGAGGATCCTCACGCTTTCGCCGCGCACCACGATGCCGTCGCCTGGCGCCGTCTGGCCCGCCACCGTGACGTACGGGCTGCTGATCCGGACCGCTGATGCCAGGGTGATCAAGCCCGATACCTGGACGATCACGGTCCGCGGTCCGGTTGCCTCGAGTGCCGCTCGCAGAGAACCAGGCCCGGCGTCGGCCAGGTTGGTCACGAAAATGACGGCGCCGCCACGTCCGCCAGGCGTCTGGCTTCCGTATCCGACGGCTCCGGGGAACGCGACGGGCGTGGCAGCAGGCAGCGGCGTCTCGACCGGCTCCGGTGAAGGAGATGGGCTGGGCGTCGGCGGCGAGGGCGTCGGCGGCGAGGGCGTCGGCGGTTCAGGTGTCGCCTCCGGAGCCGGCGTGGGTACGGCGGTAGGCGATGGAGTGGGGGACGGCATTGGGCTGGGCGTGGCCGGCGCGGTCACGATGAATGTCGACGCCGCGACGATCTGGTTCTTCTGCGAGCCGCTCGTCAGCTTCGCCTGGACCGCATGGGCGCCTGCCGCGGCCGCGCCAGGGACTGTCAGCGAGACGGAAAAGGTGCCGTCGCCGCCCGCCTTGAACGTCGGCATGCCGGCGGCAGTGCCGTCGAACAGGATGCGCCCGCGGATCGCGCTCGCGAACCCCGATCCGACGATCTGGACTCGGCTGCCGGCAAGGCCACTCGCTGGAGTGAGGGAAAGGGCGGGCGCGGTGACGGCATTCGTCACCAGTGGCACCCCGACGACCGCCAGGGCGAGCAGGACCGTGCCTCGTCGACCGAGGTGGACTGGCCGTTGTCCGCGGATACGGCTTCCCAATGCGGGCCGGGCAGCTGGCTGTACTGGTCGCCGCGCTCGGGCACGCAGCATGGTCGATCCAGGTATGCGTTGACGGTCGTCACCGCCGTTGGAGGCAGTCTACGCGCCGACGATCGCCGGTGATGACGCTTTAGTGCCAGCCGCTCACCACCGCTCGTAACCCTGGGCGTACTGGCTGCCAATGAGGAAGCTCGCCATCCTGTGGAGCCTGGTTCTGATGGCAGGCTGCAGCGCAGCGACCCAGAGCCAGACGTCCACCCCGCTACCGAGTGAGTCGCCAACCGAGTCGGAGGCACCGTTCGCTGCCGCCGCGCAGGCGTTCCTCCGCTATACATGCGCGCAGCCCACCGGCATGGAGTCGTCCTTCTGCACCGATGTGGATATCGACGGCCTAACGGTCGAGGGCAACACCCTGACGGTGCCCGCTTCGCTCGATGCTGCTTCAACCGATCGGCTCGCTGAGATCTGTGAAGACCTTGCCGGCTCGGACCTCCAGCCCCCAGCCACCGCGGAAGGTGTCAAACGGATCGTGGTCGCTGGCGAGGGCGGGGAGCAGGCAGAGTGTAGATTCCGTGCGCCAGCTCCGTGATCGGCCTGGGGGGAGAGAGGACCCGTTGTAAAGCGGTCAACTAGGGCGCGACAGACTGACGCCTTGAACTTGGCAGCGCCGGGGAAAAGGCGTACAACTGTCCTCCCCGGTCCGAGCCTCCTGCACGGGAGGAGCGAACGTTGACGATCCGCCGTACGGGACCTAGGCGGTCCCTCATGATCCGGCTGCTCGCCGCTGTCACGCTGACCCTGGCGTGGAGCATCCCCGCCTCCGCGGCGCCGAGCAGGGAGCCGCTCGAGCCAACCTTCACTAGCGCCGCGGCGATGGACACCTCACCCACACTCCGCAGCCTGGCTGCCGACCGCCGGGTGCCGGAGGCCGACCGGTCTGTCGTCGCTGAGCGCGATCGGTCCATCCGCGAAGCGCCAGCGGATACAGGTGGCGGAAGCGCGGCCGTCCAGAGCCAGGTGAGCGCAGCCGCGATTCCCGGCACTGAGGCGAACTTCGAGGGCCTGAGCAACGAGGCCAACTTCGACCTCTTCGGCTTCCGCGTGAACCCCCCGGACCCGGTCGGTGACGTGGGTCCGAACCACTATGTCGAGATGGTGAACCTGGCATTTGCCGTCTATTCCAAGACCGGCACGAAGCTGCTCGGTCCCGTTGACACCGGCACGCTATGGGACGACTTCCCTATCGACGAGTGCACCGAACCGTCGGGCGACCCGATCGTCCTCTACGACCAGCTCGCCAACCGATGGATCCTGAGCCAGTTCACGACCCGCGGGATCGACTTCCCGAATGAGCCGCTCAATGAGTTCTACAACTGCGTTGCCATCTCGACCACGGGCAACCCGACCGGCAGCTACCACCGGTACGCCTTTTCCACCGGCTTCAACTTCCCCGATTACCCGAAGTACGGCGTCTGGACCGATTCCTACGTGATCACCACGCGCGAATTCGGGATCCAGGACCCGTCCGTGTACGCGATTGGCGTCTACGGGCTCGAGAAGAACCGGATGCTCGCCGGCGACCCGGATGCCAGGGCAGTGAGCTTCATCCTTGACTTCCGCGATGTCGGCCTGCCGGTCATCGGCGACGGGCTGTTGCCGGCGGACATTGACGGCAGCCTGAAGCCGACGGGCGAGGCGACGATCCCGATCGTCGGCACGCAGGACAACGGTGGCCCATACGGCGCGGGATTCGACGCGCTGAACATCTGGGAGCTTGCTGTCCGCTGGAGTGCGACCCCCTCCGCCAGCCTGGAGCTGACGGAGCAGCTTGCGGTAGCTCCATTCGACTCCATCTTCCCCTGCGCACCGACGGCCAGGGATTGCCTGCCGCAGCCGGGGATCAAGAACAAGAAGGAGTTCCTGGACATCCTCTCCTACCGACAGCGACCGACGTGGCGGCTGGCATATCGGAACAACGACGAGTACGAGGCGCTGGTCACCAGCCAGTCGGTCGAGGCGCTGCCCGGCGTTGCCGGCATGCGCTGGTACGAGATCCGGCGCACGGATGGTGCGTACGCCGTTCACCAGCAGGGGACCTTCGCACCGAACGACGGCGTGCATCGCTGGATGGGCAGCGTGGCGCAGGACAAGTTCGGGAACATCGCGCTTGGCTACAGCGTGGTCAACGCGACCGATGTCTTCCCGGGCATCCGCTACACGGGCCGCCTGGCCGCCGATCCGCTTGGTCAGATGACGCTGGGGGAGGGCATCGTCATCAACGGGACGGGTGTTCAGACGACCACGAACTCCCGATGGGGCGACTACACGTCGATGAACGTCGACCCGACCGATGACTGCACCTTCTGGTACGTCAACGAGTACTACGAAGTGTCCGGCACGAAGGACGATCCGCGGCCGTGGCAGACACGCATCGCCAGCTTCTCGCTGCCGGGATGCTGACAACCGACTGACCCGTTCGCGGAAATCTTGGCGGCGAGGCGCAGCGCCCCGCCGCCACTTCTTGTCCTGCTCGATCGCATGCCACGATGGGGCTTGACAGGGTCCGTCCATCCCTTATAGTACCGCTAGGTTATATAACCAAGCGGTGATCTATCTGGATGAAGCGACCCGATCCACTCGACGCGACCTTCGCAGCCCTGGCAGACCCAACGCGGCGGGCGATCCTGGCCCGTCTCGCCGAAGGCGAGGCATCGGTCAAGGACCTGTCCGCACCGTTCGACCTGAGCCAGCCCGCCATCTCGAAGCACCTCCGCGTGCTCGAACGGGCGGGGCTCATCGAACGGGGAGTCCAGGCGCAGTGGCGGCCGCGGCGGCTGCGAGCGGGCCCGCTCCGGGATGTGGCCGATTGGATCGGCCAGTATCGGAAGCACTGGGAGGAGAGCTTCGATCGGTTGGACGCCTACCTCCGCGACGTCCAGGAGAAGCAGGACGACCAGCAACAGCGAAAGGGACGAGGCAATGAACGCGACCCGCATCGACCGCGGTAGCACCGACACCACCGCCATCTACTCGGAGGGCGGCGACCTCTACTACGAGCGCATCTTCGACGCACCGCGCGAGCGGGTGTGGCGAGCCTTCACCGATCCGGAGGCCATCCCGCACTGGTGGGGCCCGAACGCCACCAGCACGCGGGTCGACGAGCTGGACTTCCGCCCGGGCGGCAAGTGGCGCTTCGTCAGCAGCGCGTCCGACCGGGACGACGTCGCCTTCTACGGCGAGTTCCTGGAGATCGACCCACCGCAGCTCATCCGTTGGACCTTCATGTTCGACGTCGAGGGCCTCGGCCCGCAGGGCGGCCCGGAGACGCATCGGTTCGAGGAGGTCGACGGCAAGACGAAGGTCACCTCCATCGGCCACATGGGGTCGGAGGAGGTCATCGACGGAGCGCTGGCGACCGGCATGAGCAAGGGCGCCATCGAGACCTGGGATCGGCTGGAGGCGTACCTGGCCGAGGGCTGAACCATTCCGGCTGGACCATTCCGGCTGGACCGATGAGGCCGGGCGACCCATCGCGGGTAGCCCGGCTTTTGCGCGGGGCGGATCGGATACCGTGCGCCCATGGCCGATGGCAGCCGATTCGTCATCCATACCATCGCCACCATCGCTCCGGCGGCGGCGGCGATCCTGGTCTTTGGCCTGATCCACGGGGCGATCTCGCGGCCGCTCATCGGCCCCGAGCTGACGATGCTCTCGTCGCTCATCGTGTTCTCCGGGGCGACCCAGTTTTCGGTCATCGGACTGGTGGCCGCGGGCGCCACGGCGCCGGCCGTGCTGGCCACCGCCGCCATCCTGAACGTCCGCCACCTGATGATGGGTGCCGTCCTGCGCTCGTCGCTCGGCCCGTCGCGCCTCAAGCGCGCCCTGCTGGCGTGGTTCCTCATCGATGAGAGCTTCGGCTTCACCATGCTCGCCGCCGAGCGCGTGCCAGCCGGAGTTGAGCGAGAAGCCGTGGCCGAGCGGACGCTGCTGGTCACCGGGCTGTGCTGCTACGCGGCCTGGCTGGGTGGAACGCTGCTTGGGATCCTTGGCGCCGGGCTTCCGGGCCTGGAGGGGGTTGCGGCGGCGGTCTTCCCGGTGCTGTTCATCGCGCTGGCCGCGCTGACGGCGCGAACGGCAAGCGTCGCCGTACGGGCGGTCGTGGCTGCGGCGATCACCGCCGTCATCTGCCTGACGTTGCCGGACTGGCGGGCGCTGGCCCCGGTGGTTGCCGGGCTGGCCGTGGCCATCCCGAACGACCCGGGCCCGGGGAGCGGCGCATGAGCGTTCTGCTGGTGGCTGCCGTCGCCGCCATCACCTACGGCAGCCGGCTGGCGGCCATGGCCATCCTGCCCCGGCCGACGGGTCGCCTGGAGCAGATCCTCGCCCGTGTGACGCCGGCGATCTTCGCCAGCCTGGCCACCCTCTCTCTGATCACCGAGGATCGGTTGCTGGCGGGTGGACCCATCCTGCTGGCAGCGCTCGGTGCCCTGCTGGTGGCGCCGCGGCGCTCGTTCGCCCTCTGCCTGGTCGCCGGGCTGATCGGGTACTTCGCCGGCGAGGTGCTGGCCGCCTAACCGGGCGGGGCCCGGTTCCCAGCAGGTGGGTCACTGGACCAAGGAGCGAAGAACTGGCGGGCGGGGGAGGGGTTTGCGTGGCCGATGACCCGCGGGGTGAGCCAACCGGCCAAGGAACTGCCTTCGCGCAGCCTTCCGCCGGTCGCCACGTACATTCCTTAGTCGAGTGACCCAGCTGGTGCAACGCCGCGCGGGTTGGGCCGGTTCCCAGCAGGTGGGTCACTGGACCAAGGAGCGAAGGACTCGCAGGCAGGGATGGGTCTGCGTGGCCGATTGATCCGCGGGGTGGGACAACGGGCCAGCGAACTGCCTTCGCGCGTGCTTCCTCCGGTTGCCCTGTTGGTTCCGTGGTCGAGTGACCCAGTTGGTGCAACGCCGCGTCGCGGAGAAGGCTGCCGGCCGACCGGCGGAGCTCAGCCGCCGACTTCGCCCGCCATCACGATCGGTGGCGTCGGAGCCTTGACGCGCTCCGACTCGATCGTCACTGCAAAGGTGCTGAAGCCGCCGAGGTCCTGCTCCACGGGGATCACCGCCACGGCCTCGCCCGACGGCCGGAAGGTGCCGACATCCACCGGCGTCCCATCCGCGCCGATCAGCCACAGCTCGTACAACTGGTTCGCCTCCAGCGCACCGACGTCGGCCACCACGAACGAGGAGCCGGTCCCCGGAGTGTCCACGACGTAACCGCTGCCGGCGTCGCCGGTGACCCGGTAGGCGACCTCGCCACCGGAGATCGCGTCGGCGACCTGGCGGAGTGCCTCGTCCCGCTGGGTCAGCTGCCCGGACAGAGAGACCGCCACCACGGCCAGCACGATGGCCGCTGCCATGGCAGCAAGCGCCAGTGGCCGCGCGACCTGCGGCGAGAGCCAGTCGAGCCAGCCGCGGCGCGGACGCGCGGGCGCGGGAGCCGGAGCGGGAGCGGGAGAGGGAACGGCGGTCCGCGGTGCCTCGGCGATGGTCTGCATCAGGCGGTCGCGGAGCCCGTCACTCGGCTCAATCGGCTCCAGGCCGGCGGCGAGCACCGCATCCGCGCCCAGCAGGGAGCGGAGCTCGGCATGCGGCTCGGTGCAGGTCTCCAGGTGCTCGCGCGCGGCGCGCATCTCGTCAGCGTCCACGGCACCCAGCGCCAGGGCGGCGGCCAGCTCGTCGATGTCGTGGTGGTCGAAGCGGAGCGTCATCGGCCCATGCCCTCCCCCGCGGAACGCTCGGGCTGCACGGAGAGCGGCGCGGCATCGGTCAGGCTCAGCGTGTCGCGCAGCTTGGCCAGGGCCAGGCGCAGGCGGCCGTTGGCCGTGCCCTGCGGCACGCCGGTAAGCACGGCGATCTCCCGGTAGGTGCGGCCGGCGAAGTAGGCCAGCTCCACGGCCTCGCGCTGCTCCTCGGGGAGCTGCTCCAGGGCGTCGTGCAGCTCGGCGGCGGAACGCCGCTCCACCGCCGCCTCCCAGGTCGGATTGGGACCGGTGCGGAGCAGCGACTGCTCATCGGCCTCGCCGACCTCGATGCTGGGGCGCGCGCCGCGCAGCCGGTCGATGGCCCTGTTGCGGACGATGGTCAGTAGCCACGATCGCAGGCTGCCGCGCGACGGATCGAAGCGATCGATCTTCTGCCACACCGCGACGTACGCATCGTGCACCAGGTCCTCCGCCAGGTCCCGATCCGACACGACGCGCACGGCAACCGCCATCGCGACCGACGCGTATCGGTCGTACAGCAGGCCGAGCGCCTCGCGATCACCGGACCGGAGTCGTTCTGCAAGGAGCTGGTCGTCGATCGGCTGAGCTGAATCGGTCATGGATGCGGCTCGCGGCCGTCAACGGTCGCTCCCGGAAGGGGAACGACGCGGACCGTTGGGCGTATCACGGCGTTCACGCGCCCAGAAGGATATCGGTCCGTCATCGGTCAGATCCAGCACCAGCCGGCCGGCGGTGGGCCAGAGGAGATCTGGTCGTCGGGCAGCTCCAGGGTTGGCGCGCCGGGACGGGCGCAATCGGTGAGCCAGATGCGGGTGCGCCACTCATCGGGCTGCAGCGGCAGCGCGGTCAGGATCGGGAAGAAGAAGGCGAACAGGCCGATGATGGCGGCGCCCAGCAGGCCGCCGACCACCCGCGCCGGGACCGATGGCCAGGCCCGGCCGGCCAGGACCCCGAGCGCGGCGAACATGAATGGCACCGTCGGCAGCAGGTACCACAGGAAGACCTGGCTCCGTGATCCCTGCAGCACCAGCCAGGGCAGGATGGTCGCCAGTGCGGCCACGATCAGCACCGCCTCTGGCCCGCGCACCGGCCAGCCGGCGCGGGCCCAGGCCACGGCCAGCGCCAGCAGGCCCAGCGCTCCCAGCAGCCAGGCCAGCGGGCTGCCGAAGGCCAGGATCTCGCGGTAGGCACCGTCCGCTCCGGCATCGAAGAAATAGGCGACCGGCCGTTTGAGCAGCAGCCAGGACCAGGGAGGCGACTCGTACGGATGGCTCCCCTCCAGGCTGGTGTGGAAGGTGAGCATCGCCTGCTGGTGATCCCAGATGCCTCGCCAAAAGGTGCCCTCCTGCCATGGCAGGCCGATGACCTCGCCCGGCATCCGTCCGATGTACGCCGCCAGGTACACGGCAACCGGCACCAGTCCAAGCAGTACCACGGTGCGCAGCCCCTCCTCGCGCAGTGCCAGCCAGGTGGCGCGCGACGGGGACCGACGCTGGCCGTCCTGCTCGCTCCAGCGCCGCCCGGCAATCTCCCAGGCGATCACCAGGGGGATGATGGCCAGCGCGATATAGGCTCCTGACCACTTGACCGCCACGGCGGCTCCCAGCGCGATACCGGCCAGCAGACGCCACGGACGGTCGAGGGCCAGCAGTGACAGGTAGCCGGTCGGGGTGCGATCCCATGGCGCAGCGATCGGACGATCCCGGTCGAGCACGGCAAACAGGATGGCCGCGATCACGAACAGCGTGACGAACACGTCCAGCATGCCGATCCGCGACTGGACGAGGTGCAGGAAATCGGTGGCCAGCAACGCTGCCGCCACGAAGGCGCCGATGGTCCCGGCCGGTTGAGGCAGGTTGCGCAGCAGCTGTCGGACGAGGATGAAGAGCAGCGCCACCGACAGCGTGCCGAGGACGGCGGCCGCGATCCGCCAGCCGAACTCCTCGTAGCCGAAGGCCCTGATGCCCGTCCCGATCAGCCAGTTGCCCAGGGGCGGGTGTGCGCGGCTGGCCAGCTCGTCGATGCCGCATTCGGCCGTGCCGATCACGTAGCGGCAGGCGTTGCGCGCATACCAGATCTCGTCGAAGACGAAGCCGATCGGACGGTTGAGGCCCGGCAGACGCACCGCGGCCGCTCCCGCCGTGACTGCCAGGAGCGCCAGCCAATCGAGTCGCGACCAGCCCGGCCGACGGTCGATGCCCGCATCCTCCACGGCGTGCTGCTGAGGCGGCCATCCTACCGGCCGCGACAAGGGGCCGGTCCGGCGCCGAAGTGATGCGGGGATCGAATCCTGACGTACCCGCTCCGAGCGCAGCGAAGCGTTCCAGTGCTTGTTAAGCGTCCTGGCGCTTGCTGCGGTGTGCTAAGACTTTCCCGGAGACGGTGCATCTGGACACCGTCACCGGCAATGAGGAGGGTCCGCCCAATGGGTCTCAACCGCATCGTTGCGGCGATCTTCGGAGTCGTTTACATCGTCGCCGGCGTGGCCGGCTTCATACTCGCCAGCCCGCTATTCGGCATCTTCCCGGTCAACCCGCTGCACAACGTCGTGCACATTCTGCTCGGCGCCATTCTCATCTGGGGAATGATGAACACCGCGTCCGCGGTGCTCGCCAATCGCTGGGTGGGCGTCGTCCTCCTGGTGCTGGGCGTGCTGGGCATCTTCGTACCCGAAGGCTTCGGGCTGGTTCCGCTCGGCGGCAATGACGTCTACCTGCACCTCGCATCGGGCGTCGTGCTCGCGGGCGTCAGCTTCATGGGCGAGACCGCGACCGCCTGACCCATCCGCGATCCCCTGAGGAGCCCGGTCCCCGCGACCGGGCTCCTTCGCGTACGCAACTGTCTCGTCCCATCCCTGGGAGCGATCACAGCGCGCGGCACGGCATCGAATATCGCCGTCGGCGATCAGGTGTCGATCGGACGATGCTCGGATGCGTCGGCGCATCGGTGACAGCGATAAACCGTCGCTGGGCGCGGTCGTCAGGCGATGTGTGATCGCCGACAGAGATGAGCGACGGAGGGCGCCTCCGCTAGGGAACCGGGATTGGGGCGCGGCGGATCGCGCTGTGTGCCAGCTCCTGTGAACAGCTGAGGACGCGCGGCCGCCGAGCCTCCTGCATCCAGACCAGGAAGCGATAGTCGTCGGACGTCGGTGCCAGGCGAGCCTGCGAGTACTCGTCCTCCGGGTGCAGCCACGCATCGCCCGGCGGCAGGCCATGTCCGGGCACCCATTGGAAGCCGAGTCGCGCCCGTCCGCAGGTGGCAACCACCATCCAGCCCCCCTCCCAGGATGAGCGCGTGCGGACGATCTTCCAGCCGGGCAGGCGATCGGCGACGCTGGCGACCACCTCGGCCTGGGCGGTATTCGGCAGCGCCGGCATCGGCACCAGGAGGGCGAACGCGAAGAGCGCCGGCAGCAGCGCCAGCGCGATCGGCAAGGGGAAGCGGCCGGCGCGCGAACGCCGGCGCGCAGGGGCGCTCAGCGCGCTGGTCCTGGTCATTTTCGTGCCTGGTTCCGAAGCAGGATTCATGCCGATGCTCTGCTAGACTCCGGCAGCGTCGCGTACGTTCCGCACGACGGTCGAATCATCTCATTCGAGGACCGATGAACTACGAGCTCTTCATGGCCGAGGCGATCGCCGAGGCCCGCCGGGGAGGAGAAGAGGGAGAGGGCCCTGTGGGGGCCGTCGCGGTCCTGGATGATGCCATGATCGCCCGCGACCACGATAGGATGCTGATCGAGAGCGATCCGACCGCGCACGCGGTGCTCCTCACCCTGCAGGCCACGGCACGCAAGCTGGAGCCACGTCGCCTGTCGGAAGTGACCATCTTCACGACGCACGAACCTTGCGCCATGTGCGTCGGGGCGCTGGTCGAAGCAGAGGTCCGAGCCCTGGTATTCGCCGTCGCGGATGACCGTCGCGGAGCAGCCGGCACAGTTGTGCAGCTGGCACGTGACAAGGCGCTTCCCCATCAGCTGTCCGTGGTGTCCGGCGTCAGGGAGGCCGAGGCGCGGAGGCTCGCCGAGGAGGCCGCGGTCGGCTAGACTCGGGCGCGGAGAGGTGTCCGAGTGGTTTAAGGTGCCGCTCTCGAAAAGCGGTGTGCGATGAGCACCGTGGGTTCGAATCCCACCCTCTCCGCCACCACCCGGACCGTCTCAGGTCAACGTCCGCGCGCTGCTGCGCGTCGCGCGGAGAGGTCGCCTAGAGGCCTATGGCGCCGCACTGGAAATGCGGTTCGGGGCAACCCGTCGGGGGTTCGAATCCCCCCCTCTCCGCCACTCTGCTACCATCCCGGCCGGTCGTGCTAGGCGGGGAACTAGCGGTGCCCTGCACCCGCAATCCGCTACAGCGGGGCTGAATTCCCGGTCGAGGCCGACAAGCCTCCGCCTCCCACGAGATCGACCGACGTTGAGAGTCGGGTCCCACGCAGCGAAGGTCCGTGAACCCCGTCAGGTCCGGAAGGAAGCAGCGGTAAGCGACCGCCTTCGGGTGCCGTGGGGCGACCTGGCTGGAGCCGGACGATCTTCGCGTGTGCGGTGGCCGTCGTTCGACGCCGGGTGCACGACCTACTCGTCACGCCCTCAGCCGGCACCGCGGGCAATCGCCGTGCCACACGGCGTGGCCAAACGACATCGAAGGGGGTCGGGGATGCGCGGCATCCGGGGCTTGGGCCTCGGATGGCTCACCCGGTAGCCGAACCGCGTCGGATGCCCACCGACGCCCGCCATCGACCGCCACACCGCTAGGCTTCGCAGCACTCCCCTCGGTACCTTCTCGATCGAGGCAAAGACGCGCGCGCTGATCGGGCGGGCCTGATCGGTGTACGTTTCGGACGCCAGGGCCACGCCTTCCACGTCCGAGCCGGATAGCTCGCTGGCAACCGAGCCCGTCGCAGAGCACCGCGCCCTCTACCGTCGCTGGCGGGCCCAGACGTTCGCCGAGGTGATCGGCCAGGACCCGATCGTGGCAACCCTGCGGCGTGCGGTTGCGGCGGATCGGACCGCCCATGCCTACCTGTTCGT
Organism: uncultured bacterium; assembly: GCA_965651545.1. Classification (GTDB taxonomy): domain Bacteria; phylum Chloroflexota; class Limnocylindria; order QHBO01; family QHBO01; genus DASSCW01. The sequence continues at coordinate 3,102 of CBFGSY010000012.1, read as the reverse complement.
GGGCCCGCGCGGGACCGGCAAGACGTCCACCGCCCGGATCCTGGCCAAGGCCATCAACTGCACGAACCGTGGTGCAGACGGCGAGCCATGCGACACGTGCCCCGCCTGCGTGGCGATCCGCGAGGGGCGGGCCATGGACGTCATCGAGATCGACGCCGCCAGCCATGGGCTGGTCGAGGACGCCCGCGACCTGGTGATGCGGGCGCTCACCGCGCCGGCCGAGCTGCGGCGGCGGGTCTACATCATCGACGAGGTCCACATGCTCAGCGCCCACGCTTTCAACGCGCTGTTGAAGATGGTGGAGGAGCCGCCGGACCACGTCGTCTTCATCCTGGCCACCACTGACACGCACAAGGTGCCGGCCACCATCATCAGCCGCACCCAGCGCTTCGACTTCCGTCGACTCCCGGCCGATGCCATCGTCGGCAAGCTGACCCGCATTGTCAGCGCCGAAGGCGCCAGCGCGGAGCCAGCCGCCCTGGAGCTGATCGCCCGCCTGGCCGATGGCGGCATGCGCGACGCCGAGTCACTGCTCGACCAGGTGCTCGCCTACGCCGGTGACCAGGTCACGCCCGATGCCGTGCGCCAGGCTGTCGGCCTGGCCGATGACGAAGCGATCGGCGGACTGCTGGCCGCCTACCTCGCCGGAGACGCCGGTGCGGCGCTGGACCGGATCGAGGCACTGTCCGACGGCGGCAGGGACATGGCGCAGGTCGCCCTGCAGGCCGAGGCTGAGGCGCGGCGCCGGCTGCTCGCCGCGGCCGCCGATCCGCCGACTGCGCGCCGGCTGGCCGTCATCCTGCGCACCCTGGCAGAGGCGGCATCCTCCGGCGCCCGTGAGGGCCGCGCTCGCCTGGCGATGGAGCTGCTGGCCGTCGAGCAGGCTGAGCCGATGCCGGCCAGCGCGCCCGCAGCTTCGGCCCCGGCGCCGTCGGCCGAGGTGAAGCCCGCGCCCGTCACTCAGCCGGCCGTCATTCCGCCGCCCGCTGCTCGGCAGCCCGCAATTCCGCCGCCGGAAGCGAATGGCGTTGAGGAGACTCCGGCACCACCCCCAGCGTCACCCGACGTGGCTGTCCCGCCTCCTGGCGACGTGGCGGCCATTCGCGCCCGATGGGCAGAGGTCATCGAGCGCGCGTCGCCCGCCATCAAGCCGTTGCTGCGTGAGTGCCGGCCCATCGGCCTCGAGGGCGTTCGGCTGACGCTGGCCTTCCCGGAGGAACGCGGCTTCATGCGTGAGAAAGCACGCACCCGTGCCGAGGCGATCGAGCAGCTGCTCGGCGTTGTGCTCGGGGGCAGTTGGGCCGTGGAATGCGTGGCCAGCAACGTCGAGCTGGAGCCGCTCACCATTCAGCAGGCCGTTGCCGCCGACCCCAATGACCCCGATAGCAAGGCGCTGCTGGAAGGCGTGCTGCGCATCACCGGCGGCGAGCTGGTCGACGCGCCCGAGGTCCACTGAGCAGAAGTCCACTGAGCAGAAGTCCACTGAGAAGAAGTCCACTGAGCAGAAGTCCACTGAGCAGATGGAGAACCGTCCGTGAACATTGGCCAGATCGCAAAGATGGCGCAGCAGGTACAGACGCAGATGGCGCAGGCCCAGGAGGAGCTGCGCGAGACCACCCTCGAGGCGACCGCCGGCGGCGGCGCGATCCGGGTGGTCATCACCGGCGCCCAGGAGATCCGAGCTATCGAGATCGACCCATCGGCGGTCGACCCCGCCGAGGTCGAGATGCTCCAGGACCTGATCCTGACCGCGGTCAACGACGCGATCGCCCGCAGCAAGGAGCTGGAGCGCGAGCGGATGGGTGCGGTGGCCGGCGGCCTCGGACTGCCCGGCATGCCCGACCTCGGTGGCTCCATTCCCGGCCTGCGCTGAGGCGTGGCCGGACTGATCGCGCCGGTGGCGCGGCTCATCGACGAGCTCAGCCGCCTGCCGGGCGTCGGTCGCAAGACGGCGCAACGCCTTGCCTACCACGTCCTGCGCGCCCCGGCCGATGAGGCGCGCGGCCTGGCCGAGGCGCTGGTGGCCGTCAAGGAGCAGGTCGCCTACTGCTCGATCTGCTGCAACATCACCGACATCGGCGTCGACCCCTGCGCCATCTGCTCGGACCAGCGACGCGACGCGTCCCGCATCTGCGTGGTCGAGGAGCCGCTGGACGTGCTGGCCATCGAGCGCACCGGCGAGTTCCGAGGCCGCTACCACGTGCTGCACGGTGCCATCAGCCCCATCGACGGCATCGGTCCGGAACGCATCAAGGCGCGCGAGCTGGTGGAGCGCGTCTCGAATGACGGCATCGCAGAGGTAATCCTGGCCACCAACCCGAACCTGGAGGGAGAGGCGACGGCCATGTACCTGGCCGATCTGATCAGTCCGCACGTGCCGGTGGTGAGCCGCATCGCGCGTGGCCTGCCGGTGGGCGGCGACCTCGAGTACGCCGACGACGTGACCCTCATCCGCTCCCTCCAGGGCCGCCGCCAGGTCGAGCGCGGCTAGGAGCGGTTCCGCCGTTCGGCTGGACTTACACGTGGAGCAAGTAACGGACACGGTATGGGCCACCGGACACTCGGTCACCGTCGATTTCTGCGGATTCGGTGGCTTCGCCGCTGCCACACCACGGAATTCGGGCACGCTCGGGGCGCCGCTAGCGCACCGATGTCCGATAGATGCTCCAGACGTAAATCGCGGCCACCCGCGACGGCGCCGATGTCCGTTAGATGCTCCAGACGTAAATCGCGGTCACCGGCGACGGCGCCGATATCCGTTACGGCCGCGTTCCGCTCGCTTGACCACGAACCCGCGGCTGGGGTACCATCGCCACTCGCGCCGGCGGGATTCGCCGGCTGGTGCAGCACGTACGGCGGCCGATCCGGCCGCGCAGCGCGCCACCACGAGACCCTTCATCTGGAGGCCTCGAATAGAACGAAGCCGATGCCAATCGGCGACTGACCTTAACAGCTGAAGAGTGACAGGAACCCACACGAGTCAGCGGGACCAAGTCTGAACTTGAACGGTGGTGGAGCCTTCGGGCAAGACCACTGTTTTGTTTGTTCGGAGAGTTTGATCCTGGCTCAGGACAAACGCTGGCGGGGTGCGTGAGACATGCA
>CBFGSY010000011.1:0-30794 GCA_965651545.1 uncultured bacterium | reverse complement strand
GGTCGTCTCCAGGCTTCCAGCTCGCGCCGTGACGCTGCCGGCGAGGCCATTCGTGGCCGCGTTTGCGATGGTGGCCTCGACCGCCACCGGATCGGTGTCCACGGCGTCAACGGTGCCTGCCCCGAGCGCCAGGGCCGCGAGACCCAGGATGCCGGAGCCGCTGCCCACGTCCAGGACACGAGCTGGCATCGGTCCAGTCCGCTGCAGCAGGCTCAGGCAGGCGCGCGTGGTCGGATGGAGGCCGGTGCCAAATGTCATGCCGGGATCCAGTCGCAGCACGACGTCCTCGGTCCCGGCCGGTGGCTCGAGCCAGGAGGGGACGATCACGACCCGGCCGATCCGCTGCGGCTGATAGCCCTCCTTCCAGGCATCGGTCCAGTCCCGGTCCTCGACAGGTCGCACGCGCAGCTCGCCCACGGGCCGCAGGCCGAACGCCTGCAGGTGCCAGAGGGCGCGCTCCGTCCGGTCGATGGCGCCCCGCGCGTCGGCGTCATTAGGCAGGTGGGCGGTCAGCTCGTATGGGGCACTGGGATCCTCGCGTGCCGCCAGCTCGTCGTTCGGGTCGCGTACCAGCCGCGTCGGTCTCACGGCGGCGCCTTGCCCAAGGCGACCCAGAATCTCGCTGACCGCCTCCACCGCCTCGCCGTCGACTTCGACGGTCAGCTCCAGCCAGCGCACAACGGCGCTCAGCTGAAGATGTCGCGCAGGCGGTCGAAGAGCCCGCTGCCTCCGCCCTTCGGCAGGACTGCCGGGCCGCTGACCTCGTTCAGCTGCTCGAGCAGCTCTCGCTCCGCCTTCGACGGCTTGTCCGGCACCACCACGGTCACGATCACGTGCAGGTCGCCGCGTCCCGCCCCGCGAAGCCGCGGCACGCCGCGGCCTTTCATGCGGAGCTCTGTTCCCGACTGTGTGCCGGGCGGGATGCCCAGCTCCTCGCTGCCCTCCACGGTTGGCACTCGCAGCGTTGCGCCCAGGGCAGCCTGCGGGTAGGTGACACCCAGCTCGTGGTACAGCTCAGTGCCGCGCCGGACCAGCTCCGGATGCTCCTTGACTGTCACCACCACGTACAGGTCGCCCGGCGGGCCGCCGCGAGGCCCTGACTCGCCCTGGCCCTCCAGCGCGATCCGCTGCCCGGTGTCGATCCCGGGCGGCACGGTGACCTGCAGGCTGCGCTCCTGGCGAACGCGGCCCTCGCCGGCGCAGTTGTGGCAGGGCGTGACAATGATCCGGCCCTCGCCATTGCAGCGCGGGCAGGCGGTGATGTTGACCATCTGGCCCAGGATCGTCTGGCTCACCCGGCGCAGCTCGCCGGTCCCGTTGCACTCCGGACACCGCTCTGGCTCGGTGCCAGGCTCACCGCCGGAGCCACCGCACACGTCGCAGGTCACCAGCGTCGGGAACTTGATGTCGGCGGTCAGGCCGGAGATCGCCTCGGCGAACTCGATCCTCAGGTCGTAGCGCAGGTCCGCGCCGGGCACCACCCGCCGCCGCTGGCGCGTGCCCGTCGGCGAGCCGCCGAAGAAGGCGTCGAAGATGTCGCCGAACGGGCCGAAGCCGCCGCCGAATCCCTCGAATCCGCCGCTGGCGCCGTCCACGCCGGCGTGGCCGAACATGTCGTAGGCGCTGCGCCGCTGCCTGTCGGAGAGGACGCGGTACGCCTCGTTCAGCTCCTTGAAGCGATCCTCCGCCCCGGCGCTGGCGTCGATGTCGGGGTGCTGCCGCTGCGCCGCGCGCCGAAAGGCTCGCTTGATCTCCTCGTCGGAGGCGTCCCGCGGGACACCCAGGATCTCGTAGTAGTCGCGCTTGATGGCCATCGGCCGCGGATTATACAAACTGGCACTCTGGAAGGCAGAGTGCCAACTCCGTGAGGAGCCCGGACCCTATGCCGTGCGGTCGTCCTGGCGCGACCTGGGCTGGGCCACACTGGGCACTTCGAGGCTCAGCCGAGCCATGGTCTGCGTGCGGTAGGCGTAGTAGCCGAGGGCGGCTCCCGTCGCGAAGAACGCAACGACCCCCACGGCCGCCGCCGAGACCATCGCCATGCTCAGCTGCACGACCACGATCGCCGCCAGCACGGCCGCCAGCATCGAGTTCACGAAGCCGATGGTGGCCGGTGTGGTCACGAACCCGTGGAACCAATCTGTCTTCTGCAGGTCCTCCTCGGTCGCCCCGTAGGTTTTGAAGATGCCGACCGCGTCCTCGGTCGTGCCGCTGACGAAGTACGGCGCCAGGCCCGGGTCCAGCTCCAGGTAGGCGCCGCGCAGCCGGTTCATGCCGCGCACCCAGACGTAGTCCTCGTTGTTGATCTCCAGCAGCCGGACGTAGGTGGTCACGCCCACGAACAGGACGACCGGCAGCGTCAGCAGCGCGAACAGCACGAAGCCCTCGCCAAAGCTCGTGGCCTGCGCGACGAGCGCCAGCGCCACCACCGCGCCGGATAGGAGGGAAAGGAACATGCTGGCCCGCGAAAACGCTTCGTTCCAGGACATCGAGCGGGTGGCGAGCAGGCTCCAGTGCTCGGTTGCCAGCATCTGGACCCGCGTGGCCCGTCGGGCGGCGTCGCCCGTCGGGTCGGCGACGCCCGTGGCCGCCGACGGTGGCAGCCCCTCCGGCATTCGCTCAGCTCCCATGGCGGCATTGTACGAACCTGGGTCGACGCCGCCGCTGATAGGATCGGCGCCCATGCCCGATCCCACCCCGCAGCTCATGATCAGCGCCGACCATGCCCGACGCTTCCTGGTCAGCCGCCACCTGCTCGACCCGCCACGCGCACTGCCGGCCCAGCCCGCATCGGTCCTGCGCGTCGTCGAGCGACTCGGCGGCCTGCAGTTCGATCCGCTCGAGATGCCCGGTGCCCGAAATCACGACCTCGTGCTGCATGCGCGGATCGATCGCTACCAGCGCGGCTGGTGCGAGGAGTGGCTGTACGGCGACAACCGGCGGCTGATCGAGGTCTACAACAAGAGCCTGAACATCCTGCCGATCGCCGAGCTGCCGCACTACACGGTGGCGTGGGACCGAGCCACCAGCCGCTACCGCGACGGGATCCTGCGTGAGCAGGCCAAGGTGGCCGACGCCATCGTCGAGCAGATCCGCCGGGATGGGCCGCTGTCGACTGCCTCGTTCCGCGACCACAGCCACCAGGTCGACTGGTGGTGGGCGCCGACCTCCGCCGCGCGCGCGGTCATGGAAGCCCTGTTCGTGACAGGACGCCTGGGAATTGCTCGCCGTGAGGGGAACCGGCGCTACTACGACCTGATCGAGCGCGTGGTGCCACAGCGCCTGCTGAGGAACCACGAGTCGCACGACGAAGCGATGCGGCATCGCCTCCTGAGCCGATACCGCGGCGTGGGGCTGCTGGGCGGACAGCCCAACGCGGAAGTCATCATGGGCACCGGCACGGCAGCGGAGCGTGCGCGGTGGACCGCCGAGCTGGTGGAGGCGGGCGCGCTGCTCCCGGTTGGCGTGGAGGGGGTGCGCCAGGTGCGGTACGTGCTGCCCGATGAGCTCCCGATCCTGGAGGGCACGACGGCGCATAGCGCACACGCCCCGGCAGTTACCTTCATGGCCCCACTGGACCCGTTGATCTGGGATCGGCGCCTGCTCCGCGAGCTCTTCAGCTTCGACTATATCTGGGAGGTGTACGTGCCGGCAGCCAAGCGCCGCCACGGCTACTACGTCCTGCCCATCCTGTTCGGCGATCGGCTGGTCGGGCGCATCGAGCCGCGGTTGGAGCGCAGGACCGCAAGCCTCCAGATCCTGGGCGTCTGGTTCGAGCCTGGCTTCAGGCCGATGGAGGAGCCTGACTTCGTACCAGCCCTGTCGGCGGCCCTGGCCGCCTATCGGGCATTCGTGGGAGCAAAGACGGTCAGCTGGCCACGCTCCCGCCTTGGACGCGACCTTGCCCGATCAACCCGGCTGGCTGGCTCGACTACGAAACAGGTAGCGGTACAGGATCAGGGCGATCCAGCCGATCTCGGCCGCCGCCGATAGGCCCACGATCACGGCCTCTTCTGGGCGAAGGGTTGCCGGCTTGAAGAGGTAGCCGAGCAGCAGGGCCGGCACCGGCAGGGCCAGGAAGAGGAGGATGCTGGCCTCTGCGAGCGTCTGCAGGGCGAGCCGAACGCGCTGGGCCTTCGGCAGCGTGCTGGCATGGGACACAAGGCCATCGGGCGGCATCGGCTTCAGCCGAATGATCTCCACAACTGCCCGCGCCAGCCGTGGCAACCTGGCCGGGCCGGCCATCCACGCGGCGTAGACGCTGATGACGTAGCCCAGGATCAGGGCGAACGCCACCGGCGCGACGACGTAGATCCATAGCCGCGAGTCCTCGGTCAGCAACGCGGCCGGTCCTTCAACCGTACCGATCACGAGGCGCGGCAGGCTGAACAGCGCTACCCCCAGCGGGACCCACAGCGCCAGCCGGACAGCCATCCTCAACCCTCCCGGAAATCAACGATGAGCGGGGCGTGGTCCGACGGAATGCCGGGGTAGGTCGATGGCTTGCGCGCATCGCGGTCCCGTTCCGCGGCCACCGCTCGCGCCGCCAGCGGCGGCGACACGTACACGTGGTCGATGCGCATGCCGAAGTTCTTGTGGAAGTGCCCCGCGCGATAGTCCCACCAGGTGAAGAAGCCGGTCTCCGGATGGAAGGCGCGCACGACGTCGACCATCCCCCACTCCCTGAGCTTTGCCACGGCTTCACGTTCGCGCGGGGATACGTGCGTGGCGCCGTGCGCTGCCTGCGCGTCCCACACGTCGTCGTCTGTGGGAGCAACGTTGTAGTCGCCGCAGATCGCCAGCTGGGTGGCCGGATCGGTGTCGTCCAGCCAGGCGGCCAGCCGCGCCAGCCAATCGAGCTTCTCCAGGTAGAACTCGGAGTCGACCATGCGCCCGTTGGGGACGTAGATGGTGGCCACCCGGACGCCCCCGGTGGTTGCGGCCAGGAAGCGGCCACCGTCATCGGTCCAGCCGTCGGCAGTGGGGATGCCGGTCGTGACGTCCTCGAAGCCCGTCCGCGAGGCGATGGCCACCCCGTTCCAGCGACCCGGACCGTGGTGCAGGAGCTCGTAGCCGAGCGCCTTGAAGTCCAGCAGCGGGGCCTGCTCGTCGGACAGCTTCGTCTCCTGCATGCAGAGGATGTCCGGCTGCTGCCGCTTGGTCCACGCCAGCACGCGATCCAGACGAGCCTTCAGCGAGTTCACGTTCCAGGTGGCGAGGCGCATCGGATCGAGTCTATCCGCCGTACCATCACGCCACATCACCTCGAGCCGGAGGAGTGGTCATGATCCGCGAATTCCGCGATTTCATCCTGCGTGGCAACGTCCTGGACCTGGCAGTCGGTATCGTCATCGGCGCCGCCTTCACCGCCATCGTCAACTCCCTGGTGGCCGATCTGCTGACGCCCCTGATCGGGATCCTGTTCTCGGCCGACTTCTCCTCGCTGACCGTCACGATCAACGACTCGACCATCACCTACGGCAACTTCCTGAACGCGCTCATCAGCTTCCTGCTGGTGGCGCTGGCGCTCTTCTTCTTCGTGGTCAAGCCGATGAACGCGCTGGCCGCTCGACGCGCCATGGCCGAGCCGGCGGACGAGCCGAGCACCAAGATCTGCCCGCAGTGCGCATCAGCCATCCCGATCGCCGCCCGTCGCTGCCCGATGTGCACCAGCGAGCTAACCGCCTAAGCCCCTTGGCTCCCGCCGGACTCGCCGCCTATGACCCCGCTGTCGTAGCGATGACGTGATCTAGCCGGAACTTCGCGCGCGGCTTTCGAGGGAATTTGGTCGTTCCTAAGACTTACGGGTCATGACGGCCCCGGCACGCCGGCTCGCCACGATCGCCCAGAAATCGGCAGCGGGCTCGGCACGTAGCACCAGCGGTTGCTCGCCGGCCGCGGGCAGCGTCAGCTCCAGCGCGTGCAGCATCAGCCGATTGGCCCCGCCCACCGGCCGCTCCGTGCCGTAGCGCGTGTCGCCCAGGATGGGATGGCCGATGGCGTACAGGTGAACTCGAATCTGGTGCCGCCGACCGGATTCGGTTGACACCTCAAGCAGGTCGGCCCTCTCCAGCCGCTCACGCACCTTCCAGCTGGTGCGCGCCGCCCTGCCCGATGGGTCCACGCCAACACGGCCCGAGCCGAACTCGCGCAGTGGCAGCGTGATCTCGCCGGCGTCGCCGTCAACGTGCCCATCGACCAGCGCGAGGTATCGCTTGGTGACCTGCCGCTCCTCGAATTGCCGAGATAGTTCGCGATGCGCCTCTGGGGACTTCGCGAAAACGATGACGCCGCTGGTCTCGCGATCCAGGCGGTGAACGAGGTACGCCTTCGACCCGATGTACGCGGTGACCTGCGCCTGCAGCGTTTCCGCCGGATCGAGGCCACCGCCCGGCGCGGTGGCCACGCCGGTCGGCTTGTCCACCACGACCAGCAGCTCGTCCTCGTGCAGCACCCGCACCGTCAACGGGATTTCACCGCATTCAAACATTGCTGCGCCTCCATCACAGCGCGCAAAGCGGGCACATCAACCGAAAGTGGTGCCCCAGACGCACCCCGGCCCCCCGCGCGGGGCGGGCCCGCGGGGGGGCCCCCGCCGGGTGTTCCTAAGCCAGCAAAGGGTTCATCGGTTCGGTAAATCCCGTGTCCTCGGGAATCAGACTTCCTTGTACTCGCCCTCGATCGTCTCGCCTTCTTCGGCGCCCTCGCCCTCGCCCTCGGCGGTGGTGCCGTCAGTGGTTCCGCCACCATCGGTCCCGTCGCCCGAGCCATCGCCGCCGGCGCGCTCGGCCTCGTAGGCCTTGGTGCCGATCCGCTGCAGGACTTCGGCGAGCTGCTGCTTGGTCGAGTCGATCACGCCCGCATCGGTCCCCTTGAGCGCCTCGCGCACGGCGTCGATGCGCTGCTGGACCTCGGCCTTCTCCTCGTCGGAGATCTTGTCACCCAGGTCCTTGACCAGGCGCTCGGCCTGGAAGGTGAGCGCATCGGCCTCGTTGCGCGACTCCACCTCGGAGCGTCGCTGACGGTCCTCCTCGGCGTGCTCGGCGGCGTCGCGGACCATCTTGTCGACGTCCTCCTTGGCCAGCATCGACGAGGCAGTGATCGCGACTTTCTGCTCCTTGCTGGTGGCCTTGTCGCGCGCGGTCACGTTGAGGATGCCATTGGCATCGATGTCGAAAGTGACCTCGATCTGCGGCACGCCCCGCGGAGCGGGCGGAATGCCGTCCAGCCGGAAGGTCGCCAGCTTCTTGTTGTCGCTGGCCATCTCCCGCTCGCCCTGCAGGACCACGATGTCCACGCTCGGCTGGTTGTCGGAGGCAGTCGAGAAGATCTGGGTGTGGCTGGTGGGGATGGTGGTGTTGCGGTTGATCATCTTGGTCGCTACCCCGCCCAGCGTCTCAATCCCCAGCGACAGCGGCGTCACGTCCAGCAGCAGGACGTCCTTGACCTCGCCGCCCAGCACGCCGGCCTGGATGGCCGCACCCACCGCCACCACCTCGTCGGGGTTGACGCCCTTGTGCGGCTCCTTGCCGTTGAACTGCGCCTTGACTGCCTCCACCACGGCGGGCATGCGGGTCATGCCGCCGACCAGGATCACCTCGTCGACATCACCAGGCTGCAGGCCGGCATCGGCCAGTGCCTGCTTGACCGGCCCGGCCGTCTTCTGGACCAGGTCGGCAACCAGGTCTTCCAGCTTCGCACGCGACAGGGTTACGACCAGGTGCTTCGGGCCCGATGCGTCCGCGCTGATGAAGGGCAGGTTGATCTCCGTCTGCGCGGTGGAGGACAGCTCGATCTTGGCCTTCTCGGCGGCTTCCTTCAGGCGCTGCAGTGCGATCCGGTCCTTCGACAGGTCGATACCCTGGTCCTTGCGGAACTCCTCGATCAGCCAGTCGATGATCCGCTGGTCGAAGTCGTCACCACCCAGGTGCGTATCGCCGTTGGTCGAGCGAACCTCGAAGACGCCCTCCGACAGCTCCAGGATGGAGATGTCGAAGGTGCCACCGCCAAGGTCGTAGACGGCGACCTTCTCCTCCTTCTGCTTGTCCAGGCCGTAGGCCAGGGCCGATGCGGTCGGCTCGTTCACGATCCGCTTGACGTCCAGCCCGGCAATGCGTCCGGCATCCTTGGTTGCCTGGCGCTGGGTGTCGTCGAAGTAGGCGGGCACAGTGATGACCGCCTCGGTCACCTTTTCGCCCAGGTAGGCCTCGGCGTCACCCTTCAGCTTCTGCAGGATCATGGCGCTGATCTCGGGCGGGCTGAAGGTCTTCTCGTTCCCGAGCTTGACGATGACGCCGTCCGACTTCGGGTCCTTCTCGACCGAGTACGGGACGAGGTCCTTGCTGCGCTGCACCTCCGGGTCGTCCCAGCGGCGGCCCATGAAGCGCTTGATGCTGAACACCGTGTTCTCCGGGTTGGTGATCGCCTGGCGCTTGGCCACCTGGCCCACCAGCCGCTCCCCGCTCTTGGCGAAGCCCACCACCGATGGCGTGATGCGGCCACCCTCCGCGTTGGTGATGACCTGCGGCTCGCCGCCCTCGATGACGGCCACGGCCGAGTTCGTGGTGCCCAGGTCGATGCCGATGATCTTGCCCATGAGGGTTACTGCTCCTTCGGGTTGTTGGCTACTCGCACGAGCGCCGGGCGCAGGACCCGGTCGTGCAGCCGATATCCGCGCTGCAGCTCGCCGATGACGTGGTTGTCGGGATAGTCGGCCGTCTCCTCGTGGACGACGGCCTCGTGCACGTTCGGGTCGAATGGCAGGCCGGTGGCCTCGATCTGGGTGACGCCCTCGGACTCCAGGACGCCGCGCAGCTTGCGCTCCACCAGCCGAACGCCCTCGACCCACGAGTCGTCCGTGTCGGCGGGCACGTTGTCCACCGCCCGATCGAAGTCGTCGAGCACGCTCAGCAGCTTCCCGATGAGCAGCGCGTTGGCGAAGCGAGCCACCATCTCCCTCTCGTCATCGGTCCGTCGCTTGTAGTTCGAGTAGTCGGCGGCGGCCCGCTGCCAGGCGCGCAGATTCTCATCCGACGCCGCCCGGGCTTCCTCGAGCGCCGTCTCGAGCTTGTCCAGCGTGCGCATCAGCTCGGCGCGCGACGGGCTCTTGTGACGTTCCTCGTGGCCATCGCCCGCAGCCTCGGCCAGCTCACGCGTCTCACTCGCCTCGCGGGCGTCGCCGTTGGTCTGTCGCTCAGTCATGCGTCTCACCGTGCGGGCTGCTGCTGATGAGCTCGTTCATCAGCGTGGACAGGTAGCGGACCGTCGGGATGGCTCGCGGGTACGGCATCCGGGTCGGGCCAAGGACTCCCAGCAGGCCCAGCGCGCGGTCCGCCTCGCCATACGGGGCGAAGATGAGGCTCACGTCGTGCATGGCGTCGATCGTGTTCTCGTGCCCGATGATCACGTGCACGCCGCCACCGCGCGGCAGCAGCGGGAGCAGCTGCTCCAGGAAGTCGGATCGCCGCAGGACATCGAGTACGCCGCGCAGCTTCGAGCCCTGCGCGAACTCCGGCTGCTCGAGGACGTTGGTGATGCCATCGGTAAAGACCTCCTCGACGCTGACCCGATCACCCTCCTCCAGCATCTGCGCCACCACTTCCGCCACGTGGGCGGCGACCGGCGCCAGCCGGCTGATCCGCCGGCGGACCTGCGGCCCGGACATGCCCGGCAGCTCCGCGTTGAGCGTGGCAGACACCATGTCCAGGTCGGCCTGATCCAGCGGAGACTCCGTCGCCATCCGCTCCAGCACGGCGCGGTCCAGCCTGCGCTGCGCGACCTTGCCGTCGGCCCTCACCACGACGCAGAGGCGCGCCCCATCCGCCAGCTCGACCAGCTGGACGTGGCCGAAGCGCGCACGACGCGCGCGAGCCGGCGTCACGACCGCTGCTGAGCTGGTGCTGGCTGCCAGGATCGAGGCCGCCAGCCGCAGCCACTCGTTGCTGGTCAGCTGCACCTGGCTGAACTGGTGCCGAATCATCAGCTGATCGGTCTGGTCCAGCGCGGCCTCGCGCATCAGCGACTCGACATAGACGCGGTATCCCAGGTCTGACGGCACCCGCCCGGCGCTGGTGTGCGGATGGGTGAGGAGTCCCAGCGCCTCCAGCTCGGCCATGGCACTGCGCACCGTGGCCGGGCTGACGTGCAGCCCGTGCCGGTCGACCAGCATCTTGGAGCCGACCGGGATGGCCGTCGTCAGGTAATCCTCCACCACGGCGCGCAGGACGCTCCGCTGGCGCTCGGTCAGGGCGATCCGTCGCCGTCCGTGCTGATCCGCTTGTCGTGCCTCGTCGGCCATTGGGTCCTCCGGCATCTCGCTCGATTAGCACTCTATGGCCGAGAGTGCTAACGCGTCTGCGGAATGGTACCAACCGGGCTTGACCGATGTCAACGAACCGCGCCGGCTGGTCCCGTTAGCATGCCGCTGTGCGAGCCTTCGGGGCGGCCTGCAACGTCCTGCTCCGCGCGGGGATCGTCGCCATCCTGGTCGAGGCTCTGGCGCGCGGTCGCGATCCCAGGTTCGCGGGCAAGGCCATCGGCCCTCGCGGGCTGGTCATGATCCCGCTCAGCCTGGTCGTCCCACTCGCCCATCGCCTGGCCCCGCGCCAGCGGGCCTACCCGGTCTGGACCGACAACCTGTGGCTCTCGATCTTCGCGCTGGACCTGCTCGGCAACCATTTCGGCCTGTACGACCGATATCGCTACTTCGACGCCATCCCGCATGCACACGGCACCGGCGCCGCAACCGTCGTGGCCGCTGAGATCCTCGACCTGCAGCCGCTGAGCGCCGTCGGGTTGGCGCAGCTGGGCCACATCGCGCTCGAGGCGCAGGAGTATTACAGCGACGTCGCCTTCGGCCTGCGCAACGTGCGCGGGACGTGGGACACGGTCAATGACCTGCTGGCCGGCGCGATCGGTTCGGCGGCCTACGCCGCGCTGCTCGCCCGGCTTCGTCGCGGCTGACGCGCAGGCGCTCCAACGTTGCGCGACCGCGCGGTGACAGCCGGTAGCCGATCGGCAGGCTCTCGGTCAGACCCAGCTCCTTGAGCTTGCGGACGTCGACCTTGAACGGCAGCCGCTCGCGACCCATCCCGGCAGCCAGGTCGCCCGCTCGCCGTTCCGGATTGGCGGCGATCGCCTCCAGCGTCTGGCGCGTCCACGGTCCGTGGCTGCTGGCGCGGTCGAGCCGAGCCAGCCGGCGCGCCACCTCTTCCAGCTCCCCCTCGCTGGGGAGCGCCTCGCGCAGCGCGACGCGCGGGTCCGGCCCTGCCAGGCGCAGGCCCACGCGATAGATCTCGCCCAGGGGCTTGCGATCAAGGAACCCAAGCAGCTCGCCAGCCGAGTCGAAGCCCGCTCGCCTGGCCTGCTCGTCGGTGACAGCCTCGCGCGACACGACCCCCACCGACTCGAAGCGCACCAGGCCGATGGCCGTGCGCTGCGTGCCTCCCTCCTTGACCATCGGGCGCTGCCAGCGCCGAAAGGCAAGGTCCAGCCGCCCCGCGGCGATGGCGGCCAGCGTCCGCGGCGGAAAGCGCATCAGGCCGCTCGCGGCAGGAAGTTGACGAGGACCTCCGACGCCAGGAGGCGTCCGGACGGCGTCAGGCGCAGATCACGAGCGGTCAGCTCCAGCAGACCGTTCGTTCGTCCGGCAGCGACCGCATCGGCAAAGCGAGCCACCGGATCCACGCCGAACTCGCCCGCAAAGGCGCGCCTGTTCACGCCCCCGATTCGCCGCAGGCCAAGCGCGATCGCCTCGAACTGGCGAACGGGCTCGTCCAGCTGCTCGGAGCCCGCCTCGGGCAGGCGACCTGCTTCCACATCGGCCAGGTATCCGTCCAGGTCACGGCCGTTCCAGGAGCGGCGGGCCTGCCCATCGTAGGAGTGCGCGCCGGCGCCGATGCCGGTGTACGGCCGCCGATCCCAGTAGGCGCCGTTGTGGCGAGACTGGTGGCCTGGCCGCGCCCACGAGGACAGCTCGTAGTGCCGGTAGCCGGCGCGCTCGAGCTGCTCCTCGGCCAGCGCGTACTGCGCTGCCGCCATGTCATCGTCCTGCCGCGCGCTCATCCGATGCCGCCAGCGAAGCGCGCCTGGCCGTGGCGGCGCGGCCCACTCGTCCGGCGCCCGGGCAAGCTGCAGCGCGTACAGCGACAGGTGATCTGGATCCAGCGCCACCGCCCGCCGCAGGCCGTCGCGCCAGTCCGCCAGCGACTGACCGGGAATGCCATAGATGAGGTCGAGGCTGAGGTTGTCGAAGCCGGCATCGCGCGTCGCCGCGACGGCGGCACAGACCTCGGTTGCCGAGTGCCCCCGGGCGAGGGCACGCAGCTCCGGGTCTCGCAGGGATTGGGCGCCAAGCGAGATCCTGGTGACCCCAGCCGACCGCAGCCCGCGCCAATCCGGCGCCTCGCGTCCGCTTGGGTTCGCCTCCAGCGTCACCTCGGACGGCGTCGTTGCCCATCGCAACGAGGCCGCTTCAACCAGGCCCGCCACGGCATCGGCCTTCAGCAAGGACGGCGTTCCGCCGCCGAAGTAGATGGTCCTCAGGTCACCATGCGCCGGCCACATTGCCAGCTCGGCATGCAGGGCGCGGACGTAGCGGGGAATGTCGCGAGCCCTGCCGCCAACCGTGACGAAGTCGCAGTACGCGCACAGCAGCCGGCAGAACGGCACGTGGACGTACAGGTGGTGGGTATTCGCGCGGTCAGCCACCCCGACTTCCCAGATGTGCATGCGGGGCACGTTAGGGGACTTGCGCGCTCATTTCGAGCGGCCCCGAGCCGGGAGCCGTGCTTGGCAGCTGGCGCAGAGCGCTCGCAGCTGGTCGCTCGACCTGCTTAACGCTCTCCCCGTGCGCAGGTGGCAACTCACGGACCAACCACGGCCAATAGCGACCAGTGGGCGACATTTTGCCAACGCGAAGGGCGTGCTATGGCCGACTCGAGCCTTCAGATGGGTCGCTGGCGCAGCCGCCCTCCGGCGAACGAGAAGAGGGCCGCAATCACCAGGAAGTGCCCGACCACCGCTGGCACGATCGAATCAGCGGTGATCGTCGCCCAGCCGCAGGCGTAGCCCAGGATCAGCGCACCGACCAGGAAGTACACCTGGCGCTCGCGCCACAGGCGACGCTGGGCCGCGGTGTACAGGATCGCCTGCACCACGACCGCGGTGGTCACCCCGCCCGGCACGCCGGCGAAGATCAGGAGCCCCATCACGATCGAGCGGAACTGCAGCTCGTCGGCGACCGCGCTGGCGGCCGCGCCCAGCATTCGGCTGGGAAGCAACGAGGTCGGCAGCGGCGTGACGCCGCCGTACCAGCGGAATGAGAAGGCGATCGCGTTCAGGATCCCCACCGCCGCGAAACCCAGCATCAGCGGCAGCATCACCTCCGGATCGCCCGGCGTCAGGAACAGGCGGCCGCGCCCATTGGGCAGGATCAGCACGATCCCGATGGCGAAGGCGATGACCAGGCCGTAGTAGCTGACCGGGCCGAGCCACGGATAGCGGTAGCGGAAGTAGTCGGAGCGCATGATCCGCTCCGAGTCGAAGCGAAGGAGGACGAGGAAGATGGTCAGCCCCAGCGCGATGGAGAGCCGGAGGGAGTCCTCGAAGCTCACCTAGGAGGCCTCGTTCATGCGAAGTACGGCCAGGAAGGCCTCCTGCGGGATCTCCACGGATCCGATCCGCTTCATCCGCTGTTTGCCCTCCTTCTGCTTCTCGAGGAGCTTGCGCTTGCGAGTGATGTCCCCGCCGTAGCACTTGGCCAGCACGTTCTTGCGCATGGCCCGGATCGTCTCGCGGCTGATGATATTGGAGCCGATGGCGGCCTGGACCGGCACTTCGAACATCTGGCGCGGGATCAGCTCCTTCAGCTTTTCGACCAGCGCCTTGCCCTGGCGATAGGCATTGGACCGATGGACGATCAGGGAGAGGGCGTCCACGGGCTCGGCGTTGACGAGCACGTCCAGCTTCACCAGGTCGCCCTCCCGGTAGCCGATGTACTGGTAGTCCAGGCTCGCGTACCCCGAGCTGCGGCTCTTCAGCAGGTCGTAGAAGTCGATGATCAGCTCGGCCAGCGGCAGCTCGAGATGCAGGTTGACCCGTTTCGGGTCCAGGTACTCCATGTTCCCGAACTGGCCGCGCCGGGTGGTGGCCAGCTCCATGATCGGCCCGATGTAGTCGGTGGGCGTGATGACCTGCGCCGCCACCCACGGCTCGCTGATGGCCTCGATCTCGCCGGCGTCCGGCATCTTGGCCGGGTTGTCCACCACCAGCTCCTCGGACCGATGCATGCGCCGGACCCGGTACTCGACGCTCGGCGCCGATGCCAGCAGCTCAAGGTCGAACTCGCGTTCCAGGCGTTCCTGGACGATCTCCATGTGCAGCAGGCCAAGGAATCCGCAGCGGAAGCCGAAGCCCAGCGCCACGCTGGACTCGGGCTCGTAGACGAAGCTGGCGTCGTTGAGGTGCAGCTTGTCGAGCGCCTCGCGCAGCAGCGGGTAGTCGTCGCCGCGCATCGGGTAGATGCCGGCGAAGACGAGCGGCAGCGCCTCCTTGTAGCCCGGCAGGGCCCGAGGGGCCGGCTTGTTCGCATCGGTCAGGGTGTCGCCCACCCGCGCCTCGGCAATGCTCTTCAGCCCTGACGCGACGTAGCCGACCTCGCCCGCGGCCAGCGTCTTGGTGGGGACCGGCTGCGGACGGAAGTAGCCGAGCTCCAGGATCTCGCTCTCGGCGGTGGTGGCCATGAAGCGGATGCGCTCGTGGTCCTGCAGCGTTCCGTTGGCGACACGCACGTATGCGACCACGCCCTTGTACTGGTCGTAATGGCTGTCGAAGACGAGCGCCTGCAGTGGCGCAGCAGGGTCCCCGGCCGGCGGCGGGACGCGCTGGACGATGGCCTCCAGCACCTCGGCCACGCCGGTCCCCTCCTTGGCCGATGCCAGGATCACCTCCTCGCGCGGGATCGCCAGCGCATCCTCCAGCTCGGCCATCACCATCCCCGGATCGGCGCTGGCGAGGTCGATCTTGTTGATGACCGGGATGATCACCAGGTCCTGGGCTATGGCCAGGTGCACGTTCGCCAGCGTCTGCGCCTCGATCCCCTGGCTGGCGTCCACGACCAGGATCGCTCCCTCGCAGGCCTGGAGGGATCGGCTCACCTCGTAGGTGAAGTCGACGTGTCCCGGCGTGTCGATCAGGTTCAGGGCGTACGTCTGGCCGTCTGCCGCGTCGTACTGCAGCCGCACGGCGCGCGCCTTGATGGTGATCCCCTTCTCGCGTTCCAGGTCCATCGAGTCGAGCACCTGGCTGGTCATCAGGCGCTTGTCGATGGTATGCGTCACCTCCAGCAGGCGATCGGCGAGGGTCGATTTCCCGTGGTCGATGTGCGCGACGATGCTGAAGTTGCGGATACGTTCCTGCGGGATCACGGGGCAGGAGTCTACCGGCTACGTGTGGCGCGGCGGCCTCAGCCCTGGCTCGGCTTCGCAACTCGCAGCGGGCTCAGCCCGCCACGCCTCACTTCAGTCCGCAGATGAATCCTGCTCTGTGGTCTCCGGCAGCACTGCCCCGGCGGATCCTGCAGATGGCCGTGGGCGTTTCGGAACGCGCGAAGGGGCGTCTCCACCGTTTGGAGGCACCGAATCCGGGGGATCGAAAGAGCCCTCATCTGGGCGCCCGATGCGCTGCACGGAGAACCAGAAGTCGGTCGCTACCTTCCGCAGTCCCCGTGGCGTTGGGCGCTTGCGCACCGGCGTGGGCTAGTTCGAGGAGGCCTTGGGGCCGACTTCGGTGATGCCGTTGACCGTCCGGTAGTGGCTGTACCAGGTGTCCTCGTGGATGAGGTTGCCGTCGGCATCGCGCACCCATCGGGTCACCACCGCGTCGAAGCCGTTGTGCGGGTACTCGACGCGGACCGCGGCGCCGGGCTCCAGGTCGGGGTTGACGACCGTGGTCTCGATGGCGGTCCCGTGGTTGCTGGTGACCGGCGCCGATAGCGTTACCGTCCGGCCGTTGGGGACTCCCCAGATGTCGAAGCGAACGAAGCCATTGCCGGTGTAGGAGCGGATCACGACCGGGCTTTCCGTATCGTTCCGGAAGGTCATGTCCGTTTCCCAGGTATCCGTCTTGATGACGGTCGCGTCCAGGCCCACCGGGTAGCGCTCGATGTAGTACGAGTGATTCACCCGCTGGCCGATCTCCAGGCCGGCGCGCATCGCCGCATTGAAGAGCGTCGTGGAAGTGGAGCAGATGCCGCCCGCCAGGGCGCCATTCGCGACCGATCGGCCGCCGATGATGGCGCCGCCGTAACCGTAGCCGCGCTCGAGGGTCACCGGGCCGATGCCCTGCCAGAACTCGAACCACTCGCCGGGGGCAACCACTCGGCCGTCGAGGTCCTGCGCCGGGATGTTGATATTGGCACCCCAGAAGTTGCCCTCGCCGGGCACGTAGTACGTGGTCCAGCTCGAGATCGGCTCCATGACCGGGGCGACCTTGCGAGCCTCCCTGGTGGTGAGAGCGGGCTGCGCGACGCCGATGACCAGCCCGGCGCTGGCCTTCGATGCGCCGCCAGCGCGCTTCTCGAGGGCGGCCACCACGTTGGCGACGCTGGCCTTGATCTCCAGCGTGCGGCCGGACTCACCGGCGACGACGCCGACGATGCCGCTGGGGCCGTAGAGGAATGATGCGTCCCGAGGTGCGCGGGCCACCCGGGCGGCGATCGGACGCAGCAGCTTGCGCACGGCACCGCCATCCACGCCGGCGACGTAACGGTCCTCGCCGCGCGGACTGAAGCTGACGACGCCGGCCAGCGCGGCCCTGTCGAGGCGGTGCGAGCTGCCGGCGCCGGTGAGCCTCAGCGGGGTGGAGCTCATCCTGAATGCGGCCACCGCCGCCGCTCTCGCCTGCTCGGTGCTGATCGTGGGTGTCGCTCGTGCCACCGGGACATCGACCGCGATACCGCCCGAGGCCGGGTCCGCCAGCGCGCCGGCGAGTGCCAGCTGCAGTGCATCAGTGTCGACCCTCAGCCCGACGACGGCATGCTTTACGCGGAAGGCTCCGTGCGCATCGAGGGTCACCGACCCATCGACCGGCGCGCGGTCGAAGTCGCTGGCGATGTCTGCCACCAGGGCATCGAGCGCTGCCTGGTCGGTGGTGATGACCACGCCAGAGATCGCAGTCGGTCGCACGATTGCGCGCAGGCGGGCGATCCCATCGCCGAATGGATTACCGCCGCGGCCGAGGCCGTAGGCGGCGTCCACCATGGCGTCCAGGTCGTAGCCAAGACCCACCTGCGCGTACGGGACCTTGACCGGCGCGCCATCCACTCGCAGCTCGAGCGATCCAGCCGTCAGCGAAGGCAGCTCCGCCTCGAGTCTGGCGATCGCGTCCGCTCGCCCCAGACCGCCCACCGGCACGCCGGCGACGGTGACTCCGGGAATCACCCGCTCGGCGTGACTGAGAGCGACGCCAGTCGATGCGCCGATCATCAGCATCAGCCAGAGGATCAGCGTCATGAAGAAGCCCAGCATCAGGCCGCGCCGCGTCGGTCCGGCGCCGAACAGGAGTCGCGGGCGGGTCAGGGCGGTCAGCGTGGTCATCGGTCAGTCGTCATCCGTGCGAAGGAGGATGGCAGGCGGGCACTGCGGTCCAACTGCGGTCGCGCTCGACAGCCTGTTCCCTCCAAGACGCCGTGCTCGGTCTCGACGTTGCACGTACCGTTCCGGGCACCTGCGCCGTGCCCGGCGATTCTGCCTGTTGCGGCCGTTTGTGTCGAGCCGGACCATCGGCGATTGGCTCAGGCCGGCCCCGATGCTATACTCCGCGGCCGAGCCGCCGCGTTCACGCCGGCGCTCGTTTCGTGCTCAGACCATCTCCATTCGAGGTTCCTTCGTGGCAAGAAAGGCTCGCACCTGGAAGGGCGCGCGTACTCCCCAAGCCCTCAAGCGCGCCCGCCAGACGGAGCGCCGACGCGTCGTCAACCGACGCGCCCGTAGTGAGGCCAAGACGCTGGTCCAGCGGGCGAGCGCCATCGCGCTGGGTCGCGCCAGCGGTGACGGCGCGGAGGCCATCACCGCGGCCATCAGCGCCCTGGATCGCGCCGCCGAGAAGGGCATCATCCACCGGAACAACGCCGCTCGCCGCAAGAGCCGGCTGATGGTCAAGGCCAACGCGGCGCACCTGCTCGACGAGATGCAGGCCGAGGCGGCGCCCAAGCGGCGGTCCACGGCAACCAAGACGGCGCAGCGCAAGAAGGTGGCCGCCGCCAAGGCATCGAAGGCCGCCTCCGCCAAGGCCGCCGACCGGCCGCGCACTGCCGCGGGTAAGGCGAAGGTCGCGGTCACCAGGGCCACTCGCGAGACGGCCGCGGCGCGACGGCGCAAGCAGACCGATGCTCCCGCTGAGGGCGACGCGCCGTCCGAGAGCTAGACGTCAGCCGTCAGCCGTTCGGTTGGCGGCGAAGGCGCGACGACCGGCGTACTCGCCGGCGTCGGCCAGCTCCTCCTCGATCCGCAGCAGCCGGTTGTACTTGGCGATCCGCTCACTGCGGCTCATGCTGCCCGTCTTGATCTGACCGGTGTTCAGCGCCACCACCAGATCGGCGATGGTCGTGTCCTCGGTCTCACCGGAGCGGTGGCTGATCACCGAGGTCCAGCCGGCGCGATGCGCCATCTCGACGGCCTCGATGGTCTCGGTGAGGGTGCCGATCTGGTTCAGCTTGACCAGGATGCTGTTGGCCGCCCGCATCTCGATCGCGCGCGCCAGGCGCTCGGTGTTGGTGACCAGCAGGTCATCGCCAACCAGCTGGAGGCGTTCGCCGACGCGCTCGGTGAGCGCGCGCCAGCTGTCCCAGTCGTCCTCGGCCAGTCCGTCCTCAAGGCTGACGATCGGGTAGCGGCCGGCCCAGTCGATCCAGAAGTCGACCAGCTCCTCCGGCGACAGCGTCCGTCCTTCGCGGGCGAGCGCGTAGCTGCCGTCCTGGTACAGCTCGGTGGTGGCGGGGTCGAGGGCGATCGCGATCTGCGTGCCGGGCGCGAAGCCGGCGCGCTCAATCGCTTCCAGCACCACCGCGATGGCGGCCTCGTTGCTCTCCAGCGACGGCGCATAGCCGCCCTCGTCGCCGACGGTGGTGGCGAAGCCGCGCTCGTGGAGAAGCGCACCCAGCGCGTGGAAGGTTTCCGCCGCCCAGCGCAGTCCCTCGCGGAAGGTCGGCGCGCCGAGCGGGGCGATCATGAACTCCTGGAAGTCGGTGGAGTCGATGGCGTGCTTGCCGCCGTTCAGGATGTTCACCAGCGGGACCGGCAGGATGCGGGCGCCGGCCCCTCCCAGGTAGCGGTAGAGCGGCAGCGACAGCGCTTCGGCGGCCGCCTGCGCCACGGCAAGCGAAGTGCCCAGCAGCGCGTTGGCCCCCAGCCGTTCCTTGTTCGGCGTCCCATCGAGGTCGATCAGCAGCCGGTCGATGGTGACCTGGTCGACCGCATCGGTCCCCAGCAGCTCCGGACGGAGCGCTTCGTTGACGTGCTTCACCGCCGTCAGCACGCCCTTCCCGCCGTATCGCTGCCGGTCACCGTCGCGCAGCTCGACCGCCTCATGGGCACCGGTCGACGCACCGGATGGCACGATGGCGGAACCGATCGCCCCACCATCCAGGAAGACCTCGACCTCGACGGTCGGGTTTCCGCGCGAGTCGAGCACCTCGCGCGCGATGACGTCCTCGATCAGGGTGGTCATCGTTTGCGCTTGGGAGCGGGCTGCTCAGCGTCGAGCAACGCGGCGACGCCGGGCAGCGTCTTGCCCTCCACGAACTCGAGGGACGCACCGCCACCGGTGCTGACGTGGCTCATGCGATCCACCAGCCCAAGCTGCTCGACGGCCGCCACCGAGTCTCCCCCGCCGACGACCGTCACCACCCCGGCGTCGCTCCGCTCGGCCAGGTAGCGGGCCATGGCGTTCGTCGCCTCGGCGAACGGCGCAATCTCGAAGATGCCCATCGGTCCATTCCAGAAGATGGTCTTGGCCTTGGCGAGGTGCTCGGTGTAGGAGACCAGCGTCTGCGGGCCGATGTCGACCACGCTCCAGTCCTTGGGCACTTCATCGATCCCCACCACCTGGCGCTGCGAGCGGGGATGCACCTGGGCGGCGATCACGACGTCGGTCGGCAGCATGAAGCGCACGCGCTTGCGACGGGCCTCGGCGATGATCCGCTCGGCGTTCTCGAGCTGCTCGGTCTCGACCAGGCTCTTGCCCAACGCATGCCCGCGTGCCGCCAGGAAGGTGTTGGCCATGCCACCGCCGACCAGCACCGCCTGGCAGCGCGACAACAGCGACTCCAGCACCTCCAGCTTGCCCGATACCTTCGCCCCGCCGATGACCGTGTGAAATGGCTTCGGCGGCCGCTCCATCAGCCGCGACAGGGAGCTCACCTCGCGTTCCATCAGCAGGCCGGCCACCGCTGGCAGGTAGTGGGTGATGCCTTCGGTGGAGGCGTGCGCGCGGTGAGCCGATCCGAAGGCGTCGTTCACATACACGTCCGCCATGTCGGCCAGCGCCTTGGCGAAGCCCGGGTCGTTCCCCTCCTCCTCCCCGTGGAAGCGGAGATTCTCGAGCAGCAGCATGTCGCCCGGCCGCAGCTTGTCGACGGCCGTGACCACGCCTGGACCGAGCGCATCGCCGGTCATGCGGACGGGGCGGCCGAGGAGCTGTCCGAGCCGATCGGCGACCGGCTTCAGGCGCAGCGCGTCGTTGACCTTGCCCTTCGGACGCCCCAGGTGGCTGGCCAGCACCACGCTCGCGCCGTGCTCCAGCAGGTAGATCAGGGTGGGCAGCGAGGCCCGGATCCGGGTGTCGTCGGTGATCCTGCCGTCGTCGAGGGGGACGTTGAGATCGGCGCGCAGGAAGACGCGCTTGCCCCGGACGTCGACGTCGCGGATCGTCTGCTTGTTCATCGCGCCGGCGTCAGCCTGCGCTCGTCACTGGCTCCGCCTTCGCCGGGGCCGCAGCGCGAGCGGCGATGAACGCCGTGAGATCGGCGAGGCGGCAGGCGTATCCCCACTCGTTGTCGTACCAGGCGATGACCTTGACCATGTTGCCCAGCGCGATCGTGTCGATCCCGCTCACGATCGTCGAGTGCGCATCGCCCTTGAGGTCGCTCGATACCAGCGGCTCCTCGGTGTACGCGACGATCTCGCTCAGCGGCCCCTCCGACGCGCGGCGGAAGGCGGCGTTCACCTCGTCCTTCGTCACTTCGCGATCGAGGGTCGCCACGAAGTCCACCACGGAGACCGTCGGCGTCGGCACTCGAAAGGCCATCCCGGTGAAGCGGCCCTCGAGCTCGGGGATCACCTTGGCGACCGCCTTCGCCGCGCCGGTCTCGGAGGGGACGATGTTCTCCGCAGCGGCGCGCGCGTCGCGCGGGTCCTTCGCCGCGAGGTCGAGCGTCTTCTGCGAGTTCGTGTACGAATGGACGGTCGTAAGGAAGCCACGGTCGATACCGAACTCGTCGTTGAGAATCTTGGCCACCGGCGCCAGTCCGTTGGTGGTGCACGAGGCGTTGCTCACGACCTGGTGCGTGTCCGGATCGAATTCGCCCTCGTTGACGCCCAGGACGATCGTCTTGTCCTCGTTCTTCGCCGGAGCGGAGATGATCACGTACTTCGCTCCGGCGTCGAGGTGGGCGCGAGCCTTCGTGCCATCGGTGAAGAGGCCGGTGCATTCCACCACGATGTCGATGCCCAGCCGTGCCCATGGCAGGCTGGCAGGGTCACGCTCGGCGAGGACTGAGATCCTGCGCCCATCGACCACGATCGCGTCATCGGCAGCGGATACCTCACCCGGGTAGGTCCCGTAGTTCGTGTCGTGCTTGAACAGGAATGCATTCATGTCGGGCTCGACGAGATCATTGATCGCCACGACCTCGAAATCGTCGGCATGGCGTTCCAGCGCGGCCTTCAGGAACTGGCGGCCGATACGGCCGAACCCATTGATTGCAACCTGCGTCGTCATGCCGAGACCTCCCTTGCTGCCGGAGCGCCGGGACCCGATGCCGGAGCGGTGGGTGTCGTCCGCGCGAAGGCAGGATCATTCATGCGTTCGTTCACGATCGGCAGCAGGCCGATCAGCGAGACGTCGTCTCCATGCTCCGCCGGCGACACTCGCACGCGGCGTACCGGCGCCGCGAACGCGCGGCGCTCGAGCTCGCGACGGACGGCGTCGAAGAGCTCTGGGTGATGGGCAGCGATGCTGCCGCCGATGACGATGACCTCCGGGTTCAGGACGTTGACCAGCCCGGCGCACATGGCGCCGATCGCGACCCAGGCCCGCTCGAAGAGCGCCCGGCACGCAGGGTCGCCGGCCGCGGCCGCCCTGGCCACGTGCTCCGCGCCCAGCTCCGATACGCCCGATTCACGGAAGATCTGATCCAGCAGCGCCGACTCGCCACGCTCGAGGAGCCCGCGCCCCTCGCGCGCCAGCGCGGTCCCGGAACCGATCGCCTCGGCATGGCCAGGCGACCCGTCGCCACACAGCGGCCCGTCGAGCTCCACGGTCATGTGGCCGACCTCTCCGGCCGTCCCGTCGGGGCCGATCAGCGGACGCCCGTCGATGACGATGCCGCCCCCGATGCCGGTTGAGACGGTGACGTAGATCGCATCCTCCGCGCCGCGCGCTGCGCCATGGCGCCACTCGGCCATGATCGCCACGTTGGTGTCGCGTTCCAGGAAGACGGGCAGCCGCGTGGCCGCCTGCACCCGCTCTGCGAGCGGGACGTCGTGCCAGCCCGCCAAGTTCGGCGGTGCCACCACCACACCTCTCCAGGGGTCCAGCGGGCCGGGCGCAGAGATGCCGACGCCGACCGGATCCGGCAACCCGGCATCGCGAACGGCGCTCTGGACGTCGTTGGCCAGGTTGCAGATGCGCTGCACGACGGCGTCCACGCCCTCCTCATCATCGGTGTCGACCGCGACACGCGACGCGAGGGTCAGGTCGGGACTCACGTACGCGGCGCGGATGCGGGTGCCGCCCAGATCGATCGCCAGGATCGGCTGGCCGGCTGGCTCATCCATACGAGGCGGCCATTGTATCGCGAGCCGGACGCCAAGCCGCCCGGCGGCATCGGCGGACGCGATGTCCGGCGACGCGCGGCCGGGCGGCCAGCTGCGCGATTTCGAATGAGTGGTCGATCCGGCGAGCTCTCTAGCCGCCGATCTTGAACATCTTGGTGCCGCAGACCGGGCACTTGCCCTCAGTCGCCGGCTTGCCGTTCTTCATGGTGATCTTCTGCTCGTTCAGCATGTCGCGCTTGGCCTTGCACTTCACGCAGTAGGCATTGGTCGCCATCGGCTGGTTGCCTCCTTCTCCGGCTGATCGCGCCGGTTTACGGTTACTGCTCCCCGCCTCGCCCGCCAATCGGTGAGGATCGGCGTCGGGGATCTCCGTCCTGCTCCTGGTCCCACTGCCAGAGCAGGTGGATACCGGTGAGCCCGGCATCGATGCAACGTGCCTCCGCGGCCTCCTTAGCCGCACCTTCCAGGAACGTTCCTTCGATCCTCTGTGCGTACGCCGCACAGACCGTTCCTGCGCGGAGCCCCGCGAGGCTCGTAAGCACAAAAAGTGCCGACGATTCCATCTCGAAGTTCGCGACGCGCTGGCGTCGCAGCTCCTCCGCCAGCTGAGGATAGCGAACTGGGAGCGTGCGCATCTGCCTTCCCTGCGGAGCGTAGAAGCCGCTTGCCGTAGCGGTCAGGCCAAGGTGGTGGGGATAACCGAGCCGCTGGCAGGCCGCCTCCAGGGCCGAGACCACGTCCCGATGGGCGATCGCCGGGTAGCCTGGATGCACGTAGAAGTCGGTCGTGTTCTCCAGCCGGACGGCCCCGATCGAGATGACCAGGTCCCCCAGCGCGATCTCGGGCTGTAGTCCGCCGGATGAGCCGATGCGCACGAAGGTCGCCTGGTCGGTGATCTCCATCACCTCGGCCAGCACGATCTCCACGTTGTCCGGACCCATGCCGGTCGACATGGCCGAGACGCGCATGCCCCGGTACGACCCGGTGGCGGTGGTGATCTCCCGGTTGCTGCGCTCGAGCTCGATCGAGTCCCAGTGCGAGCTGACCTTGGCTACCCGTCCCGGGTCGCCGACCAGGAGGATGTACTCGGCCAACTCACCGCGCTCCAGCGCGATGTGGTACTGCCGGCTGCCGGTCGTCGGCCGGTCCGCTTGGGTCACCTCGGTCACCAGGCGGCGCCACCTCCTTCGAGCGTGAGCTGAGCGTGAGCCCGTGCTCAGGTCGGCGGGAGTATACGCTCGCCGCTCGAGCGTGGAGTACGCTGCGCGCCGTCCAGGACGGTGAGCGGCACCAGCGCGGGCATCGGTTCCGCCACGGCCGACGGACCCGAGGCGGCCTCTTCCTCCTCCAGCTCCGGCCGCGAGCGGATGCGATGCCACAGGGCCCGCAGCAGCTGGCCGGGCCGTCTGGGCGGGACGACCAGCCCTCCTGCACTGGTCAGCAGCAATCCGCCGAGCGCCAGGAGACCCATCCCGGCAGCCGCGGGCTCTGGCTTCGAGGCGCCCTCGTCCGCGCCGCTGGCCACCTCCCCGCCGCGCCCGGCCCTTCGGGATGAGGGTGCAGCCGAGGCGGTGGCAGCCGTGAGACCCAGCCCGGGAACCCGCTGCTGTGCGGCCGGCGTGCCGCCTGCCTGCGTGCCATCGGGAGCGGCCCCGGCCCCTGATCCGGGAGCTGCAGGCCCGTCGCCGTTCGAGGGAGCGCCACCCGTGCCGCCGCCCGTGCCGGGGGCCGTGGCCACCACCTCAAGGTCGGCGGCGACGCGGGGCCAGATCCGATACCCGCGATCGGGCAGCTTTCCCGACGTCTCCTGGCCGAGCACGCCGCGCACCTCGACCCATGAGCCGATGACGATCCCCTCCACGGAGGCGCCCGAACGCGGCGTCAGGAAAATTTGGATCGGCCCGGAGCCGTCATCCACGTCGAAGTAGATGTTCTGGGCGGAGGTGCGCCGGGGCGAGGTGGTGACCTCACCACGGGCGATGACCAGCACGGCCTCCTCCTCCTCGCCGAGCGAGCCGGTGGGCCGTCGGCGTGGATCGGGCTGCGCCTGCCGGCCCAGGTGGCGCGGCGGCGCCGAAAGGCGGATCGTCTCCATCCCGCTCTTCGTCGAGCGGGTGCCGTACACGTCGAGCAGCTCGCCGAGCTGCAGCTCAAGGCTGCCCACGTCGTCGCCCAGCCGCAGCAGGATGGCGCCGGACGAGTCCTGGATGGCGGCCGTGCCCTCATCGGCCATGTTGGACGCGAGCGTCACGGTGCCGCGCACGGTGACGCGGGTATTGACCGGCTGCGCACGCGCCGCCTTGATGCTGATAGCCGATGGATCGCCGGACGGCGACGGCGACGGCGTTGGCGTGGCCGGCGGCCCGGAGCCCAGGACGTCGCTGGCGTCCAAGGGCTGCACGCGGTAGCCGGCCGTGCCGGTTCCGCTCGAGTCGCGCTGCCCGACGACGCCGCGCAGCCGCAGGCTTGCGCCGCGCATCCATGTGCTGGTGTCGATGCCGGTGGCGCTGCCCACCATCACGCGCACCGCGCCGGACCCGTCGTCCACGTCGACCGCGATCCCGGTCGTCAGGGTGGTAGGCGAGCTGGCAATCGTGCCGGCCACCTCGACCAGCTCCCCCTCGAACGCCTCACCGATCGCCCCCGTGCTGACCTCCGCCGCGGAGGGCTCCGAAGCTGGCCCGATGACCGTCACGCCGCCCGCATCGGCCCGAATGGTGCGCTGGCTGAATCGGTCGTCGACGTCGCCGGCGACCCGTACCTGCTGGCCGCGCGGGAACGACCCGTCGCCGAGCAGTACCGCGATGCCGCCGGAAGCATCGGCCAGGTAGCCGCCGCCGTCGGCGAAGGCGCTGTCAGTCAGGGATACGCCCTCGACCGTCACGCTGGTGCCATCGGGTTGGGCGCGCGCCTCGGCAATGGTCAGCGCCGGCTGGGATGGTGTGGCAGTCGGCTGCGATGTGGGTGATGGCGTGGCGGGTGGGGTCGGTAGCGGCGTGGCTGACGGCTGGGCGGTCGGCTGCGGGGAGCCGGGCGTCGTCGGCGTCGGGCTGGCATCGCTCGTCGGGTCTGAGGTCGGCGACGCCGACACCGTGGGGCTGGGTTCCGGAGTGGGAAGGGCAATGGGCGGCGAGAGGCTGTTCTGCGGGTCCGGGGTAGCGCTCTCGATGAAATCGACGCTGTTCTGGTCGGTGTCCTGGCCCGAGCCCTGGACGCCGCCCGGCAGGCGCTCGATCGAATGCCCGGCTGCGGCAGCTGCTGCCGGCAGGCCTTCGAGCCAGATGCTGGTCGCGTTGCCCCAGCCAACGGCATCGATCGCCGAGCCGGCGCCGAGGATCCGGATGGCGAGGCTGCCGCCTGTCGCCGCCAGGCCGTTGGTGTACGTCACGTCCGCCACAGCGGCGAAGGCGCCGGCGGCGTTCGCGATGAGCACGTGAGTCCCCGGCGCCATGCTCGGAGCGCCACTGGCCCAGTTTGCCTTGCGAGTGATGGTGCCGCCGCTGGCTGTGACGTAGATCACTTCCAGGCCCTCCAGCGGCAGCGCCAGCGGGCCGGGGTTGTAGAGCTCGATGAACTCGTCCGAGGCGCTGGCGCCGCCAGTCGTCACCTCGCTGACCACCAGGTGCCCCGTCGCCTCGGCGACGACTGCTTCGACCGCTTCGATCGGTTCGGCTGCCGGTTCGGCTGCTCCCGCGTCCGCCTGGCCCGCGGTTTCCTGGGCGGCCGGCGATGCGAAACCGGCGTAGCCGCCGAGATCCGGGTCGTGGAACGCCGCCACCGTGGGGAGGCAGGCGAGCAGCAGGAAGGCGCTGACCACGGCGGCGGCCATGCGGCCTGCCACCGATCGCTGCGGACGGACGTTGGTGGGGATCACCGGGCACCTCCAGCGGAGGCGGCGCAGGCGCAGGTCGGGGCAGCAGGACGATGGCGTTGGGCGCTTAGCGCGCGCTTACCGGCCGCTTACCGTCCAGAGCGGGGATGGCCGGGCGCGTCACGTACAATCCCCGACCGATGTCGCAACGCAGCCGCCGCGACCAGATCTCACGCGCCGAGGCTCGCCGGCGGACCCGCCAGCTGGAGCGCGGCGAGGCGCTGTCCGACGAGGGAGCTGCAGCGGACGAAGAGCTCGCTACCGAACGCACGCCTGGCGGCGGCGGGGTGTTCCGTCGGCTCTTCCCGGAGGCGCCGGCCCTGCCGGGCCGCCCTGACCCGCTTGCCGGCTTCCACTACGACGGCCCATTCCGATCGGTCGTCGCGGCCTTCTACCTGCTGGCCAACCATCCGCGCGCGTGGTTGCTGCCCGCCATCCCGTGGGCGGGCGCTCAGACGCTCGCCCTGTTGATGCGCGACGGCACCGTGCAGATCGTGACGGTGATGGTCAGTGTCTTCTCGCTGATCGGCGCCGGCTGGATCGGCTGGCAGCGACCGTGGCTCTTCGGGCTGGCGGCGACGATCGCCGGAACGCTGCTGCAGGGGATCTTCTTTGCGCTGCTCCCCACTCCGCCGGGAGTGACCGCGAATCCGTTCGGCGCCCTGCTCGAAATCGTGGCGGTCCAGGTCGCGCAGCTGCAGTGGATTCTCGGGGCATTCATCGGCTGGTACGGAGGCTATCTGCGCCGCCGAATGGCTGCCAGCGCACCGCCGCTCGACCGCCGCCGCCGACGCTGACGGGGACGCGGCCAAGGGTCATCGGCAAGCCGACGCGACGGCACAATTCTTGCTCCTCTGATCGCCGAAGACGTCGGCGGGTATTCGGCCCTGGCCGGCACCCACGGGACCTGGACCGTCGCCAATGGAAGCTCGGGCCGGCGGTGACACTCATGGTCCGTCCCGTCGGTCGGGGCGAGGATCTCGCCCGACGTCTTGCCTGGGGCCGTCGCCGCTCGGGACCCTCCGTACCGGAGCTGCGACGGCCCCTCTTCGTGCCCGCGTTCAGCGCGAGGCGGGCACCATGCCCGCTTGGCCGGGCAGCAGGTGCACGGCTTCTGCCTGCCGCGCGGCCTCCAGAGCCGCCTCGTAGCCAACCGCCAGGCCCAGGACCTCTCCCGTCGACCGCATCTCAGGGCCGAGCGACTCGTCGACACCCGGTAGGCGCCAGAGGGACCCGATCGGCGCCTTGACGGCCACCAGCGGCGAATCGTGGGCCAGCCCCGGAGACAACCCCACGTCGGCAAGGGGGGCGCCAAGGGCGCAGCGCACCGCCTCGGCCACCACGTCGCGTCCGGTCGCCTTGGCCACGATGGGGACCGTGCGACTGGCGCGCGGGTTGGCCTCGATGACCACGACCCGATCGCCGCTGACGATCATCTGCACGTTCAGGATGCCGCGCAGGCCGAGCCCCAGCGCGATTCGCCCGGCCGCCTCCGCTGCCGCCTCCTGGCGCTCGCGGCTGAGGCCTTGCGGTGGCACCACCGCCACCGAGTCGCCGGAGTGCACACCCGGTGGGTCCAACTGCTCCAGGATGCCCGGCACGCACCATTCGCTGCCGTCGCTGATGGCGTCCACGTCGAGCTCCACGCCCTCGACCATCTCGTCAACCCGCAGCGGCCAGCCGATCTCGGTGCGCAGCAGCTCGGTGACGTCGTCCTCGCCCGCCAGCACGGCGATGCCGCGCCCACCGATCACCCACGACGGCCGCACGATCACCGGCATCCCCAGGTCTGCGGTCGCCGCACGCAACTCGTGCTCATCGGCGGCCAGGCGCCCACGCGGGCCCGCCAGCCCCAGCCGGTCCAGCAGGCCGGCGAAGCGCTCGCGGTCCTCGGTGATCTCGATCGCCTCGGCGGACAGGCCGGCGATCGGCACATCGGCATAGGCCAGGTCCTTGGCCAGGTCGATCGCCGTCTGCCCACCGAACGTGAGCACCACGTGCGGCGGCTCGCCGGTCAGCGCGCGTTCGTGGTCGATGACGTCCAGCACGCCCTCGGTGTCCAGCGGCTCGAAGTACAGCCGCGAGCATGCGTCGTAGTCGGTCGACACGGTCTCGGGGTTGTTATTGATGACCACCGCATCCATGCCCATGTCCCTGATGGCCCACGCGGCGCGCACCGAGCAGTAGTTGAACTCGATGCCCTGCCCGATCCGGATCGGCCCTGAGCCGACCACGATCACGCTGCGTCGATCGGTCGGCGGCGGCACCTCACCGGTGGCATACGAGCTGTAGAAGTAGGGCGTCTCGGCGGGGAACTCGCCTGCGCAGGTGTCGACGCGCCGATAGGCGGGGGCAATCCCCGCTCGTGCCCGGGCACGTCGAACCGCCACAGCCGGCACGCCGGACAGGATCCCGATGTCCGCATCCCCGAAGCCCGCCCGCTTGGCATCCAGCAGCGGGGCACCGACCATCCCGCGCTCCGCCTCGACCAGCTCGGCCAGCCGCTCCATGAACCAGGGAGCGATCCCGGTTGCCGCCGCCAGGGCGGAGGCATCGGTCCAGCCATGGCGAAGGAGGCTCACCATCCGCCAGAGTCGCGTGTCGCTGGCAGCCAGGAAGTCCGCCAGGTCCTCCGGAGCCCGATGGCTGAGGCCCCACGACGGGTCCTCCCAGGTCCAGCCGCGCCCACGCGGCTCCAGGGAGCGGATCGCCTTCAGCAGCGCCGCGCCGAACTCGCGGTCGATGGCCATCGCCTCGCCGGTCGCCTTCATCTGAACGCCGAGGCTGCGATCGGCGGTCGGGAACTTGTCGAAAGGCCAGCGCGGCAGCTTGACCACGACGTAATCGACCGCCGGCTCGAAGGCGGCGGAGCCGATGCCGGTGGCCGGGTTCGGCAGCTCGTCCAGACGCTTGCCGAGGCCCACCAGCGCGGCGACGCGGGCGATCGGATAGCCGGTGGCCTTGGAGGCAAGGGCGCTGGAGCGGCTGACGCGCGGGTTGACCTCGATCACACGGTAGTCGCTGCCGTCCGGCGAGACCGCCAGCTGGACGTTGCAGCCGCCCTCCAGGCGCAGCGCGCGCACGATCTTCAGCGCGCAGCGTCGGAGCCGTTGCACGAGCGGGTCGGGCAGGGTCTGGATGGGCGCCACCACGATCGAGTCGCCGGTGTGCACGCCCATCGGGTCCAGGTTCTCCATGCCGCAGATGGCGATGGTCGTGTCGGCCGCGTCGCGGATGACCTCGAACTCGATCTCGTACCAGCCCAGCAGCGAGCGCTCCACCAGCACCTGCCCGATGGGGCTGGCCGCCAGCCCGTTCGCGATGCGCTGCCGCGCCTGCGCCTCGTCCATGGCGAAGCCGCCGCCCCCGCCGCCGAGCGTGAAGGCGGGGCGCACCACCACCGGCGCGTTCAGATGGCGGACGAATGCCAGGCCGTCATTCAGCGACTGGACCACGGCGCTCTCCGGGACCGGCTCGCCGATGCCGGTGACCAGTGAACGAAACCCGCCACGATCCTCGGCCGCGCGCACCGCCGCCAGCGGCGTACCCAGCACCCGGATGCCGTGGCGCTCCAGGATGCCGACGTCGTCCAGCGCGACCGCCAGGTTCAGGCCTGTCTGTCCGCCGAGCGTCGGCAGCAGGGCATCGGGCCGGTGCTCTGCAATGACCCGTTCTAGGTAAGCCACTGATAAGGGGCCGATAAGCACCGTTCCGCCAACATCGGGGTCGGGCCCGCAAAGGGCGAGGAGACCGGCGACAGCGTCCCCGCCCCGCCCGGCGGCGGCACGCCGGCCCCGCCGAGCGGCGGCAGCCCCCCGGCCGGCGGGCCGGCCCCCACGGGTCCCTGCGCCGTCCGGCGCGAGGGCACG
>CBFGSY010000010.1:0-31581 GCA_965651545.1 uncultured bacterium | reverse complement strand
AGTACTCGCTCGGCAGCGTCCTGAACCACGTCCTGCTGCACCAGACGGTGATCGGGCAGGAGGTGGCGAAGCAGCTCGAGATGGCGGGGGAGGAGGCCGACGTCGTCATCGGCTGTGCAGGCGGGGGCTCGAACTTCTCCGGCATCGCCTTCCCGCTGCTGCGCGACCGTCTCACCGGCAGCTCGAAGACGCGCTTCCTGGCGGTCGAGCCGGCATCCTGCCCGAGCCTGACGAAGGGGGAGTACCGCTACGACTTCGGTGACACGGTCGGCATGGCGCCGATGGTGAAGATGCACACCCTTGGTCACCAGTTCCGGCCGGCGCCGATCCACGCCGGGGGGCTGCGGTACCACGGCATGGCGCCGATGGTGTCGCACCTGTACGAGCTGGGTTTCATCGAGGCGCGCGCCTACGCGCAGAACACCTGCTTCGAGGCCGCGATCCAGTTCGCGCGGACCGAGGGCCTCATCCCGGCGCCGGAGTCGTCGCACGCAATCCGGGCCGCGATCGACGAGGCGGTGGCGGCCAGGGACGCCGGCGAGCGCCGGGTGATCATCTTCAACCTGTCCGGTCACGGCTTCTTCGACATGGGGGCCTACGACCAGTTCCTCTCCGGTGAGCTGACGGACGTCGAGTACGAGCCGCAGCTCGAGCGCGAGGCGGTCGCCGTCTAACCGCCTTGGGGAGCGAGGCGGCGGCTGGAGGCCCTGCCGGCGCCGCTTCGCAACCTCACCAGACCGACACAGGACCATCGGCCGATATCTCCGCGTGCCGATGCTGATCACCATGTCCGCATGGTGATGGCCTCTTGGCCCTCACTGCGCGGCGGGCGTGCCCGTCCGGCTGCGTCCCAGCGCGTGCGGCGCCTGGCCGACGCGGCGCAGCGCCGCATGGTGAGGCGAGCGGTTCTGGGCGGCATGCCCCTGCTGATTGGGCTGGTCGTGCTCGACGACCTGGCAAGCACGCTGCGCGGGGCGGCATGGGCGCGCGAGTCGGCGGCGGTCGACGCCATTGCCATCTCCATCGACGTCGCTCTGTTCATCGGGCTTCGGCGGTGTCGGCTGGCCGCGGCGCCAACCGCGCTCGTTGCTCTGCTTGTGACCGTGTCGACATCTCTCGTGACGATTCACCTGGACCCGACGGCGCTGCCGGCGTCGAGCGCTCACCTGGCGACGATCATGGCCGCCTCGGGCCTCTTCCTGCCGTGGACGCCACGCTGGCACTGGGCATGGCTCGGCTCGGCGCTCGCGTTGGTGGCGGCCGCCAGCATCGTTCTGCCCTCCGCCGGCGCGAGCACGGGCGCTCTCCTTCCGGCCCTGGTGATCGCCGCGTTGGCGAGTGGAATCGGCCAATCCCTGCTCGTCGCGCGCCTGCGCCGGCTCACGGAGCAGCGGTTCGAGCTCCGCCGGCTCACCACGGTCACCGCGCGGCAGGAGCACGAGGTCGCGGAGCTCAACGCGGAGCTGGTGCGGACCGCGCGCATCGACACCGTGACCGGCATCGGAAACCGGCGCGCTCTCGACGAGGCGATGCTCAGGCTGGCCGGCACGCGGCTGGCGGCCGTGCTTCTCGACCTCGATCATTTCAAGTCGTTCAACGACCGAAACGGCCACCTGGCGGGCGACGAGGCACTCGCCCGGGTGGGCGGGATCCTGCGCGACACGATCCGGCGTGACGACCTGGTCTTCCGCTACGGAGGCGAGGAGTTCCTGATCCTCATCCCTGGCGGCGACCGCGAATCGGCGGCGAGGCTGGCCGAGCGCGTGCGCGCGATCGTGCAGCACGATCCGCAGGTCGGCCCCTGGGGGCTGACCGTGAGCGCGGGCGTGGCAGTCGCCGACCGGTTCAGCGCAAGCAACCCACTGGGCCTCCTGCGCCGGGCCGATGCCGCCCTGTATCAGGCCAAGCGCGCCGGCCGCAATCGCGTCATCACCGACGACCCCGGCAGCCCGACGCTGAGCGCCGCCGCTGGGAGCTGATCACCGCTTACCAGCCGGTATGTTGACGAACGGCTCACCATCGCTTGGTGGCCCGATCCCAACCGCGCCGCTTCTGCTGCGACGAGGACCTCCGGCTTCTTGGCTATGACGGCCTGAACGCCGACGCCGATCTGAGGCGATGGCGCGACGGGAAGCTCAACCCGGCGTCCCGCGAGCTCATCGAGGTGGTGCGGCGCGAGGGCGTCGAGGACGCATGCGTCCTCGACATCGGTGCCGGCGTCGGCGCGGTCCATACGTTGCTGCTCGAGGCCGGTGCTGCGCGCGCCATCGACGTCGACGCGTCGCGTGAGTACCTGGAGGTGGCGCGAGCCGAGGCGGAGCGGCGAGGGGTCCGGAGCCGTGTCGACTACCGGTACGGCGATATCGTGGAGCTGGCCGATGAGCTGCCGCTCGCCGACATCGTCACGCTCGACTCGGTCATCTGCTGCTACCCCTACCTGCAGCCGCTGCTTGCGGCGGCGGTGCGGTCTCGGCCACGGGTGGTTGGCATCACCTACCCGCGAGACGTGTGGTGGATGCGCGCCTTCATGCGCGTGTTCAACGTGGCGCACGCGGTCCGCCGGAGCCCTGCCCGCTATTTCATCCATCGGCATGACCAGGTCGAGCGCTGGATGGCGGCTGCCGGATATGACAACGTGCACGAGGGCGGCATCCGCCCCTGGCGCGTTGTCCTCTACCGCCGTTCGCCCGCGCGATGATGAGCGGGATGGGTACGGCGTCGCGGGCCAGGGCGCTGCTCGCGCGGATGATCAGCCTGGCGGACGAGCCGACCGACGACGACGATGTGCGGCTGCGCAAGCGGGTCCTGGTCATCGCCGGCTACATCCTGGTGGTCGGCCCGCTGCAGCTCCCATTCCTCGCCCAGGGGCTGCCGCTGAGCTGGATCGTGGCGGCAACGATGCCGCTGGTAAGTGCCATCAACCTGGCGGTCCTGGCTCGCAGCCGACGCTTCGAACGCTACGTCAACGTCCTGATCGTGACGGTGCTGCTGTTCCCGGCCTTCATCGAGATCTCGCTCGGCGGCCTGGCGGGAGCGAGCGCGGCTGTCGTGTTCGCATTCCTGGGTCCGGTGTTCGCACTGCTCGGCCTCGGGCCGGGGCGCGCGGCAGCCTGGTTCGTCGGGTTCCTGGCAGTCGTCATCGGCGTCACCGTGCTCGACCCGTTGGTCAGCAGCCGGGTGCCGCCGCAGCCCTACCCGATGCGTCTCGTGTGGTACGTGGCGAACCTCGGCGTCCCGCTGGGCATCACCTTCGCCCTGCTGCGCTACACCGATATCCGCCGACGCCGGGCCGAGGCACGTTCCCAGGAGCTCCTCACGAACGCGATTCCGGCGCCGATTGCAGCGCGACTGCAGCACGGCGAGGAGCGCATCGCCGAGTCGTATCCGGAGACGACGGTGCTGTTCGCCGACCTGGCGGGCTTCACCTCATGGGCGCGCCGAACAGAGCCGGCCAGCGTGGTGGGCTTCCTGGATCGGCTGTTCAGCCGATTCGACGAGCTGGCGGCGGAGCACGGCGTGGAGAAGATCAAGACGATCGGCGATGAATACATGGCGGTCGCCGGCGCCGTCGAGCCGCGCGCCGACCACGCGATGGCAGCCGTCCGGCTCGCTGGCGCCATGCTGATCGCGCTCGATGATCTACGTGGCGAGTCGGACTCGCCACTCCAGCTCCGCATCGGCCTGGCCAGCGGTCCGGTGGTGGGCGGCGTCATCGGCCGGAGGCGGATCCTCTTCGACCTCTGGGGCGACACCGTCAACATCGCATCGCGGATGCAGTCGTTGGGCATCCCCGGCCGGATCCACGTGGCTCAGACGACGCGCGATCTCCTGGCGGACGAGTGTGCATTCGAGGAGCGAGACCGGGTCGAGGTCAGGGGCCTGGGACCGATGACGACGTTTCTGCTGGCGGAACCGGTGCGCTAGCTTCCCAGCGGGGGAACGAGGGGAACCCTGGGGTCCACCGGCATCTCGGCCCATGACAAGCGCACGGAATCCAGATCGGGATCGAACGAGCAGGCCATGGTCCGCCGATCGCCTGCCAGGACGTTGAGGTAGTAGGCATCGTCCCCTTGCGTCGCCACGAAGGGGTGATAGCCGTCCGTGACCAGCACGACCTCCCCGTGACGGACGGACCAGAGCGCGTCGCGTGTTCCGTCCCGGCGGTACAGGCGCTGGATGCCCCATGCCTCCGGCCGTCGGAACTGGTAGCAGTACACCTCTTCGAGCACCGCCTCGTCCGGCATCGCGTCGGTGTCGTGCTTGTGCGGCGGCCAGCTCGACCAGTTGCCTGACGGTGTGTAGACCTCGACCACCAGCAGCCGATCCGCGGGGAATTCGGGCTCGATGATGTGGTTGACCTGGCGCGTGGCGTTGCCGGCTCCGCGGGTCTCGACCCGCAACTGATCGGGAGAGATGGAGACCGGCTCGCTGGCGACTCCCTGCCGGCCGGACGCGGGGGTGGACGCGATCGCGACCGTGGCTCCGGCACTGCTGCTGATGGTGGCAGTACGGGCCGGCGGCAGGTAGGCGGCCCACGCGCCGCCCGCGAAGACGTTTGGGCGACCAACGAGCTCCAGGTCGCCCACCCGTACGCCGCCTGAGAGCGTGACGATGACGGTCTCGACGTCATCACCGCCCACCAGGTGTCCGTCCTCGCCTACGTCCCTGATGGCGAACGACAGGTAGCGCCAGCCGGCGCTTTCCGGAGTCACCGCGCCGCCTGGGCCGATGCGGAGGTCGCTGACCGGCAAAGCGTTCGGCAGGGCCGCCGCGTGGATCACGTGTCCGGGTTCGGCAGCAGGGCGTCGGTCACCGCATGCAGCAGGTCGTGGTACGACGAGGTGAACGCCCGCAGCGTGCGCACGGTTGGTGCCCAGCCGTCGATCTCGCCGGCCGCCAGGCCGTCCGGCTCGTAGGCGCGCACGAAATCCGGGAAGTGACGCTCCAGCGCCGCGAGCTGTTCGGACGGCACCGCGTCGTCCATCCGCGCCCTGACCTCGATGTCCGATGCGTTGAAGCGACGCTGCCAGGCGGCGGGAAGGGTGATGACCACGTCTCCGCCGATCAGCTCCGACCAGTGGAGGTGATGACGGATGGCGGCGCCCAGCAGACGGGCTCGATACCTGCGCTCGCGGAAGATCCCGTAGGCTCGCTTGAAGACAGCGACGCCGGACCACGCCAGCGCCGCCGGATCGACCACGATCCCCTCGAGATCGGCCCGCACACGCAGCCAGTCCTCGATGCGGCCCATCATGATCGTGATCACCGGGCCCATCGCGTCGGTTGGCTCGCCGGCGGCCGCTCGGCGATCGAGGCCGCGTTCGACCGCCTCGGCGGCGGCAATCGCCTGCGCAACGCTGAAGCTGACCGTGGCGTTGATGCTCACGCCTCGAACGGTTGCCTCCTCGATGGCGGCGAATCCCGCCGAGGTGGCCGGGAACTTCACGATGATGTTCCGCGCCAGCCGGTCGAAGCCGACTCCCTGCGCCACCATCCCGTCACGATCCCGGAAGAGGGTGGGATCGGTCTGGACGCTGAGGCGCCCTGCCCGCCCGCCCGACACCTCGAAGGCATCAAGCAGCAGCGGTGCGGCGGCCACGCTCATCTCGCCCACGATCGCCCATGCCAGGTCGCGCTCGGTCGCCCTCGGCTGCTCTGCTGCCAGGGCGCGGACGCGAGCCTCCCAGTGGCCTGGGTCCTTCCGCCAGTTGTCGACGACGATGGTCGGATTGGCGGTCGCGCCGACGGCGCCGAAGGCAACGGCGTACGCGAGCTCATCGACGGCGCACGAGTCGTTCCAGATGTCGGTGGGATGCTCGGCGACCGTGCGTCCCAGCGGGGAACCGGCGAGGGCTTGCACCTGGCCCGGACTCAGCGTCTGCATCGGCTCCTCTTGACCGTGGTGCTAGAGTGCAGGCTCACCATGTAATCGTTTTCATGGTAGCGGACGGACGCAAGTGGGCACACCCGCACCGAGCTCCGTGCAGCGCCTGTCGGGGGCGCAGATCGTGGTCGAATTTCTCCTGCGGCAAGGGGTCCGCCACGTGGCCGGCATCCCGGGTCATGGTTGCTGGTCGCTGACCGACGCCCTCCTCGACTACGGGGATCGCATCCAAACCGTGCAGGTCATGCACGAGCAGTCCGCGGTGCACCTGGCCGACGGCTACTATCGCGCCTCGGGTGAGCCGATGCTGGCCTTCACCAGCATCGGGCCAGGCGCCACCAACGCGGTCGTCGGCATGGCGACGGCATATGTCGATTCGACGGCGGTGGCCCTGCTCACGGGCTCGCCGCACACCTACCTGCGTGGCCACGGCCTGCTGCAGGAGCTCGAGCGCCGGCATGCCGCCGACAACCCCCGCATCTTCGAGCCGGTCGTGAAGGAGTGGTGGCAACCGTCCCGGGTGGATGAGCTGCCCTTCGTCCTGCACCGTGCGTGGAACCAGATGCGCTCCGGGCGGCCGGGGCCGATCCTGCTGGACCTTCCGATGGACGTGCAGGCCGACTCGGCCGATGTGTGTCTGCCGGACCCGATCGCGCGCGAGGCGCGCGGGCGTCCGCGGCCGGCGGCGGACGACGTCGAGCGAGCCGCCAGCCTGCTGTCGGGAGCGCACCGCCCGGTGCTGGTCGCCGGAGGGGGCGTCATCGGCGCCGATGCCTCGGCCGAGCTGACAGCCCTGGCCGAGCGGCTGGGCGCGCCG
Organism: uncultured bacterium; assembly: GCA_965651545.1. Lineage (GTDB taxonomy): Bacteria > Chloroflexota > Limnocylindria > QHBO01 > QHBO01 > DASSCW01. The sequence continues at coordinate 24,880 of CBFGSY010000010.1, read as the reverse complement.
GTGGTTACCACCTGGAATGGCAAGGGGTCGATCGACGAGGCGCATCCGCTGGCCGGGCAGACGATCGGCGACACCGGGTCGACCATCGGCAACGCGCTGGCTGCCAGCGCCGACGTGATCGTGAGCGTCGGCTGTCGCTTCGTGGACTGGTCGACCAGCTCCTGGCGCGCTGGCGTGACCTTCAAGATTCCGCCGACGCGGTTGATCCAGATCGACATCGACCCGCGCGAGATCGGGAAGAACTATCCCACCGAGGTTCCGCTGGTCGCCGACGCCAGGGCCGCGCTCTCCGACCTGCTGGACGCTTTGGGACCGGGCGAGCCGTCGGACGACGCCTATCGGTCCGAGATCGACTCGCTTCGCGAGGCGTGGTCGGCGCAGCTGCAGGTGAAGTCCGGATCGGACGCGGTGCCGATGACCATGGCTCGCGCGGTGCGCGAGGTCCAGGCAGCGACCCGGCCCGACGCGATCGTGGTGACCGGCGCCGGGCTGCCGCAGGGAATGGTCAAGCAGCGTTGGGTCACCCGTCAGCCGCGCAGCCACATCACCTCGGGTGGCTTCTCGACGATGGGCTTCACGCTGCCGGCGGCGATCGGCGCCCAGCTGGCGCATCCCGATCGGCAGGTCCTGGCGGTGTGCGGCGACGGCGACTTCCTGCAGACGATGCAGGAGCTCTCGGCGGCGGCCATGCTGGACGTGCCGGTCTGCATGATCGTGCTCGACAACTCGGGCTGGATCAGCATCAAGGGTGGGCAGGACGCCTTCTTCGGACGGACCGCGGTTACCGACTTCGTGCGCCGTGGCGAGCCGTACTCGCCGGACTTCGAGGCCATCGGCCGTGCGTTCGGCATCCACGCCGAGCGGGCAGCCATGCCCGACGAGGTGCGGCCGGCCGTGGAGCGCGCCCTTGCCAGCGATGGACCCTCGCTGGTGCACATTCGGGTCGCCCGCGACCTGGCGGTGGCGGGGCCCGATAAGACGGGCTGGTGGGACGTCCCGGTGCCCGAGTATCACCCGGAGCAGCGCGCGGCCCAGGATGCCGGGCGCGCTGAGCAGCAGCAGCGATGATGCCGGCCCAGGTCGCGGCACGCCCCGGCGCGCGTGGACCGCTGGCGGCGGCACCGATCGGCGTGGTCCCGATCGTCTGGAACAACGTCGACCTTCCCGACCTCTCGCCGCTGGTGCCGGCCGCCACGGTCCTGGACGACATCGCGCGGCTCGGGTTCGCCGGCTGCCAGTTCGGCCGAGGATTCCCGGAGGGGGAGGAGCTCGCTGACGCGCTGTCGCTGCGCCACCTGCGCCTGGCGGAGCGCTACTGCGAGCTGGCGTCGGACCGCGATGGACTCAGCGATGCGGCACGCAGTACGGCGTTCCACCTCTTGGAGCGCACGATCTCTGCGGGTGGGGAGACCCTGGTGGTGGCGCTGACGGCCGGTGGGGAGCGCGATGCCTGGGCCAGCCGCGCGGGCCACTCTGGCGTGCCGCGCTGGCAGCACGCGTCGTTCGTGGAGCTCGCCGACCTGCTGGCCGCGCTGGCAGATGCGGCCGGCGAACGCTGTCGGGTGGCATTCCACCCGCATGCCGCGACGTGGATCGAGACACCGGACGAGGTCGAGCGGCTGGCAGGGGAGCTTCGGGGCGCGGTGGGGCTCTGCCTGGACGTCGGGCACTACCTGGTCGGTGGCGGCGACCCGGCGTGGGGAATCGAGCGCTACGGCGGCCTCGTCAGCCACGTGCATCTCAAGGACGTCGACGCCACCGTGCTGGGTCGGCTCCGCGCCGGCGAGTTGGCTGGACTGGGGGACGCCATCCGCGCGCGCCTCTTCACCGAGCTCGGTAACGGGGTGCTGGACCTGGACGCCGTGCTGGCCCAGCTGTCAGCCATCGACTACCGGGGCTGGCTGATGGTCGAGCAGGATTCGTCATGGATGCCGCCGGCCGAGGCGGCTGCCATCGGCCTACGGGTGCTGCGCTTCGCGCTGCGACAGCAGGACCGGCTGGGCGCCTCGTGAGAGTCACGCAGCTGGGAACCGGTCGGATCGGGGTGATGCACGCCGGCCTCCTGGCGGAGCTCATCGGCGGGGACCAGCTGGTGGTGGCCGATACCCAACCCGAGCGTGCCCAGGATACGGCCCAGCGCCTGGGCGCGACGGCACTGCCCCTCGAGGCGGCCATCGCAACCGCCGAAGCGCTGGTCATCGCGGCCAGCAGCACCGCCCACCCGGAATTGATCCGTGCTGGGTTGGCCCGCCGGATTCCGGTGTTCTGCGAAAAGCCATTGGCCACCGGCCTGGAGGCCACTTCCCAGATCGTCGAGGAGATCGAGGCGGCCGGGATCCCCTTCCAGCTCGGCTTCCAGCGCCGGTTCGATGCCGCGTACGTCGAGGCGCGGCGCCTGGTGCAGAGCGGCCAGCTGGGTCGGCTGTACGTGGTACGCATGGCAGGTCACGACCCGGAGCCGCCCCATGAGTCGTACATCCCGGCCTCGGGGGGCATCTTCAACGACTTCTCCGTCCACGACTTCGACGTCCTTCGCTGGCTCACCGGCCAGGAGGTCAGCGAGGTCTACGCGGATGGAGCGGTGCTGGGGTTCGAAGTGTTCGCAAAGTATGGTGACGTGGACACCGCGGTCGCCACGTTGCGGCTGCAGGACGGCACCCTCTGCGTCCTGACCACGTCGCGCCATGACCCGCTGGGCTACGACATCCGCACCGAGCTGTTCGGGTCGGCCGACAGTATCAGCGTCGGGCTCGGGCCACGCACGCCGATGCGCTCGGTTGAGCCGGGCGTTCCCCCGCCGGCAGGGCCGGCCTGGCAGATGTTCATCGATCGGTTCCACGACGCCTATCGCGAGGAGCTGCGCGCCTTCCTGGCGGTCGCGGGCGGTGAGAAGGAGAGTGCCTGCACGGCGCGCGACGGTCTGGAGGCGGTGCGCGTGGCGGTCGCTGCCAAGCGATCGCTCGATGAGCACCGCCCCGTGAAGCTGGCGGAGGTGCAATGAAGAATCAGGCCTAGGCGCGGGCGTTCCAACGCCCTACCATCGCGGCGCGGCCGGGTGCGTGCCGACCCGAGGCGCCGGAGGAAGTTACCCATCGTCGACGGAGGAAGGTCAGATGAAAGTATCCCGCGTCCTGGGGGTGCTCGGCAGCCTGGCGCTGCTGGCAGCCTGCACGCAAGCCACGCCAAGCCCTGGCGCGTCCGGGGCTGTCGGTGGTGGCACGCGCAGTGACATCACGGTCGAGGTCGTGACCCACGGCCAGGCATCGGACCCCTTCTGGTCGGTCGTGAAGAACGGCGTTGACCAGGCTGCGGCCGACCTGGGCATCACCGTCCACTACAACGCGCCGCAGACGTATGACATCCCGGCCATGGCCGACCTCATCGACAGCGCGGTCGCGACGGACCCCGATGCGCTCGTCATCTCGAACCCCGATCCGACCGGCCTGGGCACCGCCATCGGCGCCGCCATCGACGCGGGCATCCCGGTGGTGAGCATCAACTCGGGCGTCGGCGATTACCTGGATCTTGGCATCCTCACCCACGTTGGCCAGACCGAGTTCATCGCCGGCCAGCAGGCCGGTCAGCGCTTCGCCGAGGCGGGCGTGACGAAGACGATCTGCGTCAACCAGGAAGTCGGCAATGCCGGCCTGGACGAGCGATGCGATGGATTTGCCGACGGGCTCGGCGGCATTCCGACCGAGGTCGTCGCCGTTGACCTGGCGGACCCAACCGGCGCGGAGAACACGATCGCGGCGACGCTCGACGGCGATCCCGAGATCGATGGCGTGCTGACGCTGGGCCCAACCGGAGCAACTCCTGCCATCGCGGCGCTCGAAGGAAGGGAGGGCATCACCCTCGCCACCTTCGATCTCTCGACGGATGTGCTCGACGCCATCACCGCGGGGTCGCTCCTGTTCGCCGTTGACCAGCAGGAGTATCTCCAGGGCTACTACGGTGTCCTGATCGCGACCCAGTTCGCGCAGTACGGCCTGCTGCCCGGCGGCGGCTCGCCGATCCTGACCGGGCCTCTCTTCGTTACCGAGGAGAACGCGGAACAGGTGAAGGACCTCGTCGCGGAAGGCATCCGCTAGAGCTGACCGGGAGCTGGGCCCGGACACCGGGTCCAGCTCCCCAATCAAGGAGGAAGGGTCAGTGGCCACTGCACAGGCGCGAGTGGACGAGCGCGTCCGTCGGACGTCACTCGCCAGCGTGCTCCTGACGAGGCCCGAGCTCGGGGCGGTCGTCGGGGCGATCCTGGTCTGGAGCATCTTCGCAATCTGGGCCGGTGGACGAGGCTTCCTGACCATCGGCGGTACGGCAACCTGGCTCGAGGTGACGGCCCAGGTCGGCATCGTCGGCTCAGCCGTGGCGCTGCTGATGATCGCCGGCGAGTTCGACCTTTCGGTTGGCTCGATGGTGGGAGCTGCCGGGATGGTGATCGCCATCGGCGTCGGGGTCATGGGCCTGCCCGTCTGGCTCGCGATCCTGCTCGCCTTCGTGCTGGCGCTGGCGATCGGGTTTGTGAACGGCTACCTGGTGATCTGGACTCGGCTTCCGTCGTTCATCGTCACCCTGGGGACCCTCTTCATCCTGCGCGGGCTGACCATCGGCATCACGCGAGCCATCACCGGCCGAACGCAGGTCGGCGGCCTCCGCGACGCCATCGCCGCGGACCCGATCGCGGGCATCTTCACGGCCGAGATCCCCTTCGCGGGCGCAAGCTTCAGCGTGAGCATCCTGTGGTGGCTCGCAATCGCGCTGGTCGCCACCTACGTCCTGGTCCGGACGCCATTCGGGAACTGGATCTTCGGCTCGGGCGGCAACGCCATCGCCGCCCGGAACGTGGGGGTGCCGGTCGCACGGGTGAAGATCGTCCTCTTCATGGCGACGGCCGCATCGGCTGCCCTGCTGGCCACCATCCAGGTGCTCCGGGTTGGAAGTGGCGACGTCCTGCGAGGGACGGACAAGGAGTTCGAGGCAATCATCACCGCCGTTATCGGCGGGACGCTGCTGACCGGCGGGTACGGCAGCGCGATCGGCACGGTCTTCGGTGCCGCCACCCTGGGCATGACCAAGCAGGGCATCTTCTTCGCCGGCGTGCCGGGCGATTGGTACCTCGCCTTCCTGGGCGTGCTGCTGCTGGTGGCCGTCATCGTGAACAACTACATCCGCGAGCGCGCCTCGCGGACGAGGCGCTGAGCCATGACGTCAGCCGCAGCGGCCGCCACCGAGCGTACGGGCGCGAACGGCGCGCCACTCATCGAGGCGCGCAACATCACGAAGTACTTCGGAAGCGTCATCGCGCTGCACGAGATCTCCATCACCGTTCGGCCGGGCGAGGTGGTCTGCCTGCTCGGCGACAACGGCGCCGGAAAGTCCACCCTCATCAAGACGCTCTCCGGAGTCCATCCGCCCGATGAGGGCGAGATCCTGGTCGAGGGCGAGCCGGTGACCTTCACCTCGCCGCGCGACGCGCTCCAGCGCGGGATCGCGACCGTCTACCAGGACCTGGCGATGATCCCGCTGATGAGCATCAGCCGGAACTTCTTCCTCGGTTCCGAACCGACCGCCGGCTTCGGTCCATTCCAGCTCTACGACGGGGGCACCGCCGACAGGGTGACCCGCGAGGCGCTCCGCGGCATGGGGATCGACCTTCGCGAGACAGGCCAGCCGGTCGGGACGCTCTCGGGCGGGGAACGGCAGTCGGTGGCCATCGCGCGGGCCATTCACTTCGGCGCGAAGGTCGTGATCCTCGACGAGCCGACGTCCGCCCTGGGGGTCAAGGAGGCGGGCGTCGTGCTCCGCTTCATCAACCAGGCCAGCGACCAGGGCATCGGCGTCATCCTCATCACCCACAACATCAATCACGCGTACCCGGTCGGCGACCGCTTCACGATCCTCGACCGCGGACGCATGAGGGGCACCTTCAAGAAGGCCGAGCTGACGCCGTCCCAGCTCTTGGAGCACATGGGCGGCGGCGCGGAGCTCGAGGAGCTACGGCACGAGCTGGAGCAGCCGGGGGAGCCCGGCGCACCGTTGATCGCAGAGGCCGACAGCGAGCCGCGCGATTCGAACCACGCCCAGACGCCGCCCGGCTAGGAGGCGCGACGTGGTGCGCGCCACGATCGCCGACGTCGCGGCGCGCTCCGGCGTCTCGACAGCGACCGTCAGCCGCGTCCTGTCGGGCAGCGTCCCGGCCCGACCCGAGACCCGAGACCGAGTCCTGGCGGCGGCTCGGGAGCTGTCCTATCGGCCGTCTGGCGTGGCCCGCGCGCTGAAACGGCGCGAGACGCGGACGCTCGGCCTGCTGGTGACCGATCTCGGCAATCCGTTCTACCCCGAGGTCGTGCGCTCGGTCGAGGCGGCCGCCCACGAACGCGGCTACGGACTGGTCCTGTGCAACGCCGCCGACGATCCGGCCCGCGAGCTCGCCTACCTGGACCTGCTGATCGAGCGGCGGGTGGACGGCGTCATCATCGCCTCGTCGCACGCAACCCGGCGCCACGCGGCGGCCCTGACCAGCAACCCGATCCCGGTGGTGCTCATCAATTCGGGCGCGGTCGGTGCCGGTTTGCCCACCATCGACACGGCTCACCGCCGCGGGTCACGGATGGCAACGGAGCACCTGCTCGGCCTCGGCCATCGCCGGATCGGGCATATCAGCGGACCCGCTAGCAACACGGCCAGCGCCCTGCGCTTGCGCGGCGTGCGCGACGCGCTGCGGGCCGCCGGGCGCGATAACCAGGATCTGCTGGTGGCGGCCGGCAACGGCCATGTGGAGGGAGGGGCGGCGGCGGCCGAGATGGCAGAGGCAGGCGTGACCGCCATCCTCTGCTACAACGACCTGACCGCGATCGGGGCGCTGCGGACGTTGCGGACCGAGGGGTGCCGTGTGCCCGAGGACATCTCTGTGGTGGGCTTCGACGACATCGAGATGGCGGCCTGGACCGATCCGCCCCTGACGACGGTGCGCCAGCCGATCCAGGAGATGGGCCAGCTATCGGTCAGCTGGGTGGCCGACGCCCTCAGCCGCGACGAGCCCGAGCTGCCGCCGACAGTCAGGCATCTTCGACCGATGCTGGTCGTGCGCGGCAGCACGCATACTGCCAGCCGATGAAGTTCGGGCTGCAGATCAACAGCTTCACGTGGCCCGGAGGGGCCGCAGGGATCGGGGAGACCCTCGCGAGGGTCACCCGGACGGCGGACGAGGTCGGCTTCGATTCGATCTGGGTCATGGACCACTTCTTCCAGATCCGTGGCCTCGGCCCGCCCGAGGCGCCGATGCTGGAGGGGATGACGGCGCTGGGCTTCATGGCGGCCCACTCGGAGAAGGCACGCATCGGGCTGATGGTCGGCGGCATCCATTACCGGCCGCCGGGGCTGTGGATCAAGGCGACGACCACCCTGGACGTCGTCTCGCAGGGCCGTGCCTGGTTCGGGATCGGCGCCGCCTGGAACGAGGAGGAGTCGCGCGGCCTCGGCTTCCCGATGCCGCCGTTGAGGGAGCGCTTCGAGTGGCTGGAGGAGACGCTCCAGATGGCCCACGCCATGTGGAGCGGGGGCAGCGGCAGCGGCGAGCGCCTGCAGCGAAAGCACCTGGATGCCACCCGACTCCTGAACTCGCCGCAGGCGCTGAGCCGCCCGCGGGTGCCGATCATGATCGGTGGCGGCGGAGAGCGAAAGACGCTGCGGCTGGTGGCGCAGTACGGCGACGCCTGCAACGTCTTCGGTGGTCCGCAGCGGATCGCGCACAAGTACGCCGTGCTGCGCGAGCACTGCGAGCGCCTGGGTCGGCCCTATGACGAGATCGAGAAGAGCACCCTGCAGTCGGCCGACCCGGACCGTGAGTCCGCGGCCGAGATCGTCGATCGCTTCGGCTCTCTTGGCGAGGCGGGAGCGCAGCACATCCTGTTCAGCGTTCGCGGCGTGAGCGACACCTCCAAGCTGGAGCGCCTGGCCGCCGACGTCTTCCCCCAGCTGCGCTGACCGACCAGAAAGCTTCGCCGCCTTCCTGACATTTCGTGCGCATTCATGTATGGATGTGCGCGCTCGCGGCAGCGGACTCATGATCGCCGAACGCGCCTTTACGCGGGATCTCTTCCCAGGTGGATGGCTCATGCCAGCATCGCTGCGCCACGCAACCACCCATTCATCTGTGGATGGGACAGCTACCAGCACGCGCGACGGATGCTCCGTTACTCCCGCGGTGGCCGCATCGGGGCGATGACGCCCCGTTACGCGGTGCTGGAGGTGAACAGGCGCTCGCCTGCCCGGGTCAGGGTCGGTACGCCGCGGATGTCCGAGTCGAAGAGCGGGACCACCGCCCGCACCTGGCCGTCAAATGCATCGCGGATCTCGCGCATGTAGCCCGCCTGCATCTGCACCCGGTTGCGGACGAAGTCGCCGCCGCCCTCGGCTTCCGCGGGGTCGATCACCATGTTCACCACCACGCCCCCGACCGGGATCCCGAAGTCGGTGAACCAGTCGATGAAGCGGCGAATGACCGCGATCGGCAGCGCCTCCGGCAGGGTGACGAAGAAGAAGGCGGTCTTCTCCGGGTCGGTGAGCAGCTCACGGGCGTGCTCGATCCGCTTCCGGAAGTCGATCAGATACAGCATCAGTGGGTCCTCCTCCTTCTTCTTGGTGAAGGAGAGGGCCTCGCGCAGGGTCTGTGCTTCCTCCCGGCTCTTGACCATCTTCTCGACCCACAGCCCGTAGACCTTGCTCATGCCCAGCAGCCGTCGCGCGTTGGCGGTGGGGGCCGTGTCGAAGACGTAGACGTCGTACTCGTCACGGAACATGAGGTCGACCATGTTCTCGAACATGGCCGATTCCTCGAAGGCGGGGTTGGTGGTCGCCGCCTCCACGAACTCATCGGCCTTGGTGCTGATCTCGGCGAACTTGAGGAACCAGGCGATCTTCTCGCGGATCTCCTTCTTGGAGCGCTCGATGGCGTCCCGCGTGTCGATCTCCAGTGCCCAGAGGTTCTCGACGCCGTCGACCGCCGTCGGGCGTCCGAAGCAATCCTGCTCGAGGCAGCTGGCCAGGCTGTGGACCGGGTTGGTGCTGGCCAGCAGGACGCGCTTTCCTGATTGGGCCAGCTGGATGGCGGTCACGCCCGCCATCACCGTCTTGCCGACGCCGCCCTTGCCGCCGAAGAAGATGTAGCGCAGCCCGGGGTGGGCGACGTTGAAGTCCTCCATCGACGTCGTCACCAGCGGCGCGCCGTCGACCAGCGTGGCCGCCGCGGTCACGATCCGGCCCCCGTGGAATTGCCGTACATCAGGTCCGCCACCCTCTCGATCATCTCCAGGCCGGTCACGTCGCGCTCCAGCTCCGGCACGTGGGCCAGAACGCTGGAGCCGAAGCCACGCTCGATGTCTTCCAGCTGGCCGCGCTGCATCTCCATGCGATTGCGAAGGTAGGCCGGTACGCCCTGCTCGCGCAGTGAATCGGGAAGCACCCGGTTCACCAGGTACCCGGCGATCGGAACGTTGAAGCGGGCGAACATCTCCGCCGCCTTGCGGGTGTCCACCAAGATCATCTGCTCTGGGATCAGGACGAAGAAGAACGCCGTCCGCTCACGGTCAGTCAGGATCCGCGACGCCGCGTTGATCCGCTGCCTGATGTACTGCAGCTCGGCCAGGATCTGGTCCTCGGCGACCTCCTTTTGCCGCTTCATGCGCGCGGCCACCTCCTCGTACTCGCGCATCTCCTCGCGGAGGTGGGTGATCTTGCCGATCCACTCGTCGTAGACCTTGGCCATCGACAGGTAGTACAGCGCGTGCCCCAGCGGCACCAGGTCGTAGATGTAGTAGTCGTACTCGCCCTCGGACAGGATGTCGACCACGGAGTCGAAGATGGCTGATTCCTCCATGGCCGGCTCGGCGGACGCCGCAGCGATGTAGTCCTCGATCTCATCGGGCACCTCGTCGAGGCCGTACATATCCCGGATCTTCTGCCGGACCTCGTCCTGGTATTCACGGATGTGCCGATCGGCGTCGATCTCCTGGGCCCACAGGTTGTCCATCACCTTGACGGGGCCCTTGCCGAAGATGTCGGTCTTGAAGATGTCCGACAGGCTCGCCTGTGGATCGACGCTGAAGACGAGGACACGCTTCCCCTGCTTGGCCAGCCAGTAGCCGGTGGCGGCCGAGAAGGTCGTCTTTCCCAGCCCGCCCTTGCCACCGAACATGATGTAGCGGCGCTCCGGGTGGTTCGCAAAGAAGTCGGCGAGGGATTCGGCCTTGGCCAGTGTCGGTGTCGCGCCAGTAGCGGTCATGACCTAGAACATCGCATCGGTCAGGTCCTTCTCCCGCAGCATTCGCCGCTTCCAGGTGCTGATCTGCGGCACCACGTAGGGCAGCAGCCGGAGCGAGTAGTACGGCGGCAGAATCGGCACTCCGACCAGGTCGCCCATGGTGGTCAGGATGAAGAGGTGCTCCATGCTTGCCCGGCTGCGCAGCGCGTAGCGCGTCATGTCATGGGCTGCCATCCCGTAGGTGACCTCTCGGAAACGCTGCGCCAGGCCGCGGAGGCCGCCAACCTTCTCCTCCGGCTGTCCCGGGACCTGATCTCCTGCCTTCGCCTGGTCGCCCATGGGTCCTCCTTTGCGTCGGTTCGCTCGGGTCAGACGCCGTGCAGGTCGTAGTCGTGGCTGGCTGCGTAGTCGCGCTCGCGCAGGACGCGCCGCTTCCAGGTCGCCACGCCGGGCACCACGAACGGCAGCAGACGGAGCGAGTAGTAGGGCGGCATCACCGGCAGGCCGACGATGTCGCCGACCAGCGAGACCATGAAGATCGTCTCCAGGCTGGCGCGCGTCTCCAGGGCGTGACGGGCGAACTCGTGCCCGGTCATCCCGTACAGGAACTCGCGAAGCGCCTCGCGCATCACCCTGACTCTACCACCGCCATTCCGCCGCGCCCCTCCGGTGCCTTGAACGTTGACCGATGCAGCGGTCGCTCCCTAGAGTGCCAGCACGCGCCATGCCGGATCTTGAGCGACTCGCCCCGGCGCTCCTCATCGCCGTACTGGCGCTGGTCCTGCTGTGGTTCACCTTCGGGACGCAGGCCAACATTCGCAAGGGCAATCGGATCCTGCTCTGGCTGCAGGACGGATTGGCCGTTCTGGGCCCCAGGACCACACTGCGCTGGCTGGGCAGCTCGGTGGCGGAGCTGAACATCGTCCAGCCCGCGGAACCATTCCGCGAGGCGACGGTGCTCGTCGTCCTCGAGCCGCGCGACCTCGGGGCACTCTGGGCGTTCGCCCGGTCACGCGGCCGGCGCGACTTCCTGATCCTGCGGCTGAGCCTGGTGCGGCCGCCCCTCTATCGGGCCGACGCGGTCGCTCCTGCGGCCTGGACGGCGGACCAGGTGACCGACAGCCACCTGCGCCACGAAGCGCCAGCGCATTCCATCGGGTGGACCGATAGCGCGGACGCCCAGGTGCAGCTCCACCACGATCCGGAGGTCGAGCCAGCGGAGCTCCAGCGGCTGTGGGAGCGGCTGGGCCGGGTCAGTGGCGGCGCCTGGCGTATCTCGATTCGCCCGACGATGCCGCACCTCGAGATCCACCTCCTTCCCCCCGACCCGGAGCGCGTCGCGGCGCGGAGCCTGCTCGACGAGGTGAGGGAGATCGCACTGGGGCTGTTACCCACCCGCTGAGCACGGCGCGGGGGGGGGGGCGGGCGCCCGCCCCCCCCGCCCCCCCCGCGACGTGGTGAGGGAGAGCGCACGGGGGCTGTTCCCCCCCCGCGCCGCACGGCGCGGGCCGGGCATGGCCCCCGGCCCGCGCCTGCGAACGATTCAGCGCCGGCTCACCCGCCCATCGGCGGAGAGGCTGGAGCGGCAGTGGGTGCCGGCTCGGGTGGCATGGCCCTGTATCGGGTCCACGCCTTCCAGGCATCCCAGGCGATGAGCAGCGCCGCCACCACCAGCAGCAGCGAGATCAGGATCATCGCCCAGGCGCCGAGAACGGAGATCAGCGCTGCGCCTTCCTTGATGGCGATGGTGGTGTACAGGTTGTAGGCGGTCACCAGCGAGGCGGCCACCGTGGTCACGTACATGAACAGCATCGGGATCCCGGCGTAGGCCGGGTTCCGCCGCGTGGACGCGAGCCACAGTGTCACCAGCAGCAGGCTCAGCGCCGCCAGCAGCTGGTTGCTGGCGCCGAACAGCTGCCACAGGAACACCCAGGTCCCGGACAGGACGAGCAGCAGCACCAGCACCGAACCGAAGATCGACGCCACGTGCTGGTTCTGGAACCCGACCCACACCGGGCCGAGCCACTCGCCCAGCGTGACGCGCATGACGCGGAAGACGAGTTGCACCACCGTCAGCACGATCACCACGAAGGATCCGAAGCCGAGGGCGGTCCCGATATTGATCGGGATCAGCCCGAAGGTCGCCACGGTCAGCAGGTTGCCGACGCCCGCGGCGAAGGCGCCAGCGCCGGCAAGGCCACCGGTGATCGCCACCGCGGTGAGGGACAGCAGGCCCAGCGTGTTCTCGCTGAACATGCCGCCCCCGCCCACCGGCAGCGCATCGGTCTCGTACTCGAGCTGGCGCGCGGTGCCCACCGAGCCGAACAGGGCGTGCCAGCCGGAGATGGCGCCACAGGCGATGGTGACGAACAGCATCGGCCACAGCGACATGAAGGCGCCGGTCGCCTGGATCGCCTCGGTGCCGAACCAGGCGGTGAAGGCAGGGATCTGGAAGGTGGCGATGTCCGGCTTGAAGAGCGGTGCCAGCACGGCCCCAATCGCCGATAGGCCGATCGTGAGCGCCATGATCCAGAAGCCGATGTAGTTCACCGGCTGCGCGAACCGCCAGATGGCCATGTTCGTGCCGAGGTAGGCGAATGCCAGCAGGAAGATCGACCACAGCAAGAAGCTGGGGAAGACCAGGATCTCGCCGGTGTCGGCGTTGTAGCGGGCCGTGGTGGGCCGAACGCCGTCGACGGGTGCCGGCACCCGCGGGTCGGCATTGGTTGGATCGACGACGGTGTAGAGCGGCGTATCACCGTTCACGGCGTCGCCGATGCCCAGCACCGGGCCGCTGACCACACCGGTCTCCCAGGTGTCGCGGGTTGGCGGCCCGGTCTCAGGGAAGCTGGCGCCGATCACGCCGGAGCCCATCGCCACCAGCGTCACCAGGACGACGAGCAAGGTCACCCCGATCAGGTCGGCGCGACGGCGGTACAGGAGCCAGCCGGCGAGCAGGCCCATTCCGGCCAGCACCACGATGCCGAATGGCACGTCCGGCCGTGCATCCAGGATGGCGGCCATGATCCCGACGAAGGCGCCGCCGATCAACAGCAAGTAGAAGAAGATGAACACGAACAGGATCGTCCGCGTTCGCGGGCTGACGAGCTTGTGCGAGATGGCCGACAGCGAGTTCCCATCGTTGCGGACGGCCATCATGATCGCGCTGTAGTCGCTCGCCCAGCCGATGAAGGTGACCCCCACCATCAGCCAGATGATGGCTGGCAGCCAGCCCCAGATGTTGGCCGCCGTGATGACCCCCACGATGGGGCCCGCGGCCGCGATCGACTTGAAGTGATATCCGTACAGGACGAAGCGGCTGGTGGGGACGAAGTCCGCGCCGTCCATGTACATGGTGGCCGGGGTCGTCCGGTTCGCATCGGCCTGGATGACGACCCGGTCGATGCGCCGGGCGTAGAAGTTGTAGGCGAGGTAGATGACCACGACGCCGATGACGACGACCCATAGGGAGTTCATCGGCACGCTCCTCCTTGATGTGCGTCTTCCGGCTCAGTCGACTGCGCTGTCGATGCTGCTGCTCCCGCTAGGAACCTCCTTCCTTCCCGATGCCAGTCCGGCGGATGGGCGGTTGCCGACTCGGCTTGCAATCTCCTTCGCGGCGGACTCCAGCCCCGTCCCACGGACGGCATGGCCGCCGACGATGACCGCCGGGAAACGGCGTACTCCGTGGCGCAGGGCCGTCCAGAAGCCCTCGATGCTTGCCGCGTCGACGACCGTCACGGCCACGTTCGGTCCGTGCCGTGTGAGCAGCTCGTGGACCCAGTCCGAGACGCGCTGGAAATCGGCGATCAGATCGTCCGGCAGAGCGTCGCGCGCTTCATTGCGATGCATGCGCTCGGCCAGCCCCACGCCGGCAAACGCGACTTCACAGTGCTGGCAGTGGCGGAACACGGTCGGCGCGTAAGCCACGACCTGCACCCGCAGCGGCTGCATCCGAACTCGATACTACGCTCGCGACGCAAGCATTCAGCCGCTTCCAACGGACCGAGCGGTGGATGTTGATCAGTCCTCGGGCATCTCCCGCCGGTCGCCAACCTGCCCATCGAACTCGGGGAAGGCGAGCGTGCCGGCCGCCACCCACCATTCCATCAGGTCGTACGCCAGCCGGCCAGCCTGGACCGATGGATCGGCGTCACTCAGGCGCGCCGCCTCTTGCAGGTCGCAGGCGAAGATGGAAAGGCCACGCAGTGATATGTCGGATTGCTCGTCCAGCGGCCCATTGACGACCAGGATTCCCTTCCGACGAAGGTCCGCTCGGTAGGCCAGGTGCCGTGCCTGCAGCGCATCGAGCTCCGCCTCCGACAGCGCCGGCGCATCCGGGGGACGACGCAGCAGAACCAGCGTGTAGACGTCGAACGCGTCGGGGATGTTCGGGTCGCGCGCCATCGGCCAGGTGCCTGGCGCGCTCAGGAACCGATTAGCTGGGCGGCAACGTCGTCGATCGGCTGCACGGCGCGCTTGCCGGACGCGCGACGCGTGACCTCGGCCCCGCCGGCTGCCAGTGAGCGGGTCGAGACGGTCACGATCAGGGGCATGCCCAGCAGCTCGGCGTCGGTCAGCTTCACGCCGGGGGACTCGTCGCGGTCGTCGTACAGCACGTCGACGCCGGCATCGGCCAGGCGCGTGTACAGGGCATCGGCCGCCTCGCCCACCGCAGGATCCTTGCCCGCGCCAAGCGCCACGAGCTGCGCCGGATAGGGGGCCACCGCATCGGGCCAGACGATGCCTTTCTCGTCGTGGTGCTCCTCGACGATGCACGCCATGGCCCGCCCGAGCCCGATCCCGTAGCTGCCCATGATCACGTGGTGCCGGCTCCCGTCCTCGGCCAGGTAGGTGGCGCCCAGCTTCTCGGTGAAGTCGGTGCCCAGCTTGAAGATGTTGCCGACCTCGATGCCCTTGCGCAGCCGGACCGGTCCGCCGTCGAGCGGGCATGGGTCTCCTTCCCGCGCGTTCGTGATGTCCGCAACCAGGTCCGGGGCGAAGTCGCGTCCCACGTTCACGTTGCGCAGGTGGAAGCCCTCGCGGTTCGCGCCGGCCACCAGATTCGGCGATCGGGCGGCCAGCTCGTCGACGACGACTGTCGTGCCGTTGGCGCCGACCGGCGAACCGTAGCCGGGCTCCATGCCGGCGGCGCGGATCTCGTCTGTCGACGCCGGCCGCAGGCCGCCGACCGCCTTCACAACGTTGAACAGCTTCGTCTCGTTCACCTCGAAGTCGCCGCGCACGATGGCGGTCACCAGGCGACCGTCGCCGGTCACGAAGAAGGCGGCCTTGGCGGTCCGATCGGTCCCGACTCGCAGGTAGTCGGCCAGCGAGGCGATGGTGTCGGTGCCGGGGGTGGCGACCTCCTCGGCCGGCAACGGCTCCTCCTCGGGTGGCTCCGGCTTGCGCACCTGGGCGATCTGCTGGTTGGCCGCGTAGTCGCACGAGTCGCAGAGGACCAGCGTGTCCTCGCCATGCTCGTTGAGGACCATGAACTCATGGGCCAGGCTACCGCCCATGATGCCGACATCGGCGCCAACAGGTACCGTGGCAAGGCCCATGCGCTCGAAGATGCGGGTGTAGGCGGCGTGGTGCGCCCGGTAAGAATGGTCCAGGCCCTCCTCGTCGGCATCCAGCGAGTACGAGTCCTTCATGACGAACTCGCGCACGCGGATGAGGCCGCCACGGGCCCGCGGCTCGTCGCGGAACTTCGTCTGGAAGTGGTAGACGATGGCCGGCAGCTGGCGGTAGCTCTTGACCAGCTCGCGCAGCAAGTCGGCCACCACCTCTTCATGCGTCAGAGCGAGGACCATGTCGCGGCCGCCGCGGTCCTTGAAGCGCAGCAGCTCAGGCCCGATCTTGGCGTAACGCCCCGTCTCCTTCCACAGGTCGGCGGGATGTACGACCGGCATCTCCATCTCCTGCCCGCCGATGGCGTCGATCTCCTCACGGATCACCTGCTCGATGCGCCGCTGCACTCGGAAGCCGAGCGGCAGCAGCGTGTAGATGCCGGCTCCGAGCTGCCGGATGTAGCCGGCGCGCACCAGCAGCTTGTGGCTGACCATCTCGGCCTCGGCCGGGTCATCGCGCAGGCTGGCGAAGAAGAGGTGGGAGAGGCGCATGGGGCGTGAAGGATAGCCGGAGCGGGCTGCTCAGCGCGCTCCCACCAGGTGCTCGGACGCGCGAAGCCGATGGAGTGGCAGCATGGCGATCACGATCAGCAGGGCGCTTGCGCCCAGCAGCCCGTCGATCCCGGCCCAGTCGCCGGCCGGTCCGCTCAGCAGCGCGCCAAGGATCTGGCCAATGCCGAGGAAGACCGAGTACAGGCCCATGATCGCGCCGCGGTCCGCCGGGTGGCTTTCGCTGATATCGGCCAGCAGGCCAACCGCTGCGGGCGTCGCCCCGGCCATCACGAACAGCCCGCCGGCGGCCGCCGCGCCGAGGAGCAGCTGGACCGGCAGCCCGGCGCCCGCCGAGTGGTTGAGTCCGAGGATTGCGGCCAGCATGACCAACGCCCCCAGCACGCCAATGGCGATGATCGACGTGCGTCGCAGATCCCGGAAGCGGTTCCCCCAGTACCACAGGCCGGCCATGAAGATGAGACCGATGCCTGCGAAGCCGATGCTGACGCTGGTCGGGCTGAATCCCTGCATCAGCAGCTGGTTCTCGAACCCGGCTGGCGGTTCACGCACAAGCTGAAACACCGACTGGGTGGTCCAGCTGCCGAGCACCGCGTTCAACGCGATCCAGGTCGGCGCCAGCAGCCAGACGCCCGGGGATGACAGGATGGCCCGATAGCGCGCCAGGTCAAGCGCCTGCGGCCGTTCATGGTGGGTCCCGGCCTGCCGCTCCTCCTCGCTGGACTCGTGGTGCAGCTCCATGACGCCCCAGCGGTAGATGGCGAAGGAGAGCATGTAGATGGCACCGTTCACCAGGAAGCCGCCGCGGCCGATCGCGTCGAAGATGGGTCCGGCACCGACGATCCCCAGGCCGATCCCCAGCAGGGTCGCAGCCTCGAAGCGTGCCACCGCCTTGCCGCGTACCGACTGGTCGCCCGACGTTGCCAGCGCGATATAGCCGAGGATCGAGGGAATCGAGGCTGCCGCTGCCCCGCCTTCGAGCAGCCGTGTCGCGCCCAGGATCCACAGATCGACCACGAAGGCGGTGACGATCACGGCCACCAGGCCGAACATCGGGCCCACCTGCATGATCCGGTGCGCCCCGAACCGATCCGACAGGTACCCGAACATCGGCGACAGTGCCAGCTCGGCAAAGTAGTAGGCGGCGGTGAGGATCCCCACCGTCGTGCTGTCGACCTGCACCCCGCCGAAGGCCGGTAGATCGGCCAGGTAGTAGACCAGCAAGCCGCCGGTCAGGCCCGTGCTGAAGCGCAGGGTGAAGGTGCCGAACAGGACGGCCGTGACTGATCGGTCCACTCAGCCCACGAGGAGCGGGCCGCGTTGCCGGCGCCGCCGTGAGATTCCGTAGGCGATCGCAGCTCCGTCGAGCACCAGCACCAGCCCGCCGGCCACCAGCACGCGGATGCGACCGCTGTCCTCGGCGTCTTCCCGCATGGCCAGGGCAGCGGCGGCACGGTCGCCGGCAGCGTCGAGGTCGCCGCTCTCGAACGATTCGCGAGCGCGCTGCTGCTCGGCGGCGGGATCGCGGCCGATCAGCCCGATGCTCTCCAGGAGCTGCGGCTCATCGGCCAGGCGCGAGCTTCCGTCTGCCAGCAGCTCCAGTGTTTCGAGCTCGACTCCTGCCTGGGAGGCGGCCGCATCGAGTCCGCCCTCGCCCTCGAAGGCGTCGCGCAGCGTGGACGGGGCGGTCAGGTCGAGCTCCGCGGCTGCGGCGGCAATCGCATCGCGATCGTTGAGGATCTCGCTGGCGACCGTCAACGCATCCACCGCTGCATCGAACTGCCAGGCGCTCATGTCCCGGCGGATCGACGCCGGCAGCTCCCAGTCACCGGCTTCCTCGACGACGTCGTGGTAGCGGTCGCGAGCGGACCGGCGCTCGGCGATCTGTGGCAGCTGTCGCTTGTTGACCACCCACTCGCGCCAAAGGTCGGCGTGGTTGACGCCGGTCCGCTCCTCCACGAGGTCTAGCAGCAGCTTCCAGTCAGCCAGGTTGGTCGCCTTCCCGGTGCCCGGCTCGGGCTCCCCGTGGATGGGCTGGTAGGCGATCTCGCCGCTATCGGCTGCGAGCCAGACCCGCTCCAGGGCCTCAGGCTGGGTGCGCCGGGCGATGTCCTGTGCCAGCGAGTAGGTCGCCGCGTATGCGAATTCCTCGATCTCCAGCGA
This sequence comes from uncultured bacterium, assembly GCA_965651545.1. Lineage (GTDB taxonomy): Bacteria > Chloroflexota > Limnocylindria > QHBO01 > QHBO01 > DASSCW01. The sequence continues at coordinate 6,313 of CBFGSY010000010.1, read as the reverse complement.
CTCGACGCCGACGGCGCCCCAGTCGTTCAGCGGGATGCGTGCTTCCAACAGGGCCCTGGTCAGGCGGAGGGTGCGACCGTCGAAGCCGAGCTCTCGGCCGGCCTCGACAGCGTAGAACTCGGCCCACGCCTCATTGATCCATCGGCTGTCGAACAGCGTCCCGTTGAACCAGATATGCGCCGCCTCGTGCAGCGCGACGTAGGCATCGGCGTCATAGCGGACCCTGATCCTGCCGGTGACCGGGTCATAGATCCCGGCGTACTCGCCCAAGCGCGAGACCGCGGCCTCCTCCACCGTCAGCCGACGAGGTTCGCGACCCGGATAGTCGACGCCGATGAGGTCCTGCAGGGCGGGCAGGCCGCGCCGCATGAGCCGGGTCACCCAGATGCGCCAATCCGGATCATCCTGCCACGCGCGGATCAAGACCCCGGTTGATATGCCGTTGACGTCGACCTGGAAGGCGTCATTGGTGAACGCGCCCGGTCGATCGGCCGTCACGTAGGCGAAGAAGCTGAACGGGTCGGATGGCTCCGCGCGAAGGACGATCCCACCGTCCGCGCCCTTCGACCGTCGCATTCGGCTGCCGTCCTGGCTCGCCTTGTAGCCGGCGGGCAGGTCCACCTCGACGCTGCTACCCGGCTCGTTGGCCGTGCCGAAGGCCCACACCGGAAAGGCAGCGAGGCTTTCACCGATGCGCAGGTCGCGCGTTCCCTCTCCGCCCGGATCGACCAGGTCGAAGCTGACCGTGTACGCGTAGCTCTGCTGGAAGAAGACCCCTCGAGCGAAGGTCACCTCGATGAGGGCGAAGTCGTCGCGCTGCTGGGTGACGGTCGCGCCGATCTGCTGCCCGCCCGAGACGGCGATCACGTTGGTGGCGCCGGGCTGCACGGCGAAGTTGACGCCCGAGTAGTAGACCTGGCCCTCCGGCGTATTTGGCTCGTGCGAGGTGGCCACCGCGTCGACCGTGACGTGCACGCGGTGATCGGCCGGCAGCACCTCGTATCGGGTCTGCGCCCGCACCACCAGCCCGCCGTCCGCGGCGGCGGTCTGTGGCGGCAGGGCGGACGCGGCCAGCGCCGCCACCAGCAGCAGGCCGGCGAGGGCGATCGGGCGGCGAGATCGCCGGCGCGGGAGGCGACGCATGGACCGCAGTATGCCGGACGGCGAAACGCCCGCCCCAAGCGGGAGCGGGCGTCTGGCTGCTACGTCGTCAGGGGAGTGAGGAGCGTCAGGCGCTGGCTGCGTCACTCGCTGCCGGGGGCTGGACGAAGCCCTCGAGGCCGAATGCCACCTCGAGCTGCTCGGCGGGTCGGAAGCCAACAGCCGCCCTCGGCGGCTGGCCGGGAGCGAAGAAGGCAACGGTCGGGATGCTCATGATCCCGTAGTGCATCGCCGTGTGCGGGTTGGCATCAACGTCGAGCTTCATGACCTCCACGCTGCCGGCGTACTTCTCCGCCAGCTTGTCGATCTCGGGCGCGACCAGTCGACAGGGCCCGCACCAGGCGGCCCAGAAATCGACGATCACGGGCTTCTCGGAGTTGATCACCATCTCATCGAAGTTCGCATCAGTCGCTTCGCGTACGTTCGACATGGGTTCTGAATGGTCCTTTCTGTTGTCGGCCTCAGCGGGCGACCTGCTGCAGGAGTCGATACACCTCGAGGACGTTCGGGTCCGCGAGACGATAGAAGACCGTGTTCCCCTCACGGCGGCTTGTCACGATGCCAGCCGTGCGCAGCACCGCTAGGTGCTGGCTCATGTTTGGCACCTGGCAACCGACGTCGCGCGAGAGATCGCTGACCGAACGCTCGCCACCGGCGAGGCGCTCCACGACGCACAGGCGCTTGGCGTCGGCCAGCGCCTTGGCGACGGCCGCGCTGCGGTCACGCAGCGCGTCGGGAGCGATCAGGGCTTCCATCGCCTCTGATCTTGTCACTGATTGCGCAATTACGCAAGTAGCAGGCCTACGGAGTCTTGGGGGCACCGGTGGCGTTGCTGGTGGCGGGTCACTGGGCCACGGAACCCGCGAGGTGGACCCTAGAGAGCCGCTTCAGGCGCGAGATTCCCACCTGGTGCATCGGCCGACCAAGTTACGACCAAGTAGGAGCAAGTGCGAGCATGGCGGCAGCGGTTGCTTGGCCCAGTGACCCAATTGCTGCAACCCGAGACATCGCGACAGGCTAGATGTCACGGGTCGAGCTCAGGATGCGCGCATGAACATTCAGCTCAGCTGCCCCTGGTGCAAGGACGTCAACGACTTCACGGTGGATGAGGCGAGCGACGAGCTTGTCTGCTCAGGTTGCGCGACGCGCATGGCTTTCGCGCCGGACCCGGCGACGACCTTCGGCTTGCTCTACGAGCCGGTTGCCGCCTGATACCTCGCGCCGGCAACGACGCTCCCCGCGTAGGCCGGCGTAAGCGAGTCCGCCCCGGATTCCGGTCCAGGGCGGGCTCGTCGTATCCGTCGGGATGGCGGGTCAGGCGCCTGCGCGCTCCAACCTCGTTCGCCTGTACGCGACCACTGCCACGGTGACTGACGCCATCGCCAGCAGCGCCAGGAACGCACCGATCACCAGCAGGGCTGGCTGCAGAGCGAGGCTCGTTGCTGCGCCGGCCGCTGCGGTCGAGGTGGTCGAGGTCGTGGCGACGTCCCCGACGGTGATCGGCTTGAAGCCGGACATGGCGATCTCCAGCGGGTGGTGCACCTCGTAGGTCCACGTCCCTTCGGCGGGCACGCTGATCTCGGCGATCCAGTGGCCCTTCGCCCCCTTCGGCCTGGCGTCGAAGTAGACGGCCTGGCTTGTGGCGTCATTTCTCAGCACGACCTGGGTGTCGCCCCAGTCGACCGGCGTGACCCCATGCTGGAGGAGGGTGAAGCCGATGGTGACCGGTTCATTTGGTCCGCCGGGCTGGCTCGGGGGCTCGTCCATGACGGCGTTCGCCCAGCCGCCGGCCAGGACGCCAGTGGCGAGAAGGAGAGTCAGCGCACAAGCGCTGACGATGGCTGCGGCTCCGCGCCTTCGCATGGTGATTGGACTCCGTTGCGGCCTGTGCCCTTCCTAAACCGGCTGGGGCCCGTGGGTTCCGCCCGCCGCCAGCTCGTCCGGCAGTGGCACGCCCAGCGACGTGAGCAGGTGATGTACCAGGCGTCGGTCACGCGTGCGCAGGCCGCTTGCCGATCGGACCTTGTGCCGATCCTCGGGCAGGATGACCAGTTCCAGCTGCCGATCCAGCTCCTGCAGCGCTCCCACCAGCCGGATCGAATGGCGCAGGTGCACGTTCTCGTCCAGGGCTCCGTGGATCAGCAGCACGGAATCGGGCAGGTCGGCGGCGCGCGGCAGGATCGAGGATCGCTCGTACGCGTCGGCATGCTGGGCCGGGGTGCCCAGGTACCGCTCGGTGTAGGCCGTGTCGTATCCCGCCTGGTCCGTGACGGGAGCCACCGCCACGCCGGCGCGGAACAGGCCCGGCTCGCGAATGAGGCAGTTGAGCGTCATGAAGCCTCCGTAGCTGCCGCCGGTGATGCCGACGCGCGCCGCGTCGATCTTCCCGGCCTGCGCCAGCTGGCGGAGTGCCGCCACCTGGTCGTCGACCTCGACCCCGCCGAGCTGCCCGTCCAGCACGGCCTCGAAGGCCAGGCCGCGTGCGCCCGCGCCGCGGTTGTCGACCACGAGCACAGCGACCCCACAGTGGGCGAGGTACTGGCGGATGGGATAGACGGTCATCTCCCAGTCGCGCTTGACGTATTGCGCGTGTGGTCCACCGTAGACCCACACCACGCACGGCGGTGGCGAGCTCGCAGGACGTCGTGGCCGATAGAGGCCGGCGTCGAGCGGCGTCACCCCATCGGCGGCCGTCACCGACAGCAGCTCCGGGGGAAGGTATCCCGCGGCGGCCGCCGTCAGGGCAGGCTCGTGGATGACGAGCATGTCCGGCGCGTCGCGGCGGCGGACGACGACCTTTGGCGCGTGGTCGAGGCTGGACCAGGTGTCCGCCCATGAGGTGCCGTCGTCCGCGACCGTGACGTAATGCCAGCCGGGCTCCACGGTCAGCCGCTCAGGCCGGACGGCCGGCTCCGCCGCGTCGAGCGGGACGCGGTAAAGGTGGCGTTCGGTCACGCCGTCGGCGGTCGCCAGGAAGAGAACCTCGCCGCGCTCCTCGTCGACGTGCCCCACCTCGGTCACCATCCAATCGCCCCTCGTCAGCTGTCGCTCGAAGGTCCCGTCCGCCCCTCGCAGCTCGAGATGGCGGAAACCGCTGCGCTCCGTGCTCCGCAGGATCCTTCCGTCCGACAGCGCTCGCGTGTGATCGTCCACGTTCACCCACGGCTCGCTCGACTCGGTCCACAGCTCCGTCGCCGTCCCGTCGACCTCGACGCGCAGCCAGCGAAGCGAGCGCTGGGCGCGCGGCAGGACCGCGACGAGCCAGCTGCCGGCAGCCTCCGGCACGACCCGGGCAAGGTAGTCGTCCGCGGCCATGCCCAGCTTGACCTCGGCCGTATGCCTGCGGTCGACGTCCATGATCCGCAGGCTGACCACGGCATTCGGCCCGCCGGCGAATGGATAGCGGTGCTCCTCCCAGGCCGGCATCGCGGCGGCGCCGAGGTGGCCGATCATGTACGGCGGCACACCACGCTCGTCGGCGTGCGCGTATGCGAGGTGGCGCGCGTCCGCGCTCCACCACATGCCATCTTGGCGTCCGAGCTCCTCGGCGGCCGCGAACTCCGCCAGGCCGTTGAAGGTGCCCGCGCCGGCATCGCCCGTGAGACGCCGATGCGGACCGCCGTCGACTGGGGCCAGCCAGATCTCCCGTGTCCCGTCGTGGACGAAGGCCACGCGGCGGCCGTCCGGGGAGAGGGTCGTCGCGGCGACATCCTCCACACCCTCGAGCGGATCGAGACGATCGGCCGCCGCCCTCGCGTCGCTTCCGGTGCCGACGAGGACATCGCCGCCGACGGGAACGAGCAGCGTCGCCCGCTCCGCGGTCACGGCCCAGGCATAGTCGGTCACGCCGAGCTCCGCGGTCCGCGCCCGCTCGCGTCGGAGCTGCTCCGCCACGCCGAGCGCCTCGTCCCGTTCGGTGCCCAGGGCCGCCGCGATGACTCGCCGCTCGCCCGAGGCCAGGTCGTGCCACCACAGTGAGCGGACGTTTGTCCCCTCGGCGCTGTGGAGGTAGGTGATCGCACCTCCACCCGGGACGAACCGGATTGTCCCCGGTGCGGTCATGCCCGGGAGTGGAAGCTGGGACAGGTTCGCCAGGCGCAGGTGCCCGTCCATCTGGCGGACGGTCAGCCCTCCTCGATCTCGATCGTATCGATCCGGTCGCCCGGCTGGGAGTCACGACCCGGGTCGCGCTCTCGAATGGAGCGCAGGACGTCCATGCCCTCGACCACGCGCCCGAAGACCGAATGCTTGCCGTCCAGGTGCGGCGTGGCGTCGAAGGTGATGAAGAACTGGCTGCCGTTGGTGCCCGGCCCGGCATTGGCCATCGAGAGCACGCCGGGTCCGTCATGGCGGAGATCAGAGCTGAATTCATCGCCGAACTGGTAGCCGGGTCCGCCACGACCTGTGCCTGTGGGATCGCCGCCCTGGGCCATGAAGCCAGGGATCACGCGGTGAAAGGTGGTCCCGTCGTAGAAACCCGCCCGGGCGAGGTTGACGAAGTTTTCAACGGTGAGCGGCACCTTGGCGGCATGCAGCTCTGCCGCGATCTCGCCGCGTTCAGTCTTGAACCTGGCGCGGTACGCCTTCGAGGTGTCGAGCGCGCCTGTGGGCGGCATCGGTCGGTCGGCCATCGGTGACTCCCGCTGTGCGGAATGTGGGATGGACCGATGCTAGCGGAGCAGGCCGTCCTCCACAGCGGCGCTGCGGATCCCTTCCCGAGGGATGTCCGGTGCCGCGTCCTGGATCAATGCTCGATGTCGATGACCAGCCGCGATGGGCCACTGAGGGTCAGGATCCGCACGCACGACGTTTCGCTCAGGCCGATGTACCAGCTGCTGACCGCCTCGAAATCACCGGCCGAGGCGAGCTCCGCCAGCTTGGCGAATCCCGGCTTGAAGTCGGTGGGCCCTGAATATGTCTTGACCCCGTCCGGCGAGACGGCGGTGCCGCCCTGCATGACCAGCCGCAGGAAGGCGCTGCCGTCGACCTGCATCTCGAGGCCACTCGGGTCCTGGAGAAGCGGAGGTGTGGCCTCATCGAGCCGGAATTCAGGAATCCCACTGTCGAACTCGAAGACGACTCGGTCGAAGCCATCGTGCTCTCCGACCCGCACGTCCGTGATCTGGGCGCGGGTGACCGTGCCGACCCCTCT
>CBFGSY010000009.1:0-31967 GCA_965651545.1 uncultured bacterium | reverse complement strand
GGCGAGACCCGCGAGGCGGGGGCCGATGTCGCCGCCTGGCGATCCGGAATGATCCAGGTCCTTCGTCAGCTCAAGGCTTCGGCCGAACGCGTGATCGTCATGGAGGAGACCCCGCATCATCCCAGCGACCCGCTCGAGTGCCTCGCGGCCAATGAGCGGATCGAGGAATGCCTGAGCCCGCTTTCGCAGCTGATCGACCCGGCTTACCGTGAGCTGGAAGCCTCCGTCGTGGCGACGGCGGGGGTCGAGCTGTTCCCGACGCTCGACTGGCTTTGCCAGCAGACGACGTGCACGCCGGTGATGGGCAACTACATCGTGTACCGCAATCCCGGTCACCTCACCGCGACCATCGCCCTCACCCTCGCTCCTCACCTGAACTGGCAACTGGATCACCCCCGATGAGCCGGCGAGCGTTGATCCTGGTCGAGGACCTGGGGGTCCCCTTTGACCGCCGCGTCTGGTCCGAAGCGCGGACCCTTCGCGACGCCGGGTGGCGGGTGACCGTCGTCTGCCCGATGGGTGAGGACGCGCGTCGCTGGCACGAACGCCGCGACGGGATCGAGATCTTCCGCTATCCGTTGCCGACCACCGCGGCCGGCCTGTTGAACCACCTGCTGGAGTACGCGGTCGCCATGCCCGCCACCCTGATCCTGTCGATGCTGGCGTGGAGCGGACGCCGATTCGACGTCGTGCATGCCTGCAATCCGCCGGACTTCTTCTTCCCGATCGGCCGGCTGTTCAGGGCCATCGGCTCGGCGTTCGTGTTCGACCAGCACGACCTAGCGCCGGAGGTGTACGTGGCCCAGGGTGGCCGCAAGGGGGGCGCGGTGCATCGCTTCCTGCTCTGGGCGGAACGCCAGACCTACCGTGCGGCAGACGGTGTGATCGCCACCAACCAGACCTATCGGCGATTCGCGATCGAGCGCGGCGGCGTGGACCCCGAACGTGTCACCGTCGTGCGCAGCTCGCCGGATCGCTCGCGCATCTTCCCGGTCGATCCTGACCCTGCCCTCAAGGGCGGGCGGCCCTACCTGGTCAGCTACCTGGGAACCATGGGGCCGCAGGATGGGGTCGACCTGTTCGTCGAGGCGGCGCGGCACGTGCGCCAGCAGATGCCGGGCGAGGTTCGCTTCGTGGCGATGGGCGGCGGCAACCAGCTCGAGGGGCTGCGTGCCACCGTGGAGTCCCTGAACCTGGCCGATGACTTCCACTTCACGGGGCGGATCCCGGACGCCGACGTGCGGCGGACGCTGGCCACCACCGACGTCGCCATCAGCCCCGATCCGGCCAACGACTTCAACGAATACTGCACCATGAACAAGACGCTCGAGTACATGGCCATGGGCGTACCGGTGGTCGCCTTTGACCTCGAGGAGACCCGCGTCTCGGCCGCCGATGCAGCGGTGTACGCGGCGCCCAACGACCCGGGCGCGATGGCGGCGCTGGTGATCGAGCTGCTGCGCGACCCGGGCCGCCGCGCCACGATGGCGGAAGCCGGACGGAGTCGCATGAGCGGGCCGCTCTCCTGGGACGCATCGGCCACCAACCTGCTCGCCGCCTATGACAGGGCGCTTGCGACCCGTTCCTGAGGCGCATACTCGGTTCATGGCCGAGGAGCGCCCGCCGATCGAGGTGGTCGTCGAGATCCCGTCCGGCAGCCGCAACAAGTTCGAATACGACCATGCCCGCCATCGGTTCGTGCTCGACAGGATCCTGTACAGCAGCGTCCACTACCCGTGTGACTACGGGTTCATCGAGGGCAGCCTGGCCGATGACGGCGACCCCCTGGACGTGCTGGTGGTGATCAGCGAGCCCACCTTCCCCGGCTGCGTGGTGCGTGCCCGGCCGGTCGGGGTGCTGGACATGAGCGACGACAAGGGCCACGACTACAAGGTGCTGGCGGTTGCCCATGACGACCCGCGCTGGGACGAGGCGGGCACGCTGGACGATCTATCCCCGCATCGGCTCCGCGAGATCGAGAACTTCTTCGACACCTATAAGGCGCTGGAGGGCCGGGAGACCGAGGTCACCGGCTGGCTGGGGGTCGAGGACGCCTGGCGGATCATCGACGCAGCGGTGGCCGCCGGCGAGCGCGGCACCGGCGCCGGGGGCGAGCTGCCCCAACCGGGCACCTGGCGCTAGTCCGGCCCGATGTCGACCGGCGCGCCGCAGCGCGGCCCTCGCCTGCTGCTGTACGCGATGTACGACGCCAGCGTGCCGGCCAGCGCGCCACGGGTACGGATCCGGATGCTGGGCGCCGCCCTCGAACGGCGGGTGAGCCTCGACCAGTTCGCGGGCGGACGCTGGCGGCGCCTCGCCCGGCTGCCGTGGCTGCTGTGGCACCTCGGACGCTACGACGCCGTGTACGTGGAATCGGCGACCGCTGCCGCCATGCCCTGGGACCTGCTCGCGCTGGCAGCGGCCCGTGGGCGTGGGCGCCGGGTGGGCGTGTATTTCCGCGACGCCTACCAGCTGTTCCGGGACCTGTACCCTGCCACCGGCCTGCGGCAGCGGCTGTCTGACGCCGCATGGCGCGTCAGCGTCGCCTACCTGAGACGCATTGCCACGGTGCGCTTCGCGCCCTCGGCGGGCCTGGCCAGGGCGCTGCGACTCCACGACGCGGTGCTCCTGCCGCCCGGGACCGATGCCGGGGCTCCCGATCTCGGTGCGGGGCGGGCGCCGCTGATCGGTTACGTCGGGGCGCTCAATGCCGCCGATGGCCGGGACCGGCTGCTCGAGGCGATGACCCTCGTCCGCCGGGAGATGCCCGAGGCACGGCTGCGTGTGATCGGTCCGGCTGTGGACCGCGCGCTCCCCGACTGGGTCGAGCGCGTGGATGGCACGCGTGACCACCTGCCCGATCTGCTGGTCGATGTGCGCGCCTGCGTCGTCCCGCGACCGATCAATGCTTACAGCGACCTGGCGCGACCGGTGAAGCTGGCCGACTACCTCTCGCTCGGGAAGCCTGTCATTGTCACCGCGACTTCCGAGACATCGGCCCTGCTGGCGCCGACGGACGCGGCCATCCTCACCGGAGATCAGCCGGCTGAGATCGCCGCCGGCCTGCTGGCCGTGCTCCGGGACGATGACCTGGCGGCGCGCCTGGCTGCGGCCGCCCGCAGCCTCGCCATGTCGCCCGGCTCGACCTGGGATGACCGTGCGGCACTGATCGTGGAGCGCCTGGGGCTGGCCGCCGCGGACCGCCGAGCGTGAGCGTGCGCGTCCGGACGGTCGCCGGGGTCCTGCTGGGCATCGCGACGTTCGCGCTGGTGCTGGGCGCAGCCTATCGGCCGGTCGTGGCGTCCCAGGCGGTCGGCTGGTTGGCGGCCGGCGTTGCCGCCACGCTGGCCGCGGTCGTGGTGGGGCTCGCCGTACGGCGTCCATGGCCTGCCCTGCTGCTGTGGGTGGCGGTCGGGCCGATCATCAACGTGGCGCGCGCCGACCTCTGGGTCGGGCCGATCCAGCTCCTGCCGGGAACCGCCGTGATCGTCGTTCTCGGGCTGGGTGCGTGGCTGAATCGCGAGCGACGGGTCGCTGCCGATGCCCCGACCTGGCTCGGCGGTCGCACGCGGCTTGTCCTGGCCGCCGCGGCGTTGCTGGCGGTGGCGGCCACGCTGGTCGCGCCATCGCGCGACCTCGCGGTGAACATCACGCTCCACGGCCTGCTTGAGCCGATGGCCGTCTTCGGCGTGGTCGTCGCCCTGCGCCCGAGCGCCGGACAGGCCCTCGATGCGCTGCTGGCCCTGGCCATCGGCGTGGCGCTGGCCACGGTCGTCAACCTCGTGTGGCTGCTGGTGGTCGTGACGCCGACCGACTTCTACGAGCAGCGCCACATGCTCGCCCGGCTGACCTATTTCAACGTGGGCATCTTCGGCAGCATGCTGGTGATGGCCATCCCGGCTGCCGCCAGCCTGCTCTTCGTCCGGCACCGGGTGCCAGCCCCACGGCTGGCGGCTGCCGCCGCCATGATCGCGGTCGCCCTGATGCTCGTCGGGCTCTTCCTCACCTACACCAAGTCGGCGTGGCTGTCGGCCGCGCTCGTCAGCTCACTGATGATCGTATTGCTCGTCCGCCGCTGGCGGGCGCGCATACCACTGCTGCTGGCGATCGCCATCCTGCTGGCGGTGGTGGTGCCCTACCCGCTGCCCGTGCTGAGAGCCCTTGCCCCGCCGGCGGCCAGCGCATACGAGGCCTTCATCGTCGCCACGCAGGGGGAGGGGCGAATCGAGTCCTGGGACCCGGATACGTACCAGGGCTCGGGCTCGATCGGCATCCGCCTGGAGGCGGTTGGCGCGGCGGTCGAGCTCACTGCTCGCTCGCCACTGCTCGGAGTCGGCCCGGGGCACTTCCAGGCGGAGTTCGCGAGCATCCGGCCCGACGCCAACGTCCCGGAGCTGCAGTCGGCGCACAACCTGCTGCCGAATCTGGCCGCCGAGTACGGGCTGCCGTTCGCGCTGCTCGTGGCCGCCGGCCTGCTGTGGGCCATGCGCCTGGCGTTCGGCGCGCGCGGTGACGCTGACGCGGTGCGTCGTGTGGCCGGGACCGCGGTCGGCCTGTGCCTGGTCGGCTTCCTGGCGATGGCAACGCTGTTCGGCATTGACCTGTACCGGACGTATCGGACGATGAACACCGACGTCCTCACAGCGGGATTGCTGGTTGGTCTGGCCGTCTCGGTGGGCCTCACGCGGTTGGGACGGTCGCAGCCAGCCGCGGCGACGGCGTCATCGCCGGAGCCCGGCGAGCCGATCCACGAGCCGATGGACCTCCGCCCCACCGGGGAGGAGGAAGTCGCGGATGGGCGCACCTGACAGCCGGCTGGCGATGCCAACCGAGAGGATGGCGTGCGCCGCGTAGGAGATCATCGAGGCGAGCGCAGCCCCGGCAATCCCGAACGGCGGAATGAGAACGACGTTGAGGACGAGGTTCGTCGCCAGCGCGACGGTCGCCACGACGCTGACCGGGCCCGGATAGCCCAGCCCCGAGATGTAGCCTGAGACGACCTTCGACACCCCGAGGGCGACCGTGCCGGGCAGCAGGATGAGAAACGGCAGCAGGCTGGCCTGGTACGCCGGAAGCACCACCTGGATCGCCAGCCAGGCCAGTGGGACCAGGGCGAGCGCGGCGAGGAGCGTCATGAGCAGGCTGAAGCGGGCCATTGATGGCGCGATGCGATTCGCCTCGTTGCGCTCCGTTCCCGCTACCCGTGGATAGAAGACGGTTGCGATGGAATCCGGGACCTGGAAGGCGATCTCGGCCAGGCTGACTGCCACCGCGTACAGGCCGATCGCGGCAGCGTCCCCGAGCAGCAGGCTGAGCAGGAAGATGTCCGCCCGATAGCTGAGGAAGGTGGCCAGTGCCGCCGGGTAGAGGCGCAGGCCGTAACCGAGCAGGGCACCCATCCCGACGCCGGCGTGAGATGGATGATCCTCCGCGCCGCCGCCCGGCGACTCGTGCGACCGCTCGCGGAGCACGAGCGCGATGACGGCCAGGGCGCCGGCGCCGGTGACCAGCAGGTAGCCGGCCAGGGCACCGGGCACCCCCAGCCCACCGATGCCCACCAACCCGGCGACAGCCAGCAGCCAGCCCACCGACTGGATGGCGAGCACGCGGCTGTAGGGCCGCACCAGCTGGCGGCCCCACATGATCGAACCGAAGAATGAGGCCGCCAGCTGGATCGGCAAGGCCAGGGTGGCGACCTGCAACAGCTCGAGCGGGGCAGCGCTGAACAGCAGAGGCTGGAGGACGGGAAGCGTCAGCAGGCTCGCCAGGACCAGCACCCCGGCCAGCGTGGCGGCCGCGCCCAGCGACCGGACCGAACGGCCCGCTCCCGCGAAGTACGTGAGCGCCGACGGCAGTCCCAGCTGTCCGACGGCGAACAGCGTCGATGGCAGCAGCAGGAGCAGCGAGTACACGCCGCGGCCGTCCGGCCCCAGCAATCGGGCGAGCAGGAAGGCCACCGCCACCGTGCACACGAACTGGAGCAGCCGCGTGGCGTACACGCGCGCGACGAGTGAGGTGAAGGTCGCCGCGCCCGTCACCTGGACTCCGCCTCCGCCAGCTCGCGATACCAGGACTCGACGAGGTCCATGCTGCGCCGCGCATCGGCGCGCTCCACGATGCGCGCTCGGAGGCGCTCACCGAGCGCGCGGCGGGTCGCCTCCGGCCACGAGAGGACCGTCTTCAGGGCGGCTGCCGTGGCCTGCGCGTCGCCCAGGGGGACGATGAGCTCCGGAGTGAGGTCCCCAAGCCAGTCGCGGACATCGGGCAGGTCGCTCACGATCGCGGGCCGACCGGTGGCCATCGCCTCCATGACAGACTGCGGCATCGCGTCACTCGCCGGGACGGAAACGACCGCGTCGGCCAGGCGGTACAGGTCGGCCATGGCGGCGCTGTCCATGGCCGGCAGAATCTGCCACCGGTCGGCGACGCCCAAGTGCCGCGCATGGGCCTCCAGCCGGGCTCGCTCGGCGGGATCCGCGAGCATCGCGGTCGAGAGCACGACCACATCGTCTGGCAGCGCAACGAGCGCCTCGATCACCACCTCGTGCCGGTAGAGCGGAGCCAGGATCCGCGGCGACACGATGACCCTCCGGGACTCGACGGCGAACTCCCGGACCGACCCCGCAGGGGGTTCGCCGGGCCGGAAACGCTCAGTGTCGATGCCGAACTGGGCGTCGCGAAGCCGATCGGGCCTGGCTCCCAGGGCCAGGGCGGCCGCTGCGAGGCGACGGGTGCCAGCCGTCACGAGGGCCGCATCGCGCAAGGCGAGCCGCGTGGCCAGACGCCCGATCGGGGTCATCGAGCTGGCGCGCAGAACATCGGAGCCCCACACGGTGACGACATACGGCCGCCAACCGGACAGCCAGGCATGCCAGGCCGGGCTCCTAGCGTAATGCGCGTGGAGCAGGTCGGGCTCCCACGCCCCGAGGAGGCGGCGCAGGTCCTTGCGCGCGGCAAGGGCGCCCGCCACTGACGGGCGCGCCTTCAGGGAGCGAAACTGGACGCGCTCGACGCCTGACGGGAGGTCGGCATCCGCGGTCGATGAGTCCGGCTCCAGCAGGAAACCGACAGGGCCACGGACGACGAACGACTCGAGCCAGCGGTGAAGATGCACGCTCCGCGGATCGCCCAGGAATGCAAGGCGCAGCCGTCTCACGGGCGTCTCCTGGCGCTCAGCGATGCCCCGGATCCGGCCGCGAAGGCCGCGCGGGCGGGCCTCAGTATAGGCCCGCGCCCCGGTGCGACCGCGCGGACTGTGTTGGCAGCCTAGAACGCCTCCAGGTAGCGCTCCACCTCCCAGGAGGTGACCTGCATGCGGTACTCGTCCCACTCCTCGTTCTTGGCCTCGACGAAGCGCTCGAAGACGTGCTCGCCCAGCGCCTCGCCGATGACCTTGTCCGCCGCCAGCTCATCCAGCGCCTCGCGCAGCGTGCCAGGCAGCTGCTTGATCTTCCGGCTGGCCAGCTTGGCGGCGTCGAAGTGGTACAGGTTCTCCTCCACCGGCTCGGGCGGCGTCAGGTTGCGCTCGATACCGTCCAGGCCTGAGGCCAGCATGCAGGCGAAGGCCAGGTACGGGTTGGTCGACGGGTCGGGGCAGCGCAGCTCGATACGCGTCGAGTTGAGCTGGCCCTTGCTGATCTGCGGGATCCGGATCAGCGCCGAACGGTTGATGCGCGCCCAGCCGATGTAGACCGGCGCCTCGTAGCCCGGCACCAGCCGCTTATAGCTGTTCACCAGTGGCGCCAGCACCGCGATCATGCCGCGTGCATGCTCCAGGATGCCCGCGATGTAGCTGCGCGCGATAGGCGAGAGCCCGTAGTCGTCCTTCTGGTCCGCGAACGCGTTGCGTTCCTTCTTGATGTCCCACAGGCTCTGGTGGGTGTGCATGCCCGATCCATTTATGCCGAAGAACGGCTTGGGCATGAACGTCGCGTACAGCCCCTGCCGGGCAGCCACCGCCTTCAGGGTGGTCTTGAAGGTGACCGCATTGTCGGCGGTGCGCAGCGCATCGGCGTACTCGAAGTCGATCTCGTGCTGGCCGGTGGCCACCTCGTGGTGGGCGGTCTCGACCTTGATCCCGAACGCCTCGAGGTCGTTCATCATCTCCTTGCGGACCTCGGTGCCCAGGTCCTCGGAGAGGTCGAAGTACCCGGCGGCGTCGTGCGGCAGCGTCTCGACATCGGTCTCATTCCGACGCAGCAGGAAGAATTCGAGCTCGGGACCCGTGTTCAGGACGTAGCCGAGCTTCCTCGCCCTCTCGAGCTGGCGTCGGAGAACCCAGCGTGGATCACCGGGAAAGGGATCCCCGTTGGGGGTGAAGACGTCACAGATGACCCGCGCGGCGCCGGTCGTGCGCTCCAGGCCGTCCCCATCTTGACCCGGCTCCCATGGGATGGCAGCGAAGGTCGCCAGGTCCGGCACCAGGAACATGTCGGACTCGGCGATGCGCGCGAATCCCTCGATGCTGCTGCCGTCGAACCACTTGCCATGCTGGACCGCCTCCTCGAGCTGGTGCATCGGCACCTGGACCGATTTCACCTGGCCGACGATGTCGGTGAACTGCAGGCTGACGAAGCGAAGGTTCTGCTCCTCGGCAAGCTTGAGGGCGGCGTCGAGATCCTTTCGGGCCATGCGTCGATGGGCTCCTTCCGAACGATGTTGGGGGACGCCTGGAGGCTACGCCATCGACCGCCCGTGTGGACGGTGGACTGCCCCCAGCGTGGCGACAGATGTTGTGCAGGGTGCACAACATCGGCGGTCAGCGGAAACGGTAGATCCTGGCGGCCAGGGTGCCGTCCGGGCGGCGCACCTCAGCCACCGGCGTCGGATCGGTCCGCGACAGGTAGAGCGCAAGCAGCTCCGGCGGCGGCTGGAAGCGGCCGTCGGTCCGCACCACGAGGAACCGATCACCTTCGACGAGCAGCCGGTCGCGGTCCGTATCGCGTCCGCGGTGCCCGAAGTTGTAGGCATGGCAGCCGGAATACCAGGTGATCTGCGGAACGTCGGTGGCAAGCACGCTGCATGCTCCGTCCGCCTGCTCGGCGATGACGTGGCTCATGTCCCGTTGCCAGCCATTGGCGGCCAGGTTGCGCACCGCGGCGTCGCGGAGGGTGAAGGGGTTCACCGCCAGGCTGACGACGAGGCCGGCCGCCACGCCGCCCAGCACCACCCGCCCCCGCAGCCCGCGCTGAAGTAGGCCGGACAGGGCCACGACGCCGGCCACGACCAGCAGCGCGATGGCGAAGAAGATGTACCGGACCTGCGGCAGGATGAAGAGGCCAACGACGGTCGCCTGGATGAGGGCGGTCAGGACCAGCAGCAGCAACGCCCTGCTGACCCGATCCTGTCGAGGCCGCCGGCCGGCCAGCGGCAGACGCACGGCAGCGATGATCCCCACCAACATGAGGGAGCCAGGCACGATGCCCGCCAGCCCAATGGGCAGCATGCCCAGGTACGCCATCAGACCCTCACCGAGGAAGGCCGGCGTGGCCCCGGCCTGGGCCCCCAGCGCCACCCCGAACGGGGACCCCGTGAGCGCCGCAGCAAAGATCGCGTGCGGCAGCAGCAGGGCGGCCGTCAGCCCGGCCGTGGCAACGACCACGCGCCAGCCGCGCATCACCTTCTGCGGCCACACGACAGCGGCCGCCACCGCCAGGGCCGCAAGCGCCAGGATGGAGCCGTACCGCACGTAGAAGGCCGCGGCTGCGACGGGCGCCAACCACAGGAGATCGCGTCCCGGGGCGTCCGGTTCACGCTCCATCGACCGCCACAGGAGCGTCACGACCAGGAGCAGGATCGCGGTGGACGGAACATCGGTCAGGAAGAGCCCTGCGTCCGCCGCCAGGCTGGGCGTGGCCGCGACCGCGATGGCAGCCCCCACCGCGGTCAGCGGTCCGGCGAGGGTTCGCCCCAGGAACCAGGTGGCGCCGATCAGGCCCGTCCCGAAGGCAAGGCCGATGCCGCGAAAGGCAGCCTCGGGCTCCAGCCCCAGCGCAACCGGGATCGTCCCCAGCGCCGACAGGACCGGCGGCCGATGCGGTCCCCAACCCGTGCCGGGCGTGCCCTCCAGCCAGTGGCGGGACGTCAGCGCATAGACAGCCTCGTCCCAGGTGAAGGGCGGCGCCGCGACGACGACGATCGCCGCCGTCAGCACGAAGGCGGCCGCCACCGCTGCAACCAGGGCGCGCTCCACGGTGACGGCCCGAGCCCGGCGGGCGAAGGTCACTCCACGGTGCGCCGGCGGCGGAATCGCCACTCCCCGACTGCGAGGCCAACGAGCTGCGTCACGATGCCCAGGCCGTCACGCAGCGGCCGCAGCTTCGATACGCCAGCACGCGTCGCGTACCGGATCGGCAGCTGCGCGGTCCGCAGGCCGGCACGCGCGGCGCGCACCGCCACCTCGGTCTCGATGGCGAAGCCGTCCGCATCCGGCCGGATGGCCTCCAGCGCCCGGCGGCGCAGCGCGTACATGCCGCTCAGCGGGTCGCGCAGCGGCGAGCCACTGAGCCGCCGGATGGCCATGCCCAGCACGGCATTGCCCAACCGGTTGAGGATGGGGATGTGCCGCCGCCCCTCGTCCCGCACCCCGGACACGTAGTCGTGCCCATCGGCCAGCAGGGACAGCATCGGCATCACCGCTTCACCGGGATAGGTCGCATCTGCATCCATGACCAGCAGCAGGTCCGCGTCCGTCGCCGCCGCCCCCGTCCTGATGGCGACGCCTTTGCCGCGCGTGGACGCGTGTCGCACCACGCGGACGCCAGCGTCCGCGGCCACACCGGCGGTGGCATCGCTGGATCCATCATCGACCACGATCACGCTGACGCCGGCCGCGTGCCGCGCGATCGAGTTGAGCGTGATGCGGAGACCCCGTTCCTCGTTGAGCGCAGGCAGGATCACGACGGCGCGATCGACGGCCACGGGTGTGTCAGTCAATCTGGACCTCCGGGCGGCACGGTGTTGTACGGGGCACATCCCAGCACGCTGCGTACCGGGCGCTCAGCGAGCCGTCCGGTTCGCGTCGGCGTCGGCGAGGATGCGGAGCGCATCTGCGGGGCGACGCGGGTCCAGGCCGCGCTCCGCCGACGCGCGGCGCAGGCGGTACAGCACGGTATTGCGATGGACGCCCAGCACCCTCGCCGCCAGCGAGACGCGCCCGTTGCTGCGGGCCACCGCCAGGAGCGTCGCGTCGAGCGGATCAGAGGGGCGCGCCGCCGGGGGCGCGGGCCGGGCGCGCTCCGCGGGCGGCGGCTCCACCGGACGCCGCAGCAACGCTCGAGCGGTGACCGACAGCGCATCGGCTGCAACCTCGTCGATCGCGGCCAACGGCACGTCGTCGAAGAGCCAGACGGCGGCGCCGGGCCGGATGCTCCGCTCGACGAGGTAGACGCCGTCTCGATGCTGGCGGCTGACCTCGCGACGATCCGCGCGAGCGGCGCCCAGCAGGCGCGCGTGCATGGCGGCAAACCTGGCTGCCAGCGCGCGGCCGGCGGCGCGCGGGTGCAGGGCGCGCAGCGCCCCGTCGACCGACACCGCCACTCCCCGGCCGGTGCGCGCGGCGACCAGGCCCGCCGGTGTCGCGACGTCCGGTGCGGCCAGCGCCGCTTCCGCGCAGGCGAGCCGCAGCTCGAGCAGGCGCCGCTCCAGGGCGGCCGGTTCATCGGCCAGGTAGTCGACGGCGTCGGTTGCCAGGGCTGGGGCGGGTCGGGCGGAGACCAGCACCGGCAGGGCATCGTCGGCCGCCTCAGGCACCGATCGCGCGATATAGCCGGCGAGGATGACCGCCACTGGCGCCAGTCCCGCCTCGCGCAGCCAGGAGCTCATCTCGGCCACGGAGGTCACCTGCAGGCTACCGCCGTCCACGACCAGCAGCGCCCCGTCGACCGGCTCCGGCAGGTGCGGTGTCGCCGCGCGTGTGCGCTGCACCGCGCGAACCGGGCGGAATAGGGCCTCGGACGAGCCCGATACCAGACGGGCATCCGGGTCGACGGCCCGCCACACGTCGACGATGCTGGTCATCCACCCGGCCTCGGGAGCCCAAGCGCGCCGAGCACCCGTCCGAGCTCGCCGCCCGCCGGCTGAAAGCGCTCCGCCCTGACGGCGACCCTGAGGCCGCCCGGAGTCAGGCTGAGGGTCGCCCGCCGACGCGGAAGCCAGAGGGCAATCGCCACGGCGATCGTGCTGAGCGCGGCGCCGGTGAACAGGATCGCCATCCCCGGGTCGCGACGAGAGAGGAAGGTCACGTAGGCGTCCAGCCCGGCGTGTCGAACCGCCAGCGGACCAAGCCGTTGCGTCTCGCCCGGCCGCAGCGTCACGGCGTCGACCAGGCCCGCCGAATCGGCCAGTCGCAGCTCCAGGCGATTGCTGCCATCGTCGAGCAGCAGGACGCCCACCGAGAGGCCCACCGACGGAAGCTCGGCCAGCCGCGCGGCGAGGCCGTCGATGCGATCGTCGAGCGGCAGCAGCCCGTTGAGAAGCGGACGCCCGGCCAGGCTGCTGATGGTCAGTCGCGCGGCAGGGCCGTATTGCCAGGCGTGCACCAGGTAGCCGCCGAAGCTGCCCGGGGCGTTGACCTGGATCAGCTGCTCCTCGCCCACTTCGCCGCCGCGCAGGAAGGTGACCGTGGTATCCAGCCGCTGCGGCCTGCCGTCGGTGCCGAACTCCGCCTCCAGCCGCTCGAGCCGGAGCGCGTCGGTGAAGCCGGGGCGGGCACGGTCGAGGAGAGCCTGCTCGCCCGGCAGCAGGCTGAAGGTTGTCTCTGCGGCGAACGCCGAGCCGATGGCGGCTCCCAGCACCAGCAGGACCAGCGCCAGGTGGCTCGCCAGGCCGGCGAAGCGCGCCCAACCGCGGCGGACGCCCGCGGCACTCCAGCGACGTCCCTCTCCCCGCTCGACCACGCGGTAGCCCGCACGGCGCAGGTCATCGGCCAGAGCTGCCAGGCGCGCCGCGTCCGGTTCGCGCGCGAGTGGGACCTCCGCCGATACCACGTCGTCGCGCGCCGTCAGCGGCGGCGGCCGGCGCCACTCCCGCCAGGCGGCAGGCACGCGGACGGCCACGCCGGCGAGGCCCGTCAGCAGTATGGCGCCAACCAGCACCAGGTACGGCCAGGCATCCAGCAATGCGCCCCCGTCCGGCCGCGCCGCGGCCACGGCATTCCAGACGGCTGCAAGCCCCAGCAGGCCGAGCCCGAGCCGCGGGTCGGCCAGAGTGCGCAGGACGCGCTCCGCCAGCCGAGCCAGCCGTCCGACACGTCCGCCGCGCGGGACGGCCAACGCGCTGGATCGGTCCATCGGCCCTCCGTCAGGTGTCTGCGGCGGCAGCTGCCAGGTCCGCGATCAGGTCATCCGGATCCTCGAGGCCGATGGAGATGCGGACCATGCCCGGCGTCAGCCCGGCCTGGCGCAGCTCGTCGGCGCTCAGCTGTCGATGTGACGAGGACGCCGGGTGGCTGCACAGGGTTTCGGCGCTGCCCAGGCTGGTGGCATGCACCGCGACCTGCAACCGGTCGAGGAAGCGCTCACCGGCCTCCCGTCCCCCGGTGAGATCGCTGCTGAGCATGCCGCCCGCCAGGCCGCCACGCAGGACGCGTCGCGCCAGCTCGTGCTGGCGGTGCGAGGGCAGGCCCGGATACAGGACGGCGGAGATGCCGGACGCTCCTTCCAGCGCGCAGGCGACGGCCAGGGCGTTCGCCGAGTGCCGCTCCATGCGCAACGCCAGCGTCTTCAGCCCGCGCAGCGCGAGGAAGGCCTCGAGGGGGTGGGCGTTGCCGCCGGCGTTGATCAGGATCCGGCGCGCCGCGGCGATTCGGGCCGCTTCGCCCAGGATCGCGCCACCGGTGATGTCCGAATGGCCGCCAACGTACTTGGTGGTCGAGTGCACCACCACGTCGGCTCCGAGCGAGATCGGGTTGGCCAGGTACGGCGACGCGAATGTGTTGTCGACCGCGACCGCCACGCCTCGACCGTGGGCGATCTCCGACAGCGCGGCGATATCGCACATGGCGGTGGTCGGGTTGCTGATCGTCTCCAGCCAGAGCAGGCGGGTCCGGTCACCGATGGCTGCCTCGACCGCCGGCACATCGGTCGTGTCGACGGCCGTGACGTCGATGCCGGAGCGGGCCAGCACCGCCTGCGCCAGCCCGACCACGCCGCCGTAGACGGCCTGCGGAATGACCACGTGCTCGCCGGACCGAACGGTCGACAGGATCGCGGCGTGGATGGCTGCCATGCCAGACCCTGTCACCAGGCAAGCTTCGGCAGCCTCGAGCTCGGCGAGCGCCTCCTCCAGGGCCGCATGGGTGGGATTGGAATAGCGGCTGTACGAGTGGCCCGGGCGCGCGAACTCGAGCAGCTCGGCCAGCTCCTCGGCGCTCGACACCTCGAAGGTGGCGGTCTGGTAGATCGGAACGTTGATCGGCGGCTGGGGAGCCGGCGGGACGCGGCTGGCGGCACGAATCGCGCGGGTCGAGAAGCCGGGCATGACCGCGCGAGTCTACCGCGGCACGTGCCGGGCGGGGCCAGCTAGGATGGGGCCATGGACCTCCTGCGGTCACGCCCCGCCCTGGCGGTCGCCGCAGTCGTCCTCCTCGTCGCGATCTTGGGGGGTGGCTGGCTGGCGTTCTCCGGGCCCCCCGAACCCACCCCCACCCCGATTCCCCTCCCGTCGGCGAGCCCGACGGCCACGCCCACGCCGAGTCCGCGGCCGACGCCGAGGCCAACACCGACACCTACCCCGAAGCCCACACCGCAACCGGAGGCGCGGTGCCCGCTGAACGGCATGCCGCTCGATCGGGCGCGCCTTCCGAAGTCACCCGTCCTGGCGGTCCAGATCGAGAACCATCCGCTGGCGCGACCGGTCAAGAACCTCGGCCTCGCGGACATGGTGGTCGAGGCCACGGTCGAGGGAGACGTGACCCGCTACACGGGCTTCTACTACTGCCGCAAGGTGGCGGGCCTGGTGGGACCGGTCCGCTCCGGCCGCTACTACAGCATCGACCTGTGGCGTGACATGCACGTCCTGCCCGTCTTCTTCGGTGCCGGTGCCGATGGCATCAGGCGCTACAACGCCGCTCACATGCCGTTCGTCAACGGCATCAGCGGGGCGTGGCCCTACTTCTGGCGATCCTCAACGCGGGTCGCGCCGCACAACCTGTACCTCGACGTGCGCAAGCTGCGCCGCGACTTCGGGCACAACGAGCGGCTGGATGACCTGGCCCGGCGCGCCGGAAAGCTGCGGCCCAGCCTGAAGTTCGAACCCGGCGTCCGGCTGCCGACAGGCAGGCCGGTGAGCTCGGTGCGCCTCTGGACGAACAGCTACTGGAACTTCGGCTGGAGGTGGGACGATCGCGAAGGCAAGTGGCGTCGTGACGAGGGTGGCGCCCGGCACGTTGATGCCGGCACCCATCTGCAGCTGACCGCCACCAGCGTGCTGGTCCAGTATGTTCGCGAGGACATCGTCTACGGGCCGGACGACCCCGGTGGCTTCCCGCGTCGCTACCACCATCTGGTGGGGCATGGCCGGGCGACGCTGTACGTGGACGGCCGCGCCTTCCCGGTGCGTTGGTCGCGGCGCAGCGCGACGGAGCGAACGCATTGGACCTACGTGAACGGCGGCGACCGCGTCGTGCTCCCTCCGGGGGTGGTGTGGTGGGAGATCCTGCCGACGTACACCCGGACCTTAGAGCGTTAGCGGGCGGCGATCCTCGTCAGTTGTCGGAGTCGCCGCGTGGCCTGGTCGGCGTCAGGAAAGCGTCCATGGCGCGCCGGATCTGGTGATCGGGGTCCATGTTGAGCCGGGCCACCGCGATCTGGCGCCGCACCTCCGTCGGGTCCGCGTCCTCCTCGTCGGCCGGCTCGTGGGAGTTGGTCGACCCGACACTGATCGGCGTGGCCTCGTCCTCGCGCAGCGGCGGCACCTCGATCACCGGCGGCGCCTCGATCGGCGCGGGTGGCGGAGCAGCCGCCTCGGCAGTCTCCGCCGCGATCGGCCCTTGTGGGGCGGTGGCGACGCTCGTTACGGCCACTTCAGACGGCGTGTACGGCAGCCGGCGCGGGCGTGGATTGCCGCTGATCTGGTTCTTGCCGAGCGACTTGGCCTGGTACATGGCGCGGTCGGCGGCGATCATCAGCTCCTCGGCGGAGGTGCCGTCCTCCGGGCATGACACGAGGCCGATGCTGACGCTCGTCAGCAGCTCTCCTTCAACGGCGATCAGGCCCATCTCCTCGGTACCGATCCGGACCTTCTCGGCCACGACGAAGGCGCCGGCGAAGTCGGTCTCCGGCAGCAGCACCAAGAACTCGTCGCCGCCGTAGCGGTAGGCGGTGTCCACCAATCGGATCGAGTGCCGGATGACGCTGCCGAGATGCCTCAGCACCTCGTCGCCACGATGGTGGCCGTACGAATCGTTCACCGCCTTCAGGCCGTCCAGGTCGATCATCAGCAGGCAGAAGCCACGCTCGCTGCGGCGGGTGCGTTGGACCTCCTGCTCGAGGGTCGGGAAGAGCTGGCCGCGGTTGTAGAGGCCGGTCAGCGCATCGGTCCTGGACATCTGCAGGACGGAGGCGCGCATGCGCCGCTCACCCGAGGCAAAGACGCCGGCAACGTAGGCAAGCAGCCAGATGGAGCCGATCTGCAGGCCGAAGCGGAGCAGGTCCGCGGTCGCGAAGGCTGAGACGTTCGGATCCAGGGCCAGCACGCCCAGGTATGCCAGGCTGGCCAGGGTGGCGACCAGCAGCGCCACCGGCCCGCCGAGGGCCAGCGCCACGGCCACCGCGACGAGGTTGTAGCCGAACATGAACGGCGACGACCCGTAGCCGGTGAGGACCAGGATCGCGGTCGTGAGCCCGATCGCCAGGACGATCTCGAACGCGATCACCGGCCCGGAGCGGAGTCGATCCGGCAGCACGTCATGCAGCAGGATGACCGCGCCCACCCCGATGGCGCCGACCACGTAGATGGCCGTCTGCGAAGCGTCGTAGGCATTGGAGAGGCCCACTCCGATCAACACCGCGGCAATGGAGACCCACCAGAGGACGCGGACCGCGGTGTGGTAGGAGCTGCGCCCGCGGCGCTCGAGCGCGGAGGTGTCGGTTTCGTACTTGTCGGCCGGAGCGCGAGCCCGCTCGTCGTCGGCGCCTGGATCCCCGTCCGCCGCCTCGCGCCTGGCACGCATCGCGGCGACCAGTGCACCGATCCCCAGCAGGACGGCTACGGCGGCGCTGACGGAGAGGAAGATGATTTCTGGTGGCACGTCGTCCTGGCAGTTGGGTGTGGGCAGCACACAAATGTCGCGGCCGCCAGTCTAAGGGTCCCATGACGACTGGTGCAAAAGTCCTACCGCACCGGACCCAACCCTAGTACCCAGGGCGTCGCGCACCGTCACCACAATCCGCACATTTGGCAGCTCGCAGGCCGAGCGAGCACGGGGTGTAGAATGCGGCCCCGCCCGCCGCAAGATGGCCGCGCGTGCGCGGATCCCGTAGGCAGGTGCCGATGTTCGACCGCCCGCGCCAGCGCTATCCGGCAGTGGCCGCGCTCCTCTCTTTCCTGTTCCCTGGCCTGGGGCAGGCTTACGCGGGCAACCGACGGCTGGCGGCCCTGCTGGCGTTGCCGGTGGTGGCGTTGATCCTGGCGGCGATCGTCGCGTTCGCTCTCGGCCGTCGCCAGGCCCTCAACAGCCTGCTCTCGTCGTCCTTCCTGACGGCCATCATTGCGCTGGACGTGGCGCTGCTGGTATGGCGCCTGTTCGCAATCGCCCAGGTTGGCTTCGCGGACGTCGACCTCAGGCAGCTGGCGAGCGACGCCGTCGATGCGCGCACGGAGAGCAGGACCGCCTTCTGGCGGACCCTCCCGGCCCGGCGCATCGCCACCGTCGTGCTGGTTGTCGCCCTGCTGCTGGCCACCGTCGGAATGCACGCCTGGGCCGGGCTTGTGGTCGGACAGCTGAATGCGACGCTGGGAAACGTCTTCTCTGGCGGCGGGCGTGGAGCAGCTGGCCCGGGCCAGCACACCGGTGCGCTGAACCAGCCCGACTACTCGTGGGACGGGACGCAGCGCATCAACTTCCTGCTGCTCGGCATCGACGCCGCGCCCGGTCGGGAGGAGTCGTTGACCGACACGATCCTGGCCGTGAGCGTCGATCCCGCGGCCGGCACCGCGGTGATGATTTCGGTGCCGCGCGATACGGCCCTCATGCCGCTGCCCGACCGCAGCGTCTATCCCGATGGGCTCTACCCGAACAAGATCAACGAGCTGTCCACCGAGGCCGGGCGGAATCCGGCGCTGTGGTGTCCCGACCTGCCTCCGGACTCCGGCCATGCCTGCGGTCTGCGCACGCTGGAGCGCAGCGTGGGCCTCTACCTGGGGATTCCGCTCCAGTACTACGCCACGGTCGACCTGGTGGGCTTCAACCAGATGATCGACGCGCTGGGCGGCCTCACGCTGTGCCTGCCGGGCAAGCTGGTGGATCCGACATACCGAGGCACCAGGGCAACCTGGGGACGACGGCGCGGGGTGGAGCTGCCGGCGGGCTGTTCGCAGTACAAGGGCGATCTTGCGCTGGCGTACGCCCGCGCTCGCAAGGGCTACATCGAGATGCCGGACGGGACGCGGCAGCCGCTGGACGACTTCATGCGATCCGAGCGACAGCAGAAGGTGCTGCTCGAGCTGCGGCGCGAGTTCGCGCAGATGGACCTGATCTTCGAGCTGCCCAGGGTGCTGGAGGCCATCGGTTCGACGGTGGCAACCGACTTCCCGCGGTCGAAGGCCGGCGACCTGGCATCGCTGCTGCCGCTGATCACCGGACCGGACATCGAACGGGTCGTGCTGGGCCTGCCCAGGTTCGTGGTTCCGCCGGCCGACCCCCTGGCGAACTACGTCCTCGTGCCACGCCGCGCCCGGGTGCGCGCCGAGATGGAGCGCCTCTTCGGCGCGGACACCGTGGAGGGCTGGTACATCGCCACCAACGACATGGGGCCGCCGGCCAGCTAGCTCGCCGTCGCCGCCAGCGCGAACCCTGCTGCGCCGAGCAGGGCAGAGGCCGCCCACAGGACGACCACCACCACTCGCTGTGAGAGCCCCCGAGCCAACAGCCGATAGTGCACGTGCCGCCGATCCGGCGCGAAGATGGGATGGCCGGCCAGCAGGCGGCGGACGACGACCCTGCCGGTATCGGCCAGCGGCAGGGCCAGCACCACGAGCGGAACCCACGGCGGTGCGCCGACCGGCTGGACCTGGGTCACCCCGATCGCCACTGCCGCCAGCAGGAATCCGAGCAGCATCGAGCCGGTGTCGCCCATGATGATCGAGGCCGGCGGCAGGTTGAAGCGCAGGAAGCCGAGGATGCCGCCGGCGGCAGCGGCCAGCACCGGCAGCAGCGGGTCGCCCGCCGGCAGGGTGAGGCTGATGGCCGCGAACGCGCAGGTGCCGATGAAGGCGACGCCCGACGCCAGGCCGTCCAGGCCGTCGATCAGGTTCACGGCATTGATCGTCACCACCAGCCAGAGCACCGTGGCCGGCAGCGACCACGCGCCCAGGGCCAGCGTCCCCCATGGCCCGTCGAGCCGTTCGATTGACAGGCCGAGGCCGAAGACCACCAGCGCAATGGCGATCTGCGCCGACAGCTTCGCTCCGGCGCGCATCCCCTGCAGGTCGTCAAGCAGGCCGATCCCCGCGACCAGGGCCACGCCCACCAGCACGGCGGCCAGCGGCCCGATATCGACGCCGAGCCGCCGGCCCATGAGGCGGGCGACCACCAGCGCCGCGGCCATGCCCACGTAGAAGGCGGCGGCGATGGCGACGCCGCCCAGCCGCGGAATCGGCGCTGGGTGCTGTTTGCGACCCTCGGGCTCGTCGAGCAGGCCGGCGCCGTGGGCGGCACCGCGGATAAGAGGAGTGAGCAGCAGCGCGGCCAGCAGCGCCACGCCGAAGGCGGTGGATGAGGTCATCGAGCGAGAACGGTGGTCTCAGCGCTCGACGTGATCGAGGATGCCGAGGAATGAGCGCCAGGGGCCGACCTCGGCAACGTAGTGCGAAGACAGGGCGCCGTGCAGCTGCGCCAGGTGGTTGTGATCGTGGACGACCCAGGTCGCCAGCAGCTGGGCCATGGTCACGGGGCCCAGCGTGGGATGCAGGCCCTGGCGCCCGAGATCGACGTCAGCGAGCTGCAGCCCGTCCAGCGCTTCGAGGTTGGAGCGCCGCAGGGCGGCGAAGCGCGCAGCCACCGCATCGGTTCCCATGCCCGCGTAGCGATCGGTCTGGTCCCCGTGGTCGACCGGCGGAAAGGCGCGCGCCTTGCCCTCCTCCAGGATCATCCGCGCGCGCACCAACCAGTCGGTCTCTTCGACATACGCCAGGTGGCAGACGACCTGGTGGGCGCTCCACTCGCCGTCCGCCGGCCTCGCGGCCAGCCAGGCATCCGGCTGCCCGTCGACCAGGTCGCTGAGCACGGCGGGCGTGCGCCGCAGCTCGTCGCGTGCCTCGTCGAGGTTGAAGATCATCTTCCTCCTGGACCGATGTTGGTCGGGGCGGCCCGATTCGAACGGGCGACCTCCTGCTCCCAAAGCAGGTGCGCTACCAGGCTGCGCTACGCCCCGCATCTTGGCGCTCGGATCCGATCGGATCATACCGCCACCACCCCTCCTGGGCGCGGGAGGCCTCAGTGGCCGGCTTGCCGGACGCATATCTGGCCAGAATGCCCTGAGGAGGCAGCTAAGCCAGATCGCGGGTCGCGTTCAAGCGACGGTTGCGCTCAAGCGGCCCGGGGAACTCCGCCAGATTGCCGCCTGCCGGCACCGGTGGCCAGAATCTGCTGCCGGGACCGCGCCTGGTAACCGTGTAGGGAGATCTGGCCAGAACCGTCACCAGAGTTGGCACGAGCCGTGCCATTCGACAAAGCGAACTGCATTCCGCATGATGGGCTGCCCGCCATCCGCTGCGGGTTCATCGTTAACCACGATTGAGGGGAGAATCCGTGCGCCGCCTCGCATCCATCGCCATCGCCATCGTCGTGGTCCTGTCGACAGCGCCGATGACGCCGGTCGCTGCAGCCAGCACCTTCGTCCGCCACGTCATCCTCACCTCGCGGTTCAGCGCCCCGAGCCCGGATCCGACGGGGCTCGACCTCAAGAACGGCCAGCTGCTGGTGGCAGACTCCGAGGTCGACGAGACCGGCCTGGACAAGGGCCGCAATATCTGGCTCACCTCGCGCCGAGGAGTCGTGAAGCGGTCGATGAGCACCTACCGCTTCTCGCACGAGCCAACCGACATTGCGGCCGACACGTCGAGGAACGTCTGGTATTTCTCCGATGACACCCCGTACAACCTCGTAAATGGACGGGGGAGCATCAACGTCACGGTACTGGGACCCGATCGCATCTACGGGACCCGAGACGACAAGCGCCGATCCTTCGCGACTGGCCCCTGCGGTTCCCACGATCCGGAGGGCCTCGCCTTCGGCGGCGGCAGCCTGTGGGTCAGCGACGCCACCACCGGCATCGTCTTCCGCCTCGATCCGGGGCCAAACCTCAAGATCGAAGGCTGCGGCCCCGACTCGGACGACGTGAGGAAGGACCTGAACCTCAGCGGCCTGGGTGTGACCGACCTCGAGGGGTTGGAGTTCGCCAACAATCGGCTGTTCGTGGTCGCAAACGAGAAGAACGCCGACATCCTGGAGATCGACCCGACGGACGGCTCACTCATCAAGGCATTCGACCTGTCCACAGCCGGCATCAGCCATCCCTCGGCCCTGGCGTATGGTCCCTCCAGCCTGAATCCGTCAAAGAAGAGCTTCTATGTCGCCGATCGTGGCCGCGACAACAACGCGCAACCCAATGAGAACGACGGCCGGATCATCGAGCTCGGCGTGGCCAAGCGCCCGCTAAACCTCGTTCGCAACGGCGGCTTCGAGCGTGACAGGAACGGGAACCACCGCCCCGACTTCTGGACCGTAAACCCGGCCTTCACCCGGACGAGCCTCGCGCGCCACGATGGCACCTATTCGGGCCGTCATCGCTCGGCCGCCGATGTCAGCTACACCATCCGCCAGGACCTGAACGATGTGGTTGCCGGAGAGACGTACCACTTCGAGGGCTGGACCAAGATCCCGGCTACGTCGGATGCGTTCTTCTATCGGATCCGCATCGTGTGGTTCGGATCGAACGGAGCCAAGATCAGCACGAGCGGCATTGACGCGTTCACCGCGCAAACCGTGACGTGGGCCCATACGGCGGAGAACGTGACCGCGCCGGCGGGCACCGTGCGCGGCAAGATGGTCATGTCGGTGAGCGGCCTGTCGGGCACGATCTACGCGGATAGCTTCTCGCTGACCGTCGTGACGTAGGGCGGAATTCGGCGAAGATGCCGCCGGGAATCGCTGACAGCCATATCGGCTATGGCTGGCGCCGGGAATCGCTGACAGCCATATCGGCGTCAGCTGGCGCCGGGTATCGCTGAGGGCGATCACACAGCGCGCGGCCTCGTTAGATATCGCTGCCAGAGATCAGCCAACCCTCCCAGCTGCGGTGATTGCGTCGTCTGATCGGTCGTGGAAATCGATAGACGCTCTCAGGACTGCTCAGGCGTCCTGTGATCGCTGAGAGCGATCACCACGTGATAGGGGCAAATTCGCGGGGCAGGACCGCCTTGGTGACTCGACGCACCGAGGTTGCGACTACACCGCACGGCACCGGACCCACCTCCAGCCAGGACGGACGTACTAGATGGCATGGTACGTGCGATGCATGTCCACATTCACGAGTCTGGGGGACGGATCCAGCCCCCGTGCCCCCAGCAGCAGAAGGAGCACGAGATCGATGCAGGTTTCGATGAGGACCAAGTCAAGGGTGCTCGCCCGGCCCGTTGCCGTCCTCCTCGCATTAGCAATGCTTGGACTCACCGTGACGGTGCTGATCACCCCCGCCCTGGCCACGACGCAAGGCGAAAACGTCGCGAGCCTCAACATCCGGAAGGACGACGAGTCTGGCCGCCCACTGGCGGGCGCAGTTTTCACGGTCGAAGGCATGGCAGGGACCTTCACGACCGGGGCCGACGGCAAGTTCTGCATCACGGGCTTGCCCGCAGATTCGGTCTTCCTGGTCACAGAGATCCAGGCCCCGCCCGGCTATCAGCTCGCGAATCCGCCTTCTCAGTCAGTAGAGGTCGATGACGACGGCGACTGCGACAGCCCGGATGCGCGGTTCGTCAACCTTCTCGATACGTCGACCCCGGCTCCGACCCCGGAGGAGACCCCGGCGGGGACCCCGGAGCAGTCCCCGGCTGGTGGGACACCGGAGCAGTCCCCGGCTGGTGGGACACCGGAGCAGACCCCCGAGGGGTCGGTCGCCGGTGGCACCGGCACGCCGGCGCCAAGCCAGCCTGACACGGCCATGGGGCAAGGCGGTCCGAGCCCGATCCCAACCGTTGCCTTCGGGCTGATCCTGGTTGCCGCACTCGGCACCCTGGCCTGGGCGAACGTCAAGACCGCGCGGAGCCGCGCATAGGGTCGACCGGTTGATCCAATCCCTGGAAGGGGCCTCGGGGTTTCCCGAGGCCCCTTCCAAGTCACATGAGGCGCTCGACGATCTGTACGTAGCGCTCGGCCTGCGCCCTCCAGTCGTAGGCGCCGGCCTGGCGACGTGCCTCGCCTCCGAGGCGCGCGGCCGCCGCTGGATGTTTGGCCAGCTCCCTGATGGCGTCGACCAGCGCAGCCGGATCGCCACCGCGCACGTAGCGCACCGCCTCGGGCGTGAAGTGGGCGCGGACGGTCTTCAGGTCGCTGGCAATGATCGGTACGCCCATGGCTGCGTACTCCAGCAGCTTGGTGCTGAGCGAGTACTGCAGGTACGGCTCTGGCAGAGATGGCACCAGCCCGATGTCGGCGGCGGCCAGCAGCCCCGGTAGGGCATCCATCGGAACGCGGCCGTGCAGCTGTACGCGGTCCGCCGTCCCGGTGCGCGCGATCGTCGCCTCGACCTGCTGTCGGAAGGGACCGTCGCCATAGACATCAAGGCGGTGCGGCAGGACGCTTGGGTCGAGGCGTGCCACAGCCTCGATCGCGGTGTCGAGCCCATAAAGGCGCTGCAGGTTCGAATGGTGGATCAGGCGGAGCTGGCCATCCTCCATGAAGCGACGCCGCGGATGCCTGGCGGGATCGAAGAGGCGCGTGTCGGCCGAGTTCATGACCACCGAGATCTTCTCCGGCGGCACGCCACGAGCGATCGACAGCTGGCGCAGAGGCTCGTGGACCGTGATCAGCTCCGTTGCCAGCGCGGCAGCCGCCCTGGCGGAGAGGGTCACGGCAGGCAGCAACGGCCGCAGCACTGGGTGCGCGAAGCGGTCGCGGAAGAACTCCGGCATGTCCTCGTGAAGGTCGAGCAGCAGCGGCACGCCGGTGAGCCGGATCGGAAGGGCGGCGAAGGCCAGGAAATCCGGCACGGTGGCAACCTGGATGAGCCGATACCGCCGACGACGGTGCTCCCCCGTCAGGCGGAGGGCGGCGAGACCAGCGAAGGCCAGGTATTCGGCCAGGTGCCCGGTGAAGCCGGTGAACACGCGGTTGACCGGCAGGCGGATGATGCGCATCGGCGCGTTCAATTCCAAGGCTGCCTCGCCTGGCATGCGCAGGCAGAAGACATCGACCTCATGCCCGGCAGCTATCAGTGCGTCGCTCTGGCGACGTATGCGCGCGTCGCCGGGATAGATCGCGTGCACAACGATCGCCAGCCGGCTCATTCGCGCGTCCCGGCCTTCACCTCGTTCCAGAGTACGTCCTTCTCCTCGGCCGACAGGTCGACCAGCACCAGCCCGCGGGCAGCGGCCAGCGTCTCCCCCCGCTCGTAGCGCTCGATCCAGCGCCGTTTGGCGGCGCGCAGCGCCTCCTCCGGGTCGAGCCTCAGCCAGCGGGAGAGGTTGACCGCGGCGAACAGAAGGTCGCCGAGCTCATGGAGGCGCGCATCACGGGCGTCGTCACCGCGGTCGGCTGCTGCGTGCAGCTCGGCCAGCTCCTCGTCGACCTTCTCCCACACGCCCTCGATGGCCGGCCAGTCCCAGCCGAGCGACGACGCGCGCTCCTGGATCTCGCGGCTGGCGGGCAGTGCGGGGAGGGCGCGGGCGATGCCCGCGAAGGGCGAGGGCGTGGCGCCGACATGGGCCCGCTCATCGGCCTTGATGTTCTCCCAGTTGCGCAGCACCTCGGCAGCGTCGGCCACCTCGACGTCGCCGAACACGTGCGGATGTCGGCGGACGATCTTGGCGCCCAGCGTGCGGTAGACGTCGGTGAGGTCGAAATCGCCCGTCTCGGCCGCCAGCTGGGCGTGCAGGATGACCTGCAGGAAGAGATCGCCGAGCTCCTCGGCCAGGTCCGCCGGGCGGCCGCGCTCGATGGCATCCACAGTCTCATACGCCTCCTCCAGGACGAAGGGACGCAACGAGGCATGCGTCTGGCGACGGTCCCACGGGCAGCCGTCCGGGGCGCGCAGCCGGGCGGAGATGGCTGCCATCCCGTGCGGGCTGGCCAGGTTGTCCAGCGGCGATAGGGCGGGCACCAGCCAGTCGTGGGAAGCCAGCTCGTCGTCGGTCACGGAGCTCAGGCTTCGCGGATCGCCATCGGGCAGTGGCCTCAGGCGGTGCCCGTGCGGATAGAGGGCCATCAGCACGTCATGCGCGGTTCGCCGCGCGTGGCGTCCGGGGAGCACGGCCGAATCGACATCCGCGGGCTGCACATCGTCTGAGCCGAGCAGGATCAGCGGCAGCGCCGGGTCGAACGCCACGCTGACCAGCCGCTCGACCCCAACCGCCTGGACCCCATGCGCCGCATCGATGCCGGCCGCGGCCAGGAGCGCGTCGAGCCTCCGATCGGCCACGGCGCCGCTCAGGCCTGGGTGGTCGGCGCGAACTCGGTATCGAGCCAAACGCCGGCCTGGGCCTTGCGCTCCTCCAGCCAGCGGTTGAAGCCGGCAGTGCCCAGCGCCTCCCGGCGCGCCTGGGGTACGAACCGCGACTCGGACGTGTCCAGCAGCTTGTAAACGTAGATTCCGCCGCTGGTCGATACCGGGTCGGAAATGTCGCCTGGCTCGCGCAGGTCAAAGATGGCCCTGTCGCGCTCACGGTCGAACTGGTAGTGGATCACCCAGCCCACCTCGCCACCCACCTTGGCGCCGGAGACGTCCTCGCTCAGGTTGCGTGCCACCTCGGCGAATGCGTCGGGGTCGTCTCTCAGCTCGGTTGACAGCGTCACGGCGAGCCCCATGGCGCTGCTCCGCTCCCTTACGACCTGGATGATGTGGTATCCGAACTGCGAGCGCACGGGCTCGCTGATCTGGCCAACCTCGAGGCCCTCGACGGCGGTGACGAAGGCGGGCACGAACTTGCCTGCCAGCGCGGTCGGATCGGCCCAGCCGAGATCGCCGCCCTTGATTGCCGATCCCTGGTCGTCGCTCCCCTCGGCGATGTCGAACCAGTTGGCATCGGGCTCGAGGGCCGCCTTGCGCAGCTCGAGCGCCTTGCGGCGGGCGGCCGCCCACTGCTTGTCGGTTGCGCCGGACTGGTCCTCCGCACCTGGCCGTGGGCTGGCGAGCAGGTGCCGGATGCGGATCATCGGGACCGGGAAGCCCGAATCAGTCTTGATCAGGATCTCGGCGATCTCGCGCTGCGGCTGGAATCGCTGCACCACGGTGGTCTGGAAGTAGTCCTGCACGCGCTCGACCAGCAGCTCCTGCCGGACATACTCGCGATATTCGGCATCCGTCACGCCGATGCTGGTAAGCCCCTCGTCGAGCACCTCGTCGCGTCCCGCCTCCTCGCGATCCTCGATGCGCAGCAGGTACCAGCCCGCGTCGCTCTTCAGCGGGCCAACCACCTCGCCAGCCTCCGCATCACCGGCTGCCGCGGCGTACTTCCCGTACGCCGGGGTCTCCGCGTCGATCCAACCCAGCAGCCCATTCTGGGTGGCCGATGGATCCGCGCTGTGCTGGACGGCCAGCTCCCCGAAATTGGCACCCCCGTCGAGCTCGGCCTTGATGTCATCGATGTCTGCCCGCGCCTTGGCCCAGTCCTCGTCGGTG
Organism: uncultured bacterium; assembly: GCA_965651545.1. Classification (GTDB taxonomy): domain Bacteria; phylum Chloroflexota; class Limnocylindria; order QHBO01; family QHBO01; genus DASSCW01. Next base: position 4,911 of record CBFGSY010000009.1, on the reverse strand, counting down.
ACCTCCTCGGCGCCTTCCTGCTTGACCGGCACGCGGATGATCAGCGACAGCTCCCAGCGAGCCGGCTGCAGCCGGCGTGAATCGATCTCGGCGTCAATCTCCCCGGCCGAAGGCTGACCTCCCATCTCATCCGCGCGATGGTCGAACAGGAGGCCGTTGACGATGGAGTCCGTCCCGGTCTGCACGACGCTGCTGAGCGCGGCCTGGATGCTCGACAGCTGCTGCTCGATCGCCTGCTGTTGCGTGCCTCCGGCGTGCGCCTGCAGGTCGACGGAGCGGGCCTCCAGCTCGGCTGCCACGATCTGGATGCGCTTGATCACGTCCGCCCGCCGAACCGGCGTTCCATCCACCAGCGCCGCCTGCCGCAGGCTGCCCTCGTGGAAGGTGCTCCAGGCGGCCGCGCCGAAGATGCCGACCGCGACGGCAATGGCAAGCGCGAAGCCGGCGACCACCAGCTGCTGGGTGCGCAGCTCGTCCTGCCAGCGTGGACGATGCTTGCGTTCGAGGACCGGTCGATTGCGGAAGGACATGCTCGGAAACGCCTCTCGGAAAGCACGCGGAAACAGGGGTATTTCGGCTGGGCGAGGCTGAATCCTAGCCGATGGGTCCCGCCCGCGCCACAGCCGGCGCTCGGGCCGGGGTCAGCGCCGGCGGAGGAATTCGACGATCGCCGCCAGGCGCAGCCTGACCACCAGCAGCAGCGCCTCTGCCACGATCGCGCCGCTCATCTTCGAGCTGCCCGCCATGCGCTCCCGGAAGGTGATCGGCACCTGGACGATCTTCGCGCCGCGCCGATGGGACCACCACGTCATCTCGATCTGGAAGCCGTAGCCACTGGCGTTCGCCTCGCGCAGTCTCACCGCCTCCAGCAGCTCGCGGCGCCAGGCCTTGAAGCCACCCGTCAGGTCACGGTACGGGAGAAGCAGCACGGTGCGAGCGAACAGCGTGCCCGCGCGACTGATCAGCCGCCGATGCAGTGGCCAGCCAACGGTGGCGCCGCCTCGGACGTAGCGCGTGCCGAGCACCAGGTCCGCGTCTCGCATCAGGGGCGCCAGCAGGCGAGGCAGGTCCGCCGGATCGTGGCTGAAGTCCGCGTCCATCTGCACCACCGCGCGAACGCCGGGCTGGCCGAGCGCCCAACGGAAGCCGTGCCGGTACGCGGCGCCCAGGCCCTCCTTGCCCGGCCGGTGCAGCACCTGGACCCGCGGCTCACGGGCCGCGATGGTGTCGGCCAGCATGCCGGTACCGTCCGGCGAGCTGTCATCGACGATCAGCAGCTCACTTTCCGGCAGGGCAGCCAGGATGGCGGACGCCACGGCCTCCAGGTTGTCGCGCTCATTGTAGGTCGGCAGCACAACCCAGACTCCACGGCCGGCGGCCAACCCGACCTGGGGGTGGGCCGGGGCCGCCGGGTGGTCGATGCGGTCGGGCGCCGTCATCGGCTCGCCTCAGCGCCCAACGCCCAGATACGTGATGCCCTCCGCGGTGACCGCGGCCGGGTCGAGGGCGTTCCGCCCGTCGACAAGCAGCTCCAGGCCCGGGATGCCGGCCAGCTCCAGATCGTGGTAGGCGGCGTGTGCGGCCTGCAGGATTGCCACCCGGGCTGTGGTTGGCTGCTTGGGATCCCACGCCTCAAAGCCCCGCTCCGCCAGGTGCTCGGCGTCGAAGTACGGATCGTGCCCGAGCACCCGTGCGCCGGCCGCGCGTAACGCGTCGCGCAGCGCGAAGGCGGAGCTGAACGCGTCCTCGCGCACGTCGCCACGGTAGGCAATGCCCAGCACCAGGACGGGCATCCCCTCCAGGCTGCCGAGCCGCTCGAGAACGCGGTCCACGCACCATGCCGCCATGCTGTCGTTGACCTGCCGCGCCAGCGGCGGCAGCTGGAGGTCGGCCTCGCCGTTCGACAGGAAGCGCGGGTAGACCGGGATGCAGTGGCCGCCCACCCCTACCCCGGGCTGATGGATGTGGCTGTACGGCTGCGAGTTGGCTGCGTCGATCACCTCCAGCACGTCCAGGCCACGCCGTTCGGCGTATCGGGCGTACTCGTTGGCCAGCGCGATGTTGACGTCGCGGTACGTCGTCTCCGCCAGCTTGGTCATCTCGGCCGCCTCGGCGCTGGACAGCGCGCGGATCTCCGTCCCAGGATCGAGTGCGGCCTCGTAGAAGCCCACTGCTCGTCCGGTCGACGCCGGACCGATGCCGCCCACCACCTTCGGATAGCGGCGCAGGTCAGCCAGCACCCGGCCAACCAGGACGCGTTCCGGGGAGAAGGCGACGAACAGGTCGCGCTCGGGGGCGAGGCCGCTGGCATGAGCGAGCATCGGGGCCAGCCGATCGCGTGTCGTCCCCACCGGCAGGGTCGTCTCGAATATGACCAGCGTGCCGGGGCCGATTCCGCGTCCGACTTCCGCGGTCGCTGCGTCGATGGCACCCAGATCAACCGCGCCACCGGCATCGACCATGACTGGCACGATCACCACCACCGCCTCAGCACCGCGCGCCCCCTCCGCGTCGTCGGTCGTGGCCCGCAACCGCCCGGCGGCGACCAGCTCGGGCACCGCCTCCACTACCGCCGCCTCGTCGTCATGCGGGGCGCGACCAGCTTTCAGGGCAGTCACGATGGCGGCATCGGTGTCGCAGCCGACCACCTCGTGGCCACGCAGGGCGTACTGAACGGCCAGCGGCAGCCCGATATGCCCCAGGCCGACGACCGCGATCCTCACGCCAGGATCGCCTCCAAGGCCGCACCGGACAAGGCGGTGCCAGTGTTCGCCGCCTGGACCAGGGCACGAGCCAGCATCAGCGCCACCAGCGCCTCCCTCGCGTCGACCGGCGGCGGTCCGCCGCCGCGGACAGCAGCCGCGAATGCCTCCAGCTCAACGAGCAGCGGCTCGCGACGGGCGACGGGCAGCAGCTCCGGCTGGCCTGGGCCGACGGTGCCCCGTGCGGGATTCGGCACGAAGGCCAGCTCCTGGGTCAGGTAGTCGGCGCGGAACATGCCCCGCTCGCCGCTGACCGTGATGGTCCGGACCTTGATGGGAGTCAGCCAGTTGATCTCGAGCAGCCCGACGGCTTCGTTCGCGAACTTGAGCACGCCGACGAAGAGGTCCTCGTGATCGGTGTGGATGCGCCGCTCGGTCTCGGCATAGAGGCGGATCGGATCGGCTCCCAGCAGGAACCGCATCACGTCCAGGTCGTGCGGCGCCAGGTCGACCACCACGCCGACGTCCCGGATCCGATCAGGGAACGGCCCGAGCCGCGCTGCGGTAACGCCGAAGACGCGCCCCAGCTCGCCGGCCTGCAGCCGCCGGCGCAGCTCCACGATGGCAGGGTTGAAGCGTTCGATGTGTCCCACGCTCAACAGCCGGCCACCGTTGGCGGCGGCCGCCATCATCCGTTCCGCCTCCGCGCGCTGGGCCGCGATCGGCTTCTCGACCAGCACGTGGGCGCCGGCGTCAAACGCGGCCAGCGTGAGCTCCTCGTGCAACGAGGTGGGGGCGGCCACGCTGACCAGGTCGAGCTCCTCCTCGGCCAGCATGGTGGCGGCTTCGGCGTAGCCGCGCACCGAGCGCTGCTCGGTACAGCGCTGCAGCGCCTCGGGTCGTGGGTCGGCGACCGCGATCAGCCGCACGCCATCGACCGCCTCGTCCCACACCCGCGCGTGGTTGAGACCCATGCTGCCCAGGCCGATGACGCCGGCGCGCAGCGGGCGCGGCGCGCCGTCGGTCATGCCGCCACCCCGGATATGGAGATCATGCCGCGCCGCCCCGCCAGGCCGCATCGAGCCGCTCGAGCGCCGCTACCACCCGCTCCGATGCGTGCCCGTCGCCAAAGGCCTCTGGCCGCGGCCGCTGGCGGTCCATGAAGCGCTCGTCCGCCAGCGCCGCGCGCAGCGCCTCAGGATCGTCGCCCGCGATGCGGTTCCAGCCGGCGTCCACCGTCTCGATCCATTCGGTCTCGCCGCGCAGCGTGACGCACGGCACGCCGGCCAGGTACGCCTCCTTCTGGACGCCACCCGAGTCGGTGGCGATCGCCGCCGCCGAGCGCTCGAGGGCGAGCATGGCCAGGTAGCCGACGGGCTCCAGCGCGGTCAGGGTGGCTGGCAGACGCGGGCGAAGGGCATCGAGCGCGGCCGCGGCCCGAGGGTGCACGGGCCAGATCACCGGCCGGTCGTCCGGCAGCATCGACAGCAGCCGCGACAGGCGCTCCCGATCGTCGACGTTGTCCGCCCGATGCAGCGTCAACAGCAGATAGCCAGGCCGCTCGGCCGCTTCCGGCGGCAGGTGCAGCTCGGCCCGGTCGGCACCCCAGCAGTAGGCATCGACCATCACGTCGCCAACCAGCTCGGCCCTGCCGGCGAGCCCTTCGCGCCCCAGCTGGTCGATGGCGCCTGACGTGGGCGCGAGCAGCAGGTCGGCGAGGTGATCGGTCACCACCCGGTTACGCTCCTCCGGCATGGCACGGTTGAACGAGCGCAGCCCGGCCTCCACGTGCGCCAGCCACGGGCGACGGCCACCCGGGTAGCCCGCCTTGGCCGCCGCCAGGGCGCCGGCCAGCGTCGAGTTGGTGTCGCCGTAGACGAGGACGCCGTCGGGCCGGTGCTCGAGCAGGATCGGCTCCAACGACTCCAGCATGCGGGCCGTCTGCCAGCCATGCGAACCGCTGCCGATCTCCAGGTTCAGGTCCGGGTCCGGCAGCTCCAGCTCGTGGAAGAAGGCCTCGCTCATGGCGGCGTCATAGTGCTGGCCGGTATGCACCAGCAGCTCCTCGTGCGACTCGCGCAGGCGGCGGCTGACCATGGCCGCCTTGATGAACTGCGGTCGCGCCCCCACGACGGTGATGACTCTCACAGCCCCAGGCCGGAAGGGATCTCGGTGCCGCAGCGCGGGCAGCGGCCGACGAAGGGATTGC
>CBFGSY010000008.1:0-34737 GCA_965651545.1 uncultured bacterium | reverse complement strand
TCCGCCGAGCGGACCGGCATCTGGATCGGCTCGGCGCTCGGCGGCGTGGCGTTCGGCGCCGAGCAGCACGCCAACTACGTGGCTCGCGGCGTGCGGGCCGTGGCGCCGACCCTAGCCACCGCCGTCTTCGGCGGGGCTGGTGCGTCCAACGTGTCGATCGATCTCGGCATCCGTGGCCCGGCCATCGGCAATTCGAACTCGTGCGCCTCTGGCGCGATGGCCATCGGGCAGGCCTTCCATGCCATCCGATCCGGGATCGTAGATGCCGCGTTGGCCGGTGGTGCGGAGGCGCCGCTGGCGCCGCTCACCTTCGGCGCCTTCGCCATGATCCGTGTGCTTTCCGCGCGCAGCAACGACCCGGCCACGGCCTCGCGACCGTTCGACGTCGATCGCGACGGCTTCGTCATGGGGGAGGGTGCCGCCGTCCTGGCGCTCGAGGAGCGCTCTGCAGCGGAGTCGCGAGGAGCACGGATCCTGGGCGAGGTGGCTGGCTTTGGCGCCTCGACCGACGCCTACCACCTGACGGCCCCGCTGCCATCGGGCGAGGCTGCGGCTGCCGCGGTGACCGCCGCCCTCGCGGATGCCGGCATGGAGCCCGGCGAGATCGGCTACGTCAACGCCCATGCCTCGTCGACCCTGCTCAACGAGGTGGCCGAGGCGAAGGCGCTGCACCTCGCGCTGGGGGAGCACGCGCGCGCGGTCCCGGTGTCGGGCACGAAGGGTCTGTATGGACACGCGCTGGGTGCCTCGGGCGCGATCGAGGCGGCCATCACGGTGCTGGCCCTGGGTGCCGGCTGCCTGCCGGGCACCTGCAACCTGGTCACCCTCGATCCGGCCGTCGAGCTGAACGTCCTGCATGACCGTCTCGCCGCCAGCCCCGCTGCGGCTCTCTCCACCTCATTCGGCTTCGGCGGCATGAACGCGGCCCTGATCTTCCGCGCCTCCTCGGCATAGGCATGTCGGAACTCGGCGAGATCCTGGATGCGATCGAGGAGCGCCGCATGCAGGGACAGCCGATGGCGCTGGCCACGATCGTCGCCACCACCGGCTCCACGTACCGGCATGCGGGTGCCCGTCTGCTGATCCCGGTCGATGGCGATCCGATTGGCAACATCAGCGGTGGCTGCCTGGAGGGCGACGTCGCGCGCATCGGCCGCGAGGTCATGCGTGACGGCATCGCGCGGCTCGCCGCTTTCGACCTCACCGCCGACGACGACGCGGTCTGGGGCTACGGCCTGGGCTGCAACGGCTCGTTCGAGGTCTTCGTGGAGGGGACCGATGGCGCCGTTGCAACCGCAGAGGCGCTGCGGCACGACCGTGGTCTGCTGACAACGGTGCTCACTGGCCCGGATGCAGGACGGCATCGGTTCCAGGCCGATGCGCCGGGCTTCACCATGCCCCGCGTCGTTGAGGAGGATGGGGCGCGGGCCCTGCAGGAGCCGATCCTGCCGCCGATGCGGCTCATCGTCTGCGGCGCCGGCCACGACGCGATCCCGCTCGTGCGCCAGGCCAGCGAACTCGGCTGGCGGGTGATGGTGGCGGACGTGCGGCGATCACTGCTGAATGCCGATCGATTCCCGGCCGCCACCGACTTCTGCGATGCCGACCCCGACCGTGCAGCCCAGGCCATGGCCCCCGACGATCGGACTGCAGTTGTGCTGATGAACCACAACTACCTGCGCGACATCGCCTACCTGAGCTCATTTCTCGGTGCCTCCGGTGCCTACCTAGGCGTGCTTGGGCCGCGCGGGCGGACAGCGCAAATGCTGGGCGAGCTGGGAGATGCGGCTGCGATCGAGCGGCTGCACGCTCCGGCGGGCCTCGACATCGGTGCGGAGGGGCCAGAGGAGGTGGCCCGCGCCATCATCGCCGAGATCCTGGCCGTCACCCGCGGCCGCTCGGGCGGCTCGCTCCGCGACCGCTCCGGCCCCATCCACGACGCCTGACCTGGGCGCCCGTTGGCCCCGATTCCCGTGAGGTGGGAGTAACGGACAAGAAGCGCCGGTTGGTTGGCCGCGATTCCCGTGGGGCGGGAGTAGCGGACAAGAAGCGTCGGCTGGTTGGCCGCGATTCCCGTGGGGTGGGAGAAACGGGGAAGAAGCCGCGTCGAAGGGGCCGAAATGGCCCCGGACGCACCACTTCTTCGCCGTTACTCCCGTGGGACGGGAATTCTGGAAGGTCAAGCCGCGGCGCTAGCCGCCGATGTAGCTCATCTCTACCTTCGGGAGGTTCACCGTCTCAAGTGAGCGGAGCTCCGAGTAGCGGTCGTCGCGGACCGCCCAGATGCGTTGCAGGTCAGCCTCCAGTTCCTCATCGGAGGCGCCGCCGCGGAGCACTGACCGTAGGTCATGGCCGTGGGTCGCGAACAGGCAGGTGTAGAGCTGGCCGTCGGCGGAGAGGCGGGCACGGTCACACGTGCCACAGAAGGGGCGGCTGACCGAGGCGATGACGCCGATCTCGCCCTCGCCGTCGAGGTAGCGGTAGCGCTCCGCCACCTCGCCGGACTTCGTGGGCGGCATCGGTTCAATGGGAAACTCCGACCCGACCGTGGACAGGATCTCGTCCGCGGTCACCACGTCGTCCAGGCGCCAGCCGTTCGAGTGGCCGACGTCCATGTATTCGATGAACCGCAGGATGCGCCCCGTCCCGCGGAAGCGCCGCGCCATCGGCAGGATGGCGTGCTCGTTCCAGCCGCGCTTCACGACCATGTTCAGCTTGATCGGGCCAAGGCCGGCATCCTCGGCAGCCTGGATGCCGGCCATCACCGCCGAGACCGGCACCCGCGCGTCGTTCAGGCGCATGAAGATCTCGTCGTCATCCGCGTCGAGGCTGATGGTGACCCGATGCAGCCCCGCATCCCTCAGCGCCGCCGCCTGCTGGGGAAGCAGGACACCGTTGGTGGTCAGCGTGAGGTCGTTGACGCCCTCGATCGACGCCAGCTCCTTGACCAGCGTCGGCAGCTCCTTTCGGACGAGGGGCTCGCCGCCGGTCAGCCGAACCTTCTCGACGCCGAGCCGAGTGAAGATCGTAACCAGGCGGGCGATCTCGTCGAAGGTCAGCAGCTCCGCCCGTGGCAGGAAGGCGTGATCCGGGCCGAAGACCGCCCGCGGCATGCAGTAGACGCAACGGAAGTTGCATCGGTCCGTGACTGAGATGCGCAGGTCGTGCAGTGGCCGGCCGAGCGTGTCGTGCGGACGGTTGAACATGGGGAGCGGCTCGGGGATCACGCGACCGATCCTGACAGCACGGGACCGCGATGCCAAATGGGACTTTGCGGCGCCATGCCGATCGTGGTCAGAGATCACACATCGCATGGACTCGCTTCGATGTGCGCTGCCATCGCTGAGGTCGATGAGGCGTTGCGTGGATCGCACCATTTGCGAGCTGTCTGAACGCTGACAGCGATATGCGCCGCCGCCGCGTGACCTGTGATCACTGACAGCGACATGCCGCACCGCCGCGTGACGTGTGATCGATGACAGCGATATCCGTGTCGTCCCTGCCCTGGACGCGTGGCACGATTGGCCCGTGTCGAGCGAGCAGCTCCTGCGCGATCTCCGGGACGCGGTCGGTGACGCGCATGTCCTGACCGATCCCGACCTGCGGGCGAGCTACGAAACCGACTGGACGCGGCGCTGGCACGGCGAGGCAACCGCCGTCGTGCGCCCAGCCGATACCGATCAGGTGGCGGCAGCAGTCACCGCCTGCATCGACCACGGGGCCGCCGTCATTCCCCAGGGCGGCAACACCGGGCTGGTTGGCGGCTCGGTGCCACGCCCGCCGACCGCCCGCCCGCAGGTCGTCATCTCGCTGACGCGGCTGCGCGATATCGAGCCGATCGACACGGTCGCCGGCGAGGTGACCGCTGGGGCGGGGGCGACGCTGGCTGCCCTCCAGGCGCACGCCCGGGCTGCCGGCTACGCCTTCGGGATCGATCTTGGGGCGCGTGACAGCGCCACGGTCGGCGGCATGATCGCGACCAATGCCGGCGGGATCCAGGTGGTCAGGCATGGCCCGACGCGCGCGCAGCTGGTGGGTATCGAAGCGGTGCTGGCCAACGGGTCGATCGCGCGGCGCATGCCCGGCATGGTCAAGGACAACACTGGCTACCACCTGCCGTCGCTGCTGGCAGGGTCGGAGGGAACGCTGGGGGTGGTCACGAGGGCCAGGTTGCGGTTGGTGCCGCTGCTGGCCAGGCGGGCGGCTGCCCTCGTCGCACTCGAGGTGGCGGAGACAGCCGTGGAGCTGGCCGGTGAGCTGCGTCGCCGGCTGCCCAACCTGCTCGCCGCGGAGCTCTTCTTCGAGGAGGGGTTGGAGCTCGTCCTGCGGCATACCGGCGGGGAGCGGCCGTTCCGCGAGCCGCATCCCGCCTATCTCCTGATCGAGGTGGACGGGGCAGAGGACCCGACCGAGGCCCTCGCGGCGGCCATCGAGGGGTCCGCCCAGCAGGTGCGCGACGTGGCCATCGCCGCGGACGAATCGGGCAGGGAGCGGCTATGGCGCCTGCGCGAGCGCCACACCGAATCGGTCAACGCCGCGGGAATTCCGCACAAGCTGGACATTGCGGTCCCCGTCTCCCGGCTGGCCGCCTACAGCCACCAGGTGACGGAGGCGATCCTGGCTGTCGCCCCGGACGCATCGGTCTACCTGTACGGGCATGTTGGGGACGGGAACCTGCACGTCAACGTCATCGGCCCGCCGCCGGAGGATGACGCGGTGGACGAGGCGATCCTGCGGCTGGCGATTGCCATGGGCGGCACGATCAGCGCCGAGCATGGGATCGGCGTCGCAAAGGTCGCCTGGCTGGCCGAGGACCGCTCGGCGGCCGACCTGGCCGCAATGCGAGCCATCAAGCGGGCGCTCGATCCGGGCGGGATGATGAACCCCGGAGTCCTGTTCGCGGACTAGGGCAGGAAGATCAGCTTCAGCCCCGCCACCAGCAGCACGAGTGCAAGCCCGCGGCGGATCCACGGTGCCGGCAACCGCCGGCTGCCCAGCTCTGAGCCGATGAGCCCGCCGATGGCCACGGCTCCCAGCCATAGCGGGATCGCGCTCGGCACATTGCCGACCGACGCGACATTGCCCGCCAGGCCCGAGATCGAGTTGGCCAGGATGAAGATCGCCGATGTGCCCGCCGCGAAACGGGTGCCGGCCCAGCCCGCTGCCAGCAGGAGCGGGGTGAGGATGATGCCGCCGCCGGTCCCCGTCAGCCCGGCCAGCAGCCCGATGACGGCGCCGCTGGCCAGCGCCAGCGCCAGGGGCGGCCGAGGCTCGAATTCGTCGCCCGTCCGGGCGGCGGTCACTCCGAACCGAAAGGCCGCAAAGATCAGCACCGCCCCTACCAGCGGCCGATACACCTCGCCCGGCAGCGTGATGGCGCCGCCGAGGAACGCGGCCGGGATGGAGCCGGCAAGGAAGGGGAGGGCTGCGATCGGCCTCACGTAGCCGGCACGCGCGAACTGCACGCTGACGATGCTGGCGACCAGGATGTTCAGCACCAGCGCCGTCGGCCGCATGACCGCCGGCGTCACGCCGACGAGCGCCATGATCGCCAGGTAGGCCGATGCGCCGGCGTGGCCGACCATTCCGTACAGCACCGCCGCCACCAGGAAGAGGGCGGCCAGGAGCAGGACCTGCTCGGTCGACATCGGTTCCGGATGCTAGACGGCTAGGCTTGACGCATGTTCGAGACCGATGCGGAGCTCGCCGAGCTCGACGCCCTTTTCCAGGCCCACATGGCGCGCGCCAACCCGCACATGCTGGCGATCGTCACGCCTGAGCGCCGCCTGAGCGCTCGGCAGGTGGCTAGGTACCTGACGGGCACGAAGCACGTCGCCCTCGGCACCGTCACCTCGAAGGGAGAGCCGAGGGTCTCGCCGCTCGACAGCCTCTTCATCCATGGCCGCTTCACCCTCAGCACCGACGAGGTGGCCACCAAGATCAGGCACCTGCGTCGCAACCCGGCCTGCTCGGCGGTGCACATGGACGGCGACCGGATCGCGGTGGCCGTCAACGGGACGGTTGAGTGGATCACGCGCGACCACGCGGACCACGAGGGGATCCATGGGGCGTGGGTCCGCCAGTACGAGTCCGACCCCTATTCGTGGGGCAACGTGGTCCTCTTCAGGATCCAGCCGTCGACCATGTGGGCCTACGCCTTCCACCCGGACGAGTTCCCCGAATAGCGGGGCATCTCCTGCCTCGGATTCTCCCCCTCGGATTCACCTGGGATTCACACCCTCGGATTCTCGCCGGATGGGAGTAACGGAGAAGAAGCGCCTCGTTTCGGGCCAATCTCGGCTGATATGCCCCGATTCTTGTCCCGGATTCTCATGGGACGAGAATCGGCGCCAAAGAGCGGAGGGATCTTGTTCATTACTCCCGTGGGACGAGAATCGGCGCCAACGGGCGGGGGGATCTTGTTCGTTAGTCCCATGGGGCGGGAATTGGGGATAAAGAGCGGCGGATCTTATGCGTTGCTCCCGTAGGACGGGAATCGGCGCCATGCAGCCAGTCGGGCGGGCCCGTTAGCCCAGCTCCTTGTGAGCCTGGATGAACAGCCCACCCATCGCCCGCGCCACGGTGGGAAAGGCGTGGATCGTATCGGCCAGCACCGACAGCGGCGTGGCCAGCTTCACCGCCAATACCGCCTCGTGGATGGCTTCGCTGACAGCGGGCCCGGCCATGAAGGCCCCAACCAGGACCTTCCGCGACCGATCGACCACGATCGAAACGTGGCCATCCACCTCGCTGACCTGGCCCCGGGCGGTGTGTGACAGCGCGATCGTGTACTCCTTGGCATCGATGCCTCGCTCACGGGCCTGCTCGAGCAGGAGCCCGGTCGAGGACGTCTCCGGGTCGGTGTAGGTGGCGCGCGGAATGGCGCTGTGATCGGGCTTGATCGAGGCGCCGAGCGCGTTGCGCGCAGCGATCTCGCCCTGGTAGTGCGCGGTGTGGGTATGCAGCTCGGGACCTGCCGCGTCACCGGCAACGTAGACGTTCGGCGCGATGCGCAGGTGCTCGTCGACCGCCACCCGGCCGTCGTCGACCTCCACACCGATCGCGTCAAGATTGAGCCGATCGAACGGGATGTCCCGGCCGATCGTCATCAGCAGCGTCGCGCTCTCCACCGTGTCGCCATCCGAAAGCTCGACGACGTGCCGTCCGTCCGTTCCTGCCCGAGCGCGGATGCCGGTGGCGCGCGCGTTGTACTTGATCTCGACCCCGTCGCGCTCCAGGGACTTGGCGAGGTACTTCGAGCTGCGCCGGTGATCCTTGTCGTTGATCCGGTCGTGCGGATGGACGATCGTCACCGGCACCCCATAGCGCGCATACACCTGCCCAAGCTCGACGCCGCTCGGACCGCCGCCCAGCACCAGAACGCCGTCCGGCAGCTCGCGCAGCGACGTCCCCTCGCGGTTCGTCCAGTGGCCGGATTCCTTCAGCCCGGGAAGCTCGGGGATGCGGGAATGAGAGCCGACCGCCAATACGACCGCGCCCGCCTCCAGCTGCTGCGTGGCTCCGGATGCGTCGCGCACCGCCAGGGTCAGCGGGTCCGCGCTCGCGAAACGAGCTTCGCCACGGATCGTCTCGGCGCCGGCCCGCCTGAGCGCCTTCACATGGCTCGTGTCATCGGGATAGTCGCGGTCGACGCGGTTGATCATGTAATCGCGAAACGCCGATGCCTTCGACCAGGGGTACGCGCTGCCGGCATGGTGCGCCGCCGCGGCATGCAGCAACGCCTTCGAAGGCATGCACTGCCAGTACGGGCAGCCACCGCCAACCAGGTCACGCTCCACGATGGCCACCGATGCCCCCTGCTCGCGCGCCTCGTAGGCCGTCGACTCGCCGGCCGCGCCGGCGCCCACCACGACGAGGTCGTATCGGTCCATTGCTGGAAGCATAGGGAAGCACTGGCGTAGCGGCAGGTGACCACCTACAATCGTCGCCTCATGGTGTGCGTGACCGACCTGCTCAGCCAGCTTGAAGGCGAGCCCTCGATTTGTACGCGGCGGGGAGCCGCCGCGTAACGATCCCGCGGCGCCTGCGCGCCGTAACGGTCCCATTGCACCTCCCGGCTCCTCGCTTGGCATCCCGTCGTCCCTACCAAATCGAGGAGCTCTTCAGATGTCCTTCTTCTCTCGTCCACTGACCATCGCCGCCACGCTCGCGCCGGCGGCGCGACCCGCCCCCGGACGCTGGATCGATCCACGCGGCCAGCGCCTGGGTGCCTTCCTCTCGGCGGTCACCTTGCTGCTCGCCTTCGGGCTGGGTGCGTGGCCGCTGGTGCCCGTGGTTGGAGCGTCCCTGGCACTCTCCGCCGCTTACGGAACCCGGTGGTTCATCTTCAGCCGCCCCTGGCCGCTGGTTCGCCGGTGGCTCCGTCTGGGCCCCTCAGAGCTGGAGCACGAGTTGCCGCCACGCTTCGCCCAGGCGCTGGGCAGCGTCTTCCTGGCGATTGCAACCGTCGTGCTGGCGCTGGGGTTCACGCCGTGGGGCTGGCTGGTGGCGGGCGCCGTGGTGGCGCTGCAGGCGCTGCTGGCGGTGACCGGCTTCTGCGTCGGCTGCCGGCTCTTCTTCCTGCGCTGGTTCGTACCGGACCTGTTCGCTCGGCTTGTCGGTCGCGGCGTTCGTCGCGAGGCGCTGATCCCGGTCGATCTGCCCTAGCGCGAGGGCTGGCGGACGGGTTGCGCCAGCCGACAGCTGGTGCGCACCAGGGCCTCGATGTCCGCCGGCGAGACAGGCTTGTCGCGGACCGTTCCGCCTCGGATGCTCAGCAGCCGATCGGCCGTGAGCAGTACGACCGGCAGGTCGGGAACGCTCCTCCGCAGGACGCGCTCCAGATCCCAGCCGTCCATGCGCGGCATCCGCACATCGGCCAGCACGACGCAGGTCTGCGGGTGATGACGGATGAACTGAACGGCCTCCTCACCGGTCGCTACCGTGCTCACCGCGATGCCCGCCAGCTCCAGCGCGTCAGCGAAGTGGCGACGCACATTCACGTCGTCGTCGACGAAGAGCACGTCGTGCCGGTGATCCATGCCGTATGTACTTGCATCCAACATGCCCGCCACGGGCCTCAGCTGAAGGCCACCTCCTGACCACCGACCAGCACTCGACGCGGGACGACGCCGCCAAGACGCAGCGCAAAGGCACCCTCGTGATCGGCGTCCCACTCCACCAGGTCGGCATCAGCACCGGGCTCGATCGTTCCCCGTCGTTGGCTGAGGCCGAGGGCAGCGGCGCCCCCTGCCGTCGCCGCGCGGACCGCTTCGACGGCAGTCATGCCCAGCACGGTGCAGCCGAGTCCGATCACCAGCGGCATGGCTCCCCACGCACCGAAGGTGCCGGCGTTGGCATCGGAGGCCAGCGCCACCGTCGCCCCGGCATTGAGCAACCTTCGCGCCGGCGGTAGCCGATCGCGCATCACCAGGGCGGGACCCGGCAGCAGCGTGGCGACGGTCCGCGAATGTGCCAGCCGTTCGAGATCGGGTCCGTCCAGCTGCTCCAGGTGGTCCGCGCTGGCCGCGCCCATGCGCACGGCAAGGGGTGTAGCGCCGATGGCCGCCAGCTGATCGGCGTGAATCCGCAGCCCCAGCCCATGCGTGGCCCCAGCCACGAGGATTCGCTCGGCCTCGTCCACGGCGAAGAAGCCCTCGTCACAGAAGACGTCGCAGAACTCGGCCAGTCCCTCGTCTGCCGCAGCGGGGATCATCCGCTCCACGACCTCGCCGACGTGGTCGTCCGCTTCCGGGGCCCGAGCGTGGGCCCCAAGCAGGGTACGGACGACTCGCACCGGCAGCCGGCGGGCAACGGTGGTGATGAGTCGCAGGTGGCGCAGCTCCTCCTCGGTCGACAGGCCATAGCCCGACTTGCACTCGACCGTCGTGGTGCCCGCCGACAGCTGTCTGAGCAGGCGCTCCTCGAGCAATGCCTCCAGCTGCGCGTCCGATGCGGAACGGGTTGCTGCGACGGTGCGCAGGATCCCTCCGCCCGTGTACGGCTCGCCGGCAAGTCTCGCGGCAGCCTCGTCCGAGCGGTCGCCCGCGTAGGCGGGATGGGTGTGAGCGTCGACCAGGCCGGGCGTCACCAGCCCGTCTCCAAGGTTGATCACCTCGGCGCATGGCTCCGCCTCCGCCAGGCTGCCGACCCAGCTGATGAGCCCATCGGTGATGGTGATCGCCCATGGCGAACGGCCGCCGAACGGATCGGGCGTGAGCATGCGGCCGGTGCCGGTGATGAGGCGGGTGCCGGCTGATGGCATCGGCCCACGATACTTGTCGGGCGGAACCAGCGACGGCTGCCCGGTGTACGCATGGCACAGGTGGAGGGCCGTCCCCTGACTGACAGCGAACTGATCGAGCGGGCGCGGGCAGGGGACATCCCCGCCTACGAGGAGCTGGTGCGCCGATATGAGCAGCAGGCATTCCGGGCGGCCTACCTCGTCTGTGGAGACGCGGACGAGGCGACGGATGCCGCCCAGGAAGGCTTCGTGCGGGCCTGGCAGGCGCTCCACCGCTTCCGAGCGGGTGCGGAGCCGCGGCCGTGGCTGATGCGGATCGTGGTCAACGCCGCGCGCAACCGGCGACGTGGCTCTGGTCGTCGTGCCGGACTGGCGCTACGCATTGCGCAGGATCGCCCCTCGGACGGTGCGGCCCCATCGCCCGAGGCGGCGGTCCTGGCCGGCGAGCGGCGCAGTGAGCTGCTGGCCGCCATGGCCGGGCTTCGCGAGGACGACCGCCTGGTCCTCGGCCTGCGCTGGTTTGCCGAGCTGGGTGAGGCGGAAATGGCCGAGGCGCTGCGCATCCCGCGCGGGACCGTCAAGTCGCGGCTGTCGCGCGCTCTCGAGCGCCTGCGCCAGGTGATGAAGGAGCGTGGGTCCGATGACTGACGGCACGCGCCCAGACCTCGCGACGCTGGAGCAGGCACTGGCCGACCTCGGCTCCGCCATCGATTGGCCGGCAACGCCACGGCTGTCCGGCGCGGTGGCAACCGCCATCCGATCGCAGGGGCAGCCGGCGTCCGCTTGGCGGCCCGCCCGCCGTGGCCTGTTGCTGGGGCTCGTGGCGGCGCTGCTGCTGGCGGGTGCCGCGGCGGCCATCGGCATCGCGCTGGGCGGGCTGCGCATCATCAGCGGCGGTCCGCCGCCTGGCTCACCGCTCCCCGATGCGCTCGTCCTCGAGCGGGGCTTCGGCGAACCGACCACCGTTGAAGCGGGCAGATCGGCGCTCGGCGGCCTGCTGGTGCCGGAGCTGCCGGCCCTTGGCGACCCGGACCATCTCTTCCTCGACGAGCGGACCGGATCGGTCGCACTGATCTGGGGCGCTCGCGACGGCCTGCCCGCAGACCCGGACACGGGCCTGGGGATCGTGGTCACCCAATTCCGAGCCGGCATCGGTCCCGAGACCTTCGAGAAGGTGATCAACAGCGGGACCCGCGTTGAGCAGGTTGCGGTGGCCGGCACGACGGGCTACTGGATCGAGGGTGGCGAGCACTATTTCTTCTTCCGCGCGGCCGATGTGATGCCAGAGGCGACGAGCATCCGGATGGTCGGGACGACCCTGATGTGGGAGCAGGCGGGACTCACGGTCCGCATCGAAGGTGCGCCGACGCTGGAGGATGCGATTCGCATAGCCGAGTCCATGGAACCCTCCTAGGCGGGGCGTGATCTCGGCTTGCCGAGCGGCGCGCGGCAACCGACACTGCGCGGTGTGACCACGCTACCCACCGGTACCGTCACCTTCCTCTTCACTGACATCCAGGGCTCGACCCGCCTGGCGCAGCAGCTCGGCGACCGTTGGGCCGCCACCCTCGACCGGCACAACCGGATCATCAGCGAGGCGGTGGCGAGCGCGGATGGCGTCGTCTTTGGAACCGAGGGCGACGCGGTCTTCGCCGTCTTCCACACCGCGCCTCGCGCGGTGGCGGCGGCCATCGCTGCGCAGCGCGCGCTGGCAGCCGAGGAATGGGCGTCGGGCGACCCGGTGCGTGTCCGGATGGGGCTGCATACCGGGGAGGGCAACGTCAGCGGTGACTCATATGTCGGCATCGACGTGCACCGGGTGGCTCGGATCGCCAACGCGGGCCACGGTGGCCAGGTACTGCTGTCGGCAAGCAGCCGGATGCTGTCCGACGCCGCACTGCCGGATGGAGTGGCCCTGCGCGAGCTGGGCGAGTTTCGTCTCAAGGACCTTTCGCGCGCGGAGCAGCTGGCGATGCTGGTCATCGAGGGGCTGCCGGCGGAGTTCCCCGCGCTCCGAACGTTGGATGCCGTCCCCAACAACCTTCCGACCCAGCTGACCACGTTCCTGGGCCGCCAGCGAGAGCTCGAGGAGGCTGCAGCGTTGCTCGAGACGGCTCGCTTGCTGACGCTCACCGGGCCCGGCGGGACCGGCAAGACCCGCCTCTCGCTGCAGCTCGCGGCGGACGTCACGGATCGCTTTCACGATGGGGTCTACTTCGTGCCGCTGGGATCCATCGGCGAAGCGAGGCTGGTGCTGCCCACCATCGCGCAGGCGCTGGGCATGCCTGATCCGGGAGGAGGGGCGCTCGACCGCCTGGCGGAGCAGCTGGTCGGCAAGCGGGTCCTGTTCGTGCTCGACAACCTGGAGCAGGTCGTCGATGCGGCGCCCCAGATCGCCGAGCTGCTCCGCCGGCTGCCCGATGCGCGAATGCTGGCCACCAGCCGCTCCCCACTGCGGATCTACGGTGAGCAGGAGTACGCGGTCCCGCCCCTCGCCCTGCCCGACCCACGCCACCTGCCGGATCTCGAGACACTCTCGCAGTTCGCCTCGGTGGCGCTGTTCGTGGAACGGGCGATGGCGGTCCGCCCCGGGTTCATGGTCGACGCCGCCAATGCGCCGGCCATCGCCGAGATCTGCGTACGGCTCGACGGCCTGCCGTTGGCGATCGAGCTGGCGGCCGCTCGCGTCCGGGTGCTGACCCCGCCCGCCATCCTGTCGCGCCTCGGCGATCGGCTGACCCTGCTGGCCGGCGGCTCGCGCGACCTGCCTGAGCGACAGCAGACCTTGCGCGGGGCGATCGACTGGAGCCACGACCTGCTGGAACCCGCCGACCGGGTCGCCTTCGCGCGCTTTGCTGTTTTTGCCGGCGGCGCCGAGCTGGCGTCGGTGGAGAGCGTCGTCCTGGCGGATTGGCCGGTCGATGCCGGCCCGACGCCGGACGCGCTGGACGCGGTCAGCTCGCTGCTCGACAAGAGCCTGCTGCGCCAGGTGATCTCCCCCGACGGTGAGCCCCGGTTCCAGATGCTCGAGACGATCCGCGCCTACGCGCTCGAACGGCTCGCCGAGCTGGAGCCCACGCAGGCAACGCGCCGGCGCCACGCGGAGCACCACCTGGCACTGGCCGAGAGCCTCGCCGGCCGTGTCTTCGGCGCCGAGCAGCGTCAGGCCCTGGACACGTTCGAGCGTGAGCACGACAACCTGCGAGCCGCGATCGCCTTCGCCGTCGACGTCGGCGACGCGGACCTGGGGATGCGCCTGCTGGCTGCGGTGTGGAGGTTCTGGCAGATGCGCGGCTACCTGCCCGAGGCGCGCGACAAGGCGGAACGCATCCTGGCCGTGCCGGGCGGTGCTCCAACATGCCGGTTGCAGGCCCTGGACGCCGCCGGCGGGATCGCCTACTGGCAGGGGGACATCCTCGCAGCTCGCGCCTGGTATCAGGCGCAGGGCGCGCTCGCCGAGGAGCTCGGAGACGAGGCCGGCATCGCCGAGGCGCGCTACAACGAGTCGTTCACCTATTCCCTGGAGCAAGGCGAGCAGCCGGAGGCCCGTGCGCTGGCCGAAGAGGCGCTCGAGCGGTTTCGGCGTCTGGGTGACCGCAGCGGCGAGGGGAAGGCGCTGTGGGGTGTCGTGAACAGCCTCGTGTACTACGGCGCCAAGATCAGTGACCTTGCGCGGCCGCTGGTCGCGCAGTCGGTGGCGATTTCCCGTGAGCTCGATGACCGCTTCCAGCTGGGATGGGCGCTCTTCACCACCGGCCTGATCGAGACCGATGCCGGCGAGGTCGAGGACGCGCGCAGCGCGTACCGCGAGGCGCTGGCCATCTTCGGTGAGACCGGCGACCTGACGGGCTACGCACTCGTGCTCGATGGGTTCGCCAGTCTCGAGTGGCTGGAAGGCAACCGCGACCATGCAATGCGCCTCGCAGGCGCGGCGGCTGCCATCCAGGATGTGGGCGGGATCGGTCTGGCACGGGTCAATCGCGAGCTCGTCGGCTTCTCGCCAGCGGACCTTGCCGATGACCCCGAGTATGCCGACGCCTACCGGGCAGGGATGCAACTGACACCCGAACAGGCCATCGCCCTCGCCCTCCACCAGGAGCCCGCGTCGAGGTCGTGATCGGTCAGTCGGGCGCGGCCAGGTCGCGCCGCGGGAAGACGATCAGCGCGTAGACGACGGGGATCAGCACCGCCAGTCCCAGGATGAGGAAGTCGATCGGGTCGGGGTCGCCGGCCAGCAGCTCGGTCGGCTGGAAGTGATGGATGAGTGAGTATTCCTGGGACCAGGCGACATCGGTCCACAGTGAGCCCAGGATCTCCAGGAAATAGTTCACCAGCAGGTATGCCAGCGAGAGGCCCAGCGCGGGCGCAAGCCGATCGAAGCTGACCGAGGCGGCCAGCGAGAAGGCGGCGAACGCGCCCCACAGCAGCAGGCCGTTGGCGAACACGAGCGGCAGGCCTGCTACGTCGATTTCGTCCGTCAGCCCCTGGATCAGGATGCCGACCCATTGGCCGCCGAGGATGGCGACCAATTCGACGGCAATCAACACCGTCACCGCCACCGCGACCGTGATGTACAGGCTGCGGCGCGACAGCGGCCGCGCCAGCAGCACCTCCAGGGTGCCGCGCTCGCGCTCGCCGGCGATAGCGCCGGTGCTGGTGCCGACGGCGAAGATGCCCAGGAAGGCGAGGGCGAGCGGATGCTGGAAGCCGATGGTGATGGCGCCCGGAAGCGTGAACAGGCTGCCGGAGCCGAAGTTCATGAGCTCCTCGGGAATCAGCCCGGAGTTCGCCATGTCGCGCAGCGCATCGGAGAACGCGGCGTAGATGATCGGGATCAGCAGGCCCCAGCCGAAGCCGGCCAGCAAGAGGACGATCAGCCTCACCCGATTCCAGCGCAGCGTCTGAGCCAACAGGCGGAGGCTCACAGCCGCACCTGCTCAGGCGGCTCGTCATCGGCGTAGAACTCGAGGAACGCCTCCTCCAGGCGCGCCGGCTCGATGGTCAGGTCAAGCAGCTCCGGCGACGCGATGGCACGGACGAACGGGGCCACCTCGCCGAGCAATGTTGCGCGGATCCGGTCGCCCTGGACCGTAACGTCGGCCAGCCCGGGCACGCCAGAAAGGTCCGGCACGCCGTCCCGCCAGCGGAGGTTGATCGTCCGCTTGCGACGGGCCAGCAGCTCGTCCACGTGCTGCAGCGCCATCAGGTGACCGGCGCGGATGATGGCCACCCGATCACAGATGCGCTCCACCTCGGAGAGCACGTGGCTCGAGAAGAAGATGGTGCGGCCCGCCGCTCGCAGGTCATCCATGATCGCGTAGAAGGCCTGCTGCACCAGCGGGTCGAGGCCCTCCGTCGGCTCATCCAGGATGGCGAGGTCGGGATCGTGTTGGAGAGCCTGGATGACGCCGATCTTCTGCCGCATGCCGCGCGAGTAGTCCCGCACCCTCCGCTTCAGGACCGATGCCGGCATCTGCAGCCGCTCGCACAGCTCGTCGCGCCGCGTCGCCGGGCGACCCTGCAGGTCGTTCAGGTAGTCGAGCGCATCCTCGCCACTCAGCGAGTCGTAGAGCGAGATGCCGCCCGGCAGGTAGCCGGTGCGTCGCCGGATCTGCACCGAGTCAGCCACGATGTCCAGGCCCAGCACGCTGGCGCCTCCGTCTGTGGGATGCAGGAAGCCGAGCAGCGTGCGGATCAGGGTCGACTTGCCGGCCCCGTTGGGGCCGAGGAAGCCGAAGATCTCGCCGTGCATCACCTCGAGGTCGAGTGACTCGAGGGCGCGGACGGTGCCGTAATGCTTGGTCAGGCCCTGGGTGCGGATCGGTGGCTGGTTCTCCATCGGCCAGCAATCTACCCCGAACCGCCTGTCTCGGCCTGGACCGATGCGACGGCGGCCCGGAATGGCTCCAGCGTGGCGGGTCGCAGTACGAAGCGCACCACCTCCAGCGTCGTCCGCCCTCCGCCCAGGTGACGGGCGACGGTTTCCACCGCGATGCGGGCACCATCCTCGGCGGGGTAGCCGAAGATGCCCATGCTGATCGCCGGCAGCGCCAGGCTCCGCGCCGCGAGGCCGTCGGCAAGCTCCAGGACCGAGCGATATGCGCGCTCCAGGAGGCTGGCCTCATCGTGGCCGCCGCCACGCCAGACCGGGCCGACAGCGTGGATCACCCAGTGTGCCGGCAGATCGTGACCGTCGGTGACCACCGCGGTGCCGGTCGGCGTGCCCTGCGGGTAGCGGCGTCGCAGCTCGTCGAGCAGGCCGGGTCCCGCGGCCGCGTGAATGGCGCCGTCCACGCCGCCACCACCGCGCAGCGCGGCGTTCGCCGCGTTGCCGACGGCATCGACCGCCTCGGCCGTGATGTCGCCGATTGTCAGCTCCAGACGCCGCCCGCCGACTGACAGCTCCTCGGGGCTCATCCGGGCACCAGCCTAGCGAATCCATGGTGATCCACCCGGCCGCGCATGCCATCGCCGGATAGATCGGCTCTTCGCCCCCCTGCTACACTTCGAATCCCGAACCGCCACGGCTGACGCGCGGCGGTTCGGCGCGTGCCAGCCCTGCTGCAAGGCCCGTTTCAGGAACCACGATGAAGATCGCTGTCCCCCGCGAGAGCGCGCCCGGCGAGACGCGTGTCGCGCTCACTCCACAGGCCGCCGACCAGCTTGCCGGCGACGGCGTCGAGGTGCTCATCCAGGCAGGCGCCGGCGAGGGCTCCTTCCTGTCCGATGACGCCTATCAGGAGGCGGGCGCCACGATCGTCCCCGATGCTCCGGCGCTCTACGGCCAGGCCGACATGGTGCTGCGCGTCGGGCGGCCGACCGACGAGGAGATCAGCTTCCTGAAGCCCGGAACCGTGCTCATCGGGACGCTGGGCACGCTCGCCAACCCGAAGGTGGCCGAGCGTCTGGCGAAGGCAGGCGTGACCGCCATCAGCATGGACGCCATACCCCGCATCACGCGCGCGCAGGCGATGGACACGCTGAGCTCGCAGGCCACCGCGGGTGGCTACAAGGCTGTCTTGATCGCCGCCGAGCGGCTGCCGAAGTTCATGCCGCTACTGACAACTGCCGCCGGCACGGTGCGCCCCGCCCGCGTACTGGTCTTCGGAGCCGGCGTCGCCGGCCTGATGGCCATCGGCACGGCTCGGCGGATGGGCGCCATCGTTCAGGCCACCGACGTGCGGCCGGTGGTCAAGGAGCAGGTTCAGAGCCTGGGGGCCACCTTCCTGGAAGTCGAGATGACCGACGAGGAGAAGGCCGAGGCGGAGACCGCCGGCGGCTACGCGCGGGAACCCAGCGAGGACTACAAGCGACGCCAGGCGGAGCTCATCGCCGCCAAGGTCGGCGAGGCCGACATCGTGATCACCACCGCGCTCATCCCCGGCCGCCCGGCGCCGAAGCTGCTCACCGCCGAGATGGTCAGCACCATGCGTCCCGGCAGCGTCATCGTCGACATGGCTGCGGAGATGGGCGGCAACACGGAGCTGACCGAGGCAGGCAAGGAGATCGTCACCGACAACGGGGTGCGAATCATCGGCTTCACGAACCTGCCGGCCAGCATGCCGGCCAGCGCCACGCAGATGTACGCAAAGAACATCCAGACCCTGGTCACCCATCTCGTGAAGGACGGCAAGCTGGCGATCGACTTCGCCGACGAGGTCACGGCTGGCGCCACCATCACCCACGACGGCAAGGTCGTGCACGAGGCGACGGCAAAGGCGCTCGGCATCGAGCCGGCAAAGCCCGATGCGCGGGCGAAGCCCGACGCTCCGGCGAAGCCCGATGCCCCGGCGAAGCCATCGGCCCAGCCAGAGGAGGGGAAGTCCTGATGGACCCCAGCACGCTCGATCCCTTTGCGCTGATCACCGCCGTCTTCATCCTGGTGCTCGCCGCCTTCGTCGGCTACGAGGTGGTCTCGAAGGTGCCGACCATGCTGCACACACCGCTGATGAGCGGCGCCAACGCCGTCCATGGCGTGATCGTGGTGGGCGCCATGCTGGTGGCGGCCACCGTGGAAGGTCCGCTGCGCGTGGTCCTTGCGCTGCTCGCCGTGACGCTCGGCACCATCAACGTGGTCGGCGGCTTCGTGGTCACAGACCGGATGCTCGAGATGTTCCGCAAGCGCCCGGGAGGGAAGAGCTAGATGGAGCTGCGCGAGATCCTGACCTACCTCGTCTGGTTGGTCGGCTCCGCCACCTTCATCCTGGCATTGAAGTTCCTGGCCTCCCCGGCCACGGCACGACGCGGCAACCAGCTGGGAGCCGCCGGCATGGCGCTGATCATCGGCTGGACCTTCTTCGCCGTCGACGGGATGCTCGAGAACTGGTGGATCCTGCTGGTCGGCGGGCTCATCGGCTCGGTCATCGGAGTGCTTGGCGCCAGGCGGGTGCCGATGACCGCCATGCCGCAGATGGTCGCCATCTTCAACGGCGCCGGTGGCGGCGCCGCGGCGCTGGTGGCAGTGGCCGAGTTCCTGCGCGACGCGGGTGAGCACTCCGGAGAGCTGCTCAGCCTGCCATTCATGATCGCGACGCTGCTCGGTGCGGTCATCGGCTCCGTCTCGCTCACCGGCTCGGTGATCGCCTTCGGCAAGTTGCAGGGGATCGTCGCCGCGCGGCCGGTCAAGTATCCAGGCTCGCAGATCGTGACCGGGCTGCTGTTCGCAGCGCTGATCGTCCTCGGCGTCTACCTGGCTGCCTTCGACAACAGCGTCCCCCTCTTCCTGCTGTTCTGCGGCCTGGCGCTGGTGCTGGGCGTGCAGCTGGTGATGCCGATCGGCGGGGCCGACATGCCGGTGGTCGTTTCGCTGCTCAACTCGTACACCGGGATCGCGGTGGCGGCCACCGGCTTCGTGCTGGGCAATTACGCGCTGCTCATCGCTGGCACGCTGGTCGGCGCATCGGGCGCGATTCTCACCCAGCTCATGTGCCGCGCTATGAACCGCTCGCTGTTCAACGTCCTGTTCGCCGGCTTCGGCACGGGTGGCGAGGCGGCGGCGGGGGGCGAGGAGGGGGAGGAGCAACTCCGCGAGACCACCGCCGAGGACGCGGCCGTGCTGATGGCCTACGGGTCGAAGGTGGTGATCGTGCCGGGCTATGGCATGGCCGTGGCGCAGGCGCAGGGTCCGGTGCGGGAGCTGATGGACCTGCTGCTCGAGCGCGGCGTTGACGTCCAGTTCGCCATCCACCCGGTGGCGGGGCGCATGCCCGGCCACATGAACGTGCTGCTGGCCGAGGCGAACGTGCCGTACGACCGCCTCAAGGAGATGGACGAGATCAACGACGACTTCGCCGATACCGACGTGGCCCTGATCATCGGTGCCAACGACGTCGTCAACCCGCTGGCACGCGAAGAGGGCTCGCCGATCTCCGGCATGCCGATCCTGAACGTCGACCAGGCCCAGAACATCATCGTCCTGAAGCGCGGCAGGGGAACCGGCTTCGCCGGTATCCCGAATCCGCTGTTCAGCAACGAGAAGACGGCGATGCTCTTCGGTGACGCCAAGCCATCGGTTGAGAACCTCGTCGCTGGCGTGAAATCCGCCTGACCCTGGCCACGCTCCCGCATAGGCGGGAATTACACAGGGAGTATGTATCGGACATCAGCAGGGGGTTTGGGCGTGGAGAGGTACGGATTCCGGAACAGCAGCTATTGCACGCCACCGAATCCGCCGCGGACGCCACCGATTCGGTGGCCGCACTCCCGTTCCGTGTCCGTTAGTTACTCCACGTGTAAGCGGCAGGGTCGCGGTGCCGTCCGCGCGCGCCACTATCCATAATCGGCCCATGACCGATGCCGACTGCGCCATCTGCCGCGGTCCTGCCGGCGATGACGAGCTCGACCGCGTCGAGGTTTGGCGCGACGACCTTTGGCGGCTGAGCATGTCGCGTCACGGCTCGACGCTGGGGTTCGCCTACCTGGAGCCGATCCGCCACATTCCCTACCTTGCCGACCTCGACGGTCCTGAGGCAGCCACCTTCGGCCCGGCCATCGCCCGAGCCAGTACCGTGCTGCGCGAGGCGACCGGCGCAAGCCTGGTCTACGCGTACGTCTTTGGCGGCGGCATCCCGCACCTCCACGTCCACCTGGCGCCGAACGCGCCCGAGGGGGTGCTGAACACCGCCTTGGTCGAGGGCCGTATCGAGGAGCGCAAGCTGCCGAGCGGCGCCAGCGACATCATCAGCCTCGATCACCCCGAACTGCCGGACGAGGCGGTAGCGGACGTCATAGGCCGGGTGCAGGAGGCAATGGCTCGGTCGTGAGCCAGGTTCCGCCGAATGGCCGATGGGTCTGCCTGGACGTGGGAGAGACGCTGATCGACGAGACGCGCGTCTGGTCGCTGTGGGCCGATGCGCTCGGTATCCCGCGCCTCACCTTCATGGCGGCGGTTGGTGCGGTCATAGCCCGCGGCGGCCAGCATGCCAGTGTCTTCGACGTGTTCGGGATCGACGAGGCAGGGTGGCGCGCCCAGATGCCGGCTGTCGAGGAGCGCTACGGCGGTTTCCAGGAGGCGGATCTGTATCCCGATGCGCGCCCGGCGGTTGCGGCATTGCAGGACGCAGGCTATGGCGTGGCCGTCGCGGCGAACCAGCCGACCGTACGGGCAGAGCAGCTTCGTCGCCTCGGCATCGAGCTGGATGTGCTGGCGATGTCCGACGCGCTGGGCGTTCACAAGCCCGCGCCAGAGTTCTTCAGTCGGGTGCTGGAGCTGATCGGCAATCCAGATCCCGGCGACGTTGCATACGTCGGAGACCGGATCGACAACGACGTGCTGCCCGCCAAGGCTGCCGGGATGCGTGCGGTATGGATACGGCGCGGGGCGTGGGGGGTGATCCAGACGCCGATGGAGGATCAGCAGCCGGCCCTGACCGTCGACAGCCTGGACGAGCTGGTGCAGCGTATCGGACAGGCATGGCCCGATTGACACCCGACCATATCCTCGTCGCCATCGATGAATGACCAATACGTTTCGTTCTCCGCCGCATGGTTCACGCTGAGCCTTATCAACGCGGGCCTAGCCCAATCCAAGGGGCGAGGTGGCGCTCGATGGTGGCTGGCGTCCCTGCTCATCGGGCCGTTTGCGACCCTGCTCATCGTCGCCTGGCCGCCCATTCGCCCAGGGGAGTCGGAGATCCCAACTGGTCGCATGACACAGGGCCAGGCGCTTGCCGTCGGCATCGGGATCCTGGCGGCCCTCGTCCTCGTCATCCTGATCGCCGGCCTCCTCAGCAGCGGCTGATCGACGACGGCGAGCTCAGGCTCGTCGCCGGAGAATCGCGTCCACCTCGCGCTCGCTGACGCCGAATCGGAAGAGGGCGTTGCGCAGGAGCTCGTTGGCCAGCTCTCGCTCGGCGGTGATCACGCGCGCCACGCCCATCCGCTGCAGCTCCGCCTCCTCCTGCCCGGAGTGGGCGCGGGCGACCACGTGCAGCCGTGGGTTGCGCTGCAGCCCGTGCCTGGCTGCCTGGGCGGTGGCCAGCGCATCGTCGATGGCGAGCACCATCGTGCTGGCCGCCGCGATCTGAGCGGCTTCCAGGATCGTCGGAGTGGCGGCGTCGCCGTAGATCAGGGGTGCGCCCGATTCCAGCGCGCGGCGGACCATCGGGTAGTCGAGGTCGATGGCGATCCACGGGATGGACCTTGCCTCCAGGACGCGGGCCACCGTGCGGCCCACCGCCCCATATCCGACCAGCACCACGTGCCGCCGCATCCCGGCGGCCGATGCTGGCAGCCCGGGCTCGCGTGCCCGGCCGGCGAACCTGCGGTCCAGCCAGTCACCCAGCCGGCCGGTGGCGGTGGCGATCGGCGCGGCGGCCAGGATCGAGATCACCACGCCTCCCATCGCCTGGCTGAACGTGTCGGAGTCCAGCGCGCCCAGCTGCAGGCCAACGGTGGCCAGCACGAAGCTGAACTCGCCGCTCTGGGCCAGTAACCCGGCCGTCCGGACCGCCATGCCCGGGCGGTGGCCGACGCCACGCATGATCGCCGCGATGGGCAGACCCTTGGCGAGCACGATGAGCAGCAGCACGGCCAGCACCAGCGGCCAGCCCGCCAGCAACGCCGCGGGCTGCAGCAGGATGCCGACCGAGACGAAGAAGATCGTCGCGAACAGCTCGCGCAGCGGAACGATCTCGCCGAGCACGCTGGCCGCGAGGTCCGATTCGGCGAGCGCCAGGCCAGCGATGAACGCTCCGAGTGCGACCGATACGCCCACCTCGTGGGCCAGGGCCGCAGTGCCGATCGCCACCACCGCCACCGCCACCACGAACAGCTCGCGCGAGCCGAGCAGCGCGATGCGGCCGAGCACCGCCGGCAGCAGCCGGGAGCCCCCGAACAGCACGGCCGCCACGAAACCGAGGGCGATGGCGGTGGCCACGATGGCGTCGATGATCGGGGCCTCTCCCGGCGCGGCGATGGCGGACAGCAGGACCACCAGCAGCACGGTGAGCAGGTCCTGCACGAT
Organism: uncultured bacterium; assembly: GCA_965651545.1. GTDB lineage: Bacteria > Chloroflexota > Limnocylindria > QHBO01 > QHBO01 > DASSCW01. Next base: position 12,031 of record CBFGSY010000008.1, on the reverse strand, counting down.
CGACCACGACAGCGCGATTCGGCCGTGCGGCGTGGCCTCCAACGCTTCGCCTGCGACCTTGGCCAGCACCACGCTGGACGCGATGGCGGACACGGCCCCCAGGAACAGGCCCTCCAGGGGCGTGGATCCCAGGAGCAGGGCGACCCCGAACCCGATGGCCATGGTGACGGCCACCTGCACGGGCGCACCGACCAGGACCAGACGACCAACTTCCCGCAGCTCGTTGAGCTGGAAGCGCAGGCCGATGCTGAACATCAGCAGCGCCACCCCGATGTCGGCCAGGGCCAGCACCTCGTCCGGGTTGGCCACAACGCCCGGCGTGAAGGGTCCGACCACCAGGCCGGCGGCGACGTAGCCGATCATCGGCGCCAGGCCGATGCGATGGGCGAGCGCACCCAGCACAAGGGCCGATCCCAGCGCCGCCAGGAGCGTGATGGCCAGGCTGCCGGTCATCGCGTCACGGAGGGTGCGCTCCCACGGCCGGATGATAACGGCCGCTCCCCGCTTGCCCCCCAATGGGCATGATCGCTATGCTGCGGGGGTCGCCACGTGGCGGCGGGCGTCGCCTTCGGCCCTTATCCCGATCGCGTATGGAGGAGACTGCGCATTTGCGCGGTCTCCCTTTCGTTTGTAGCGGAGCCCAGATCACCGTGGACGATCGCCGACCGATCACCCCCGCGACCTCGGCCCTCGAGGTGGCCCAGCTCGTGGGCGGCACCGAACCGATCCTGGTGAGGTTGGATGATTCCCTGCATCGGCTGGCGGAGCTGGCGATCGGCAATCTGGCCTGCCGGGTGCTGTCGGTGGTGGATGACGATCGCCGCCTGATCGGGCTCATCAGCGTCTCGGACCTGCTCGACGACATCTTCCTCAAGGTCGTACCGGAGGAATTCCTGGGAGAGATCGAGGACGTGCCCGCGGCCCTGCGCTATGCCGAGCACATCGGCGCCCGCACGGCCGGCGACATCATGCAGCCACCGATGGCGGTCGCTGCCCGTGAGAGCTTTCGCCACGCATTCCGTAAGCTCCACCAATCGGGCCTGAACGGCCTGCCCGTAACCGATGCCGAGGGCCGCGTGGTCGCCTACCTGGACCAGCTCGAGCTGCTCATGGCCTGGGTCGACGCCACCGGACGTCAGCTGCTGCTGCGACCCGGCGAGAGCGAGCCGCCGGCATGACCCTGGAGGTGGCGCTGGGCATCGCCATCTTCGTCGTCACCTACGCCCTGATCGCCAGCGAGCAAGTCGACAAGACGCTCGCCGCCCTGGCCGGTGGCCTGGCGATGGTCCTGCTGGGCGTGCTCGATCAGCATGGCGCGTTCGCCGGGATCGACCTGAACGTCATCGTCCTGCTGGCCGGCATGATGGTGCTGGCCGGCATCGTGCGGCGCACCGGCGTCTTCGGCTGGATGGCCGTGCGCGCGGCCCGGTTCGCATCGGCCGATCCGTATCGGGTGCTGGTGGTGATGACCCTCGTCACCGCCATCGCCTCTGCATTCCTGGACAACGTGACCACCGTGGTCCTGGTCGGCCCGGTCACGCTCTTCCTGGCCGTGGGCCTGGGTATGAACCCGGTGCCGCTGATCATCAGCGAGATCCTGGCGTCGAACATCGGCGGCGCCGCAACGCTGATCGGCGACCCGCCGAACATCCTGATCGGCAGCGCCGCCGGCCTCGACTTCAACGCGTTCCTGTTCCACATGGCGCCGCTGATGGCGATCCTGCTGGCGCTGTACCTCGTCGCCGCGCGCTGGATCTTCCGTGCACAGCTCACGGCCGATCCCGATCGATCACGCACGCTGCTGGCCATGGACGAGCGCGAGATGATCTCGGACCCGCGGCTGTTGTGGCGCTCCGGACTGGTGCTCGGCGCGACGCTGCTCGGCTTCGTCCTGCACGGGCCGCTGGGCTACGAGCCAGCGACCATCGCGCTGACCGGCGCGGTGGCGCTGATGCTGGTGACCCGGCAGGACCCACGCGACGTGCTGCGCGAGGTGGAGTGGCCGACCCTCTTCTTCTTCATCGGCCTGTTCATGCTGGTGGCCGGCATCATCGAGATCGGCGTTGTCGAGGCGGCGGCCAGCCTGGTTGCCGACATCACCGGCGGAGCGCTGGCCAGCACCTCGCTGCTGGTCCTGTGGTTCTCGGGGATCGTCTCAGCGGTGATCGACAACATCCCGTACGCGGCGACCATGACGCCGCTGGTCGGCCAGCTCGTTGCCGGGCATGGCGAGGAGGGGAACGTCCTCTGGTGGGCGCTCGCCATCGGTACCGATCTCGGCGGCAATGCCACCATCATCGGAGCCTCGGCCAACGTGGTCCTGGCCGCGCTCTCGGACCGCGAGGGTCACCGCATCAGCTTCGGTACCTACCTGCGTTACGGCGCGCCGGTCACGTTCGCCATGATGCTCGTCAGCTCGGCCTACCTCTGGCTGCGTTACCTGCTGTAAGTGGACCACCTGGCCGGCGTCCTGCAGCACGTACGCATGAGGCCCCTCCCGGAGGAGGAGCCTCGCACGCTCGATAAGGTCGACTGAGGATCAGGCCATCTCGGTGGCCATCGGCTGCTGCTCCGGCTCCGGGGCCTCGCGCATCGGCGACACGATCGCGAGCACGACGTACACCAGAAAGCCGGCCGCCAGGCCCACCACCCAGCTGTAGTCGTACAGCGGCTTCAGGAACGGGATGATCCCGTTGATCGGGAAGGGCCCGGTCGGGTTGCCTTCCGCGTCCAGGTTCGAGTACGCCCCGCCCACGGCCAGCACGATGCCGACCGCCAGCGCCACGAGCGCGCGCCAGTTCCAGCCGGCCGCGTAACGGTAGGCACCGCCATCGGTCCGGAACAAGTCCGCCAGGCGCAGAGTAGTGCGGCGGACCCACCAGTAATCGGCGATCAACACGCCGGCAATGGCGCCGGTCGCCCCGCCATAGAAGCCGAGCCAGGTGAAGATGTAGATGCTCGGGTTGCTGATCAGGTACCACGGCTGGATCAGCACGCCGATGATGGCGGTGATGATCCCACCGGTCCGGAAGCTGATGAGCTTCGGGAACGTGTTTGAGAAGTCGTACGACGGGCTGACCAGGTTTGCCGCCACGTTGGTGGTCAGCGTGGCAATGACCACCGCGAACAGCGAGACCACGATGAGCAGCGGGTTGCCGAACTGGGCTGTCAGCTGCACGGGGTCGAAGAAGGTCGTGCCATAGACGAGGGCCGACGCCGAAGCGGTGATCACCGCCAGGACGGCGAACACTGTCATCGTCGTCGGCAGGCCCAGCACCTGGCCGGCGAACTGGTCGCCCTGCGACTTTCCGAAGCGTGTGAAGTCCGGCATGTTCAGGCTCAGGGTCGACCAGAAGGCGATCATGGCCATCAGTGACGGGAAGAAGAGCGCCCAGAACTCGCCGGTCCAGCCGCCGAATGCACTCGGCTGCTGGAGAATCGCGCCGAAGCTGCCGGCCTGGGCCACCATGGCCACCGCCAGGCCCAACGAGACGATGATCAGGAATGGCGCGGACCAGTTCTCGAAGATGCGCAGCGTGTTCATGCCGCGCAGGATGATGTACAGGTTCATCAGCCAGAAGATGGCGAAGCTCAACCATTGCGTCCACGGCACGCCTTCGCCGAATCCAATTGCCAGTGGGCTGGCCGTGACCCACCACGACTCGGGCCCAAGGATCGCGCCGACCAGCACGAAGATGGCGCCGCCGCCGATCCAGGTTTGGATGCCGAACCAGCCACAGGCCACACCGGCCCGGATGAGGGCCGGCAGGTTGGCGCCGATCACCCCGAACGAGGCCCGCGCGAAGACGGGGTAGGGAATGCCGTACTTCGTCCCGGCATGGCTGTTGAGCAGCATGGGGATCAGCACGATCACGTTTCCGAGCATGACGGTCACCACCGCCTGGACCCAGTCCATGCCGAGCGCAATGAGGCCGGCCGCCAGCGTCCAGCTCGGGATGTTGATGGCCATGCCCACCCAGAGCGCGAAGTACGCGTATGTGCTCCATGTGCGCTGCTCGATGCGCACCGGTGCCAGGTCGTCGTTGTAGATGGGGCTGTCCGCGAGGGCTGCCTGAGCCTCATCGGTTAGCTCGTGACGCCCATCGGGATAGACACGTTCCTCACGTGCCGCAACAGTCATCGGTCACCTCCGGTGCCTGACCCGATAGCTCCTCTCCTCCTGCCGGCTCGGGTACGTCGTCCGGCGAGGCCTTGTCTCCACTCCTCCTTGCCCTGGTGCCCTCCTCCTGCTGGTTCTCTGTCAGCTCACGGCCGCATCGGTCACTTCCAGCGCGGCGTCGATGATCGCGAAGGCCTCGTCCAGCTGCTGCTCGGTGATGCAAAGCGGCGGGTTGGTGAAGAAGCTGTCCCAGTGCTGCATGGTGTAAAGCCCGTCGGCCTTGAGGCGTGCGTCCAGGGCGGCCATCTCGGGGGATGAGCCGTTGAAGGGTGCCATCGGCTCACGCGTGGACCGATCCCGGATGAGCTCGACGATCCCGAACAGGCCGATGTTCCGGACCGCCCCGACACTCGGGTGGTTGGCCTGTAGCCGGGCCAGGTGGGCGCCCATCACCGGTCCAAGCCGGGCGGCGTTGCCCACCAGGTCGTCGTCGCGCAGCACGCCGACCGCCGCAATGGCCGCGGCGCAGCTGATGGGATGCGCGGAGTAGGTCAGACCGCCGTAGTAGACGCTCTCGGCGAAGTGCTCGGCGATGCGCGGCGACATGGCCACCGCTCCGAGCGGCAGGTACGAGCTGGTGAGGCCCTTGGCCATCGTCAGCAGGTCCGGCACCACGTCCCAGTGGTCGACGGCGAACCAGCGGCCGGTGCGCCCGAATCCGGCCATCACCTCGTCGGCGATCAGCAGGATGCCGTAGCGGTCGCACAGCTCGCGCACGCCCTGCAGGTAGCCATCCGGCGGGATGAGGATGCCGTTGGTGCCCACCACCGTCTCCAGGATGAAGGCGGCGATGGTGTGCGGGCCTTCGTAGTTGATCACCTCGTCCAGGTAGGCGAGGTGCGCATCGACCGGCTCCGATTCGCCGCCGGGATAGCGCTGCGGATCGAGCACGCGGACGATGCCCGGCACCGCTGGCTCGTTCGCCCAGCGCCGCGGGTCGCCGGTGGCGCTGATGGCCCCGGCCGTCGCCCCATGATAGGACCGGTAGCGGGCGATCACCTTCGGGCGTCCGGTGGAGATCCGCGCGAGGCGGAGCGCGTTCTCGTTGGCCTCGGCGCCGCCAAGGGTGAAGAAGAAGGTATCGAGCTCGCCCGGTGTCAGCTCGGCCAGCAGCTGGCCCAGCCTGCCGCGCGGCTCCGTCGCGAACTGTGGCGCGGCGAAGGCAAGCTTCTGCGCCTGCTCGGCGATGACGTCGGTCACCCGCCGATCGCCATGGCCGATGTTGACGCTCATCAGCTGGCTGTTGAAATCGATGTAGCGCTTGCCGTCAGGGTCCCAGAAGTAGATGCCCTCGGCCCGATCGATGACGATCGGGTTGATCTTCGCCTGCGCCGACCACGAGAAGAAGGTGAACTGGCGGTTCAGGCGGAGGACCTCATCGGTTGTCAGGCGGTCAGCGGTGACGGTCATTCGCTCCTCTCTCCGACGCACGATTAGACCACAGGCCGCAAGGCCTCCAGCCAGCGCTGTCCAATGCCATTGCGCGGGGCTCGATACTGGGTGAATCGTGCGGATCGCGGGCACACGCCGCGCGTCCCTGGCTGCCTGCGCCATGGTGGTGATCGGGCTGCTCGGCCTGCCCGCCATCGCTCGCGGCGAGGGCGGAGTCACGGTCGAGGAGCTGCGGTCGCAGGCCGAGAGCGCCTATGACATGACCTGCTACGCCGATACCGGCGGCCATGCGTGCTACGCCTGGCCGCTGACCGTCACCTTCACGCCGGCGAGTGGCGAGGCGACGTTCCTCCGGACGCAGTCGGACGAGGATCCCTATTACGGCATGGGTGAGATCGGCCGCGGCTTCATGAACGACTTTCACGACCGCGGGTGCCAAGATGCGGCCGGCGTCGCCGCCTTCGTCGACGCGGTGGCAGCGCTCACCTCGCCGGGCGACGTGGCCCCGGCCAGTCTGGCGCTCTGTGACCTGAGGGGTGGCCTCGAAGGCGGGTGCGAGTTCGACTGCTACTGGGTCGCGGCCGCCCTGCACGATCCGCCGCCTGCGCCCACGCCGCCGGCCACGCCAACATCACGACCCACGGAAGCGCCAACCCTGAGGCCGCAGCGCACGCCACCGCCGATCCTGGTGCCGACCCCATTGCCGACCGCGGCGCCCTCGCGCAGCCCGCGACCTTCACCGACGCAAAGCCCCTCACCCAGCGTCACGCCGGAGCAGAGCGTGCTCGTCGGTAACCCAACGCCAACGGCAACGGTAGAGCCGCTTCCTGCACCAGGCTCGCCCGCTGAGCCCCCGCCCCGTCCCGGTTTGCTGGCCGCCAGCGTGGCAGCCCCCTGGGAGGTCAGCGTTGAGCCGATGGCGATCGGCGGCAGCGCGCTGGTGGCGCTGCTGCTCCTGCTCTTCATCGGCTTCACCTCGGAGCTGTTCAACAGCACCTTCGAAAGCAACTACGACGAGATCGCAGGCTGGCTGGGCCTGCAGCGGGGAGGGCGCGCCAGGTTCGGGCGGCTCTGGAGGACTCCCCTCGGCGTGGCGCTCTTCCTGGCGGCCGGCGCGCTGGTCTACCTGCTGCTTGACCCGTCGCTGGCGCTCGACGTGCCCACTGTCGCCGTCTACCTGGGCATGCTGTTGGGGCTGGGCGTGGTCATGCTCGCCTTCGAGGCGCCGCCGCTGCTGCTGTACCGGCGCCGCACCGGCACGTCGCCCGGCGTTCGGGCGCTGCCCTGGACGCTCCCCGCCGCCGCCCTGTGCGTGCTCGTCTCGCGCGTCGCCGGACTGGAGCCCGGCTACCTCTACGGCCTGCTGCTGGGCCTCGTCTTCCAGGGTGAGCTGACCGCCAGCCAGGAAGGGCGGCAGACTGCCGCCGGCGCAGCATGGACCCTGGCCGTGGCGGTAGCCGCCTGGCTAGGCCTCGGCTTCGTCCGTGGGAGCGGCCTTCCACCAGACCAGTTCGGCGGGCTCCTGCTCGAGACGGCGCTGGCGGTCATCGCCATCGGCGGGCTGGAAGCCGTTGCCTTCGGCCTGCTGCCCTTGCGCTTCCTGTCCGGCGCCGCGGTCTACGGGTGGAGCCGACTCGCCTGGGCAGTGCTATTCGGCATCTCCGTCTTCGCATTCGTCCACCTGCTGGTGGGACCGAACACCGGCTATCTTGCCGAGCTGACGCCAGCAGCACTCGTCGCCGCCTTGGGTGCCTTCGCCGCGTTCGGGGCGTTCTCGGTCCTGTTCTGGGGTTACTTCCGCTTCCGGCCTGTGCGGGCTGAAGGCTAGCGCGTGGCGATGCGATCGCCCGCTGCGTCCAGCACTGCCTGGACCGATGCGTCCGCATCGGCCTCGGTCGTCGACCAATTGCTGACGCTGATGCGCATCGCGGCCTGGCCCTTCCAGGTTGTGCCCCCCATCCAGGCCGTGCCATCGGCCTGCACGCGGGTGATGACATCGCTGGTCCGTTGGTCGTCGCCGAATGTGACCAGCACCTGGTTGAGCACGACGTCACTCAGGACCTCGGCCCCACCGGCCGCAAGCTGATCGGCCATGCGCTCCGCCAGGCGGCAGCAGCGCTCGACCAGCTCACGCACGCCGCTCCGCCCGAGCGAGCGGATGGCGGCGTACAGGGCGAAGCCCCGTGCCCGGCGCGAGCTGTCGAGGACGTATTCCCACGATTCGCGGTGCTCACTGCGGAGCAGATACGGGGCCGTCGCGGCCATAGCGGCCCGATGCGCTTCGGGGTCGCGAACCGCCACGAAGCCGCAGTCATAGCCGGCGTTCAGCCACTTGTGCGCGTCGGTCGACCACGAGTCGGCTCGCTCGACGCCCTTGACGAGGTGTCGCAGCTTCGGTGAGACCTGGGCCCACAGGCCGAAGGCGCCGTCCACGTGCAGCCAGGCGTTGGGGTGACCGGCCAGGCGGTCGGCAATCTCGTCCATCGGGTCGAAGGCGCCGGTATTCACATTGCCGGCCTGCGCCGCCACCAGCAGCGGGGCATCCGTCAAGCCGTCCAGCGCCGATGCCAGGTCGTCGACCCGCATGCGGCCCTGCTCATCGGTCGGGATCCGCACTACCCGGTCGCGCCCGAGCCCCAGGTACTGGAGGGCAGTCAGCAGCGTGGCGTGCGCCTCCTCGCCGATGACGACCTGGACCTCTGGCGCCCCGTACAGGCCCTGCGACTCGACGTCCCAGCCGACGCGGGCGAGGACCACGTGGCGACCGGCGGCAAGGCCGACTGCGTTTCCCAGGCCCGCCCCGGTTGGCAGGCCGAAGCTCGCGTCACGCGGCAGGCCGAGCAGATCGAGCATCCACTCGCCGGCCACCTGCTCCGCCGCCGCGGCCGCCGGTGAGAGGGCATGCAGCGCCGCGTTCTGGCCCCAGGCCATCGTCAGCACGTCCGCCGCCGCTGCCGCCGGCAGCGCGCCGCCGACCACGAAGCCGAAGTAGCGGGGCCCGGCGCTGGCAACCAGCCCCGGGTCAACTGCCGCCGCCAGGCTGGCGACCACCGATGCTGCATCCTCGCCCTGTTCCCGCAGCTCGCCGCCCAGCCGCTCAGCAATCGTCGCCGCGTCGGCCGTCGGGCCGACATGCCGATCGGGCAGCGAGCGGAGGTAATCGAGGCCCCTCGCGAATGCCTCGTTGAGCGCCCGCTCGCGCTCGTCAGTCATGCTGCAGCCGGAGTGGAGCCAGGGTCCCCAGCGACTCGGCCACCACCACCGCGTCGTCGCCGGGCTGCATCTTGAAGTCGGTCGCCGGATTGGTGGAAACATGGCCCTTGCGGCTGACAGCGAGCAGCGTGGCCCGATGGTCGGCCCGCAGGCGGGCGGAAAAGTCATCGACGCTGAGGCCGCACATCGCCTCCGGGATGGCGATCCGGTACAGCTCGGAGCCCTCGCCGCCACTCACCAGGTCGGTCACCAGCTCGGAGAGGCCAGGGTAGAGCGCGGATCGAGCAAGCAGCCGCGAAGCCAGGCGGGAGGTGACCAGGACCTCATCGGCTTTGGCCCTGCGGAAGTGGTCGACATGCGCCGGGTTGTTCGCCTCCACCACCGTGCGCACCTCTGGCGCCACCGACTCGATGGCCATCACGCACAGGATGGAGCGCATGTCGGACTCATTGCTGGGGCTGGCAGGGAAGACGATCGCACTGTCAGCCTCGGCGATGCCCGTGCGCCGCAGGTCGTTCTCGCTGGTGATGTCGCCGCGCACGAAGTAGACGCCGTCGCCGGCCGGGTTGCGCTCGCTGTCGTGCAGCACGACCACCTTGGTCCGATATTCGTCGGTGCGCAGCTCCTCGATCAAGTCGCGCGCCGTCGTGTTCCAACCGCAAACGACGATGTGGTCGCGGAAGCCGGCCGCACCCATCCCCTGGCCCTCCTTGAGCAGAAAGTCGATCACGAAACCCACCACCGCACCGGTCATGGCAGCCACCAGCGCCACCCCGAAGAAGGCCAGCAGCCAGCCGACGATGAAGCCGCCGGGCGAGGTGACATAACTGGCGTCTCCGGACCCGATGACGGTGGTGACGGCCCAGTAGAACGTGTTGCCGAAGTCGGCCACGGTCAGCTGCCTCTCCAGGACGACGACTGCCAGCGAGGCCACCACCACAAAGCCGAGCACCGTGGTCAGCAGGGTGATGAAGAAATGGCGATCCACCTGGCCACCGATCCGCCGGGCGTGGAAGGCCACGCGGCGCAGCAGCGGGACATGGAAGAAGTTGACCAATCGGGCCGGCAGCATCGGTGGAGCGAGTGTACTGATGCGGTCCAGCCGCACGACCCGCCTCCGCCCACCACGGATGGATGCAATGCCGCGTGAGCCGAAGTTCTTACACGCGAGGCCGCCGGCTGGCGCTTCTGAACGCGATCACCCCGATCCCGATGACCAGCACCGCCGCCAATCCGGCAACGAGCAGGCTCATCGGTGGCCCGGCCGGCCCCTCTGCCGCGCCGGATGGCAGCGCGCCCAGGACTTGTGCATCCGGCGGCCGCAGCTCCGCCAGCCCCGCGCGCCATCGGGTGGTGCCGGTGCAGATGTTGTCGTGCAGCAGGCCGTCATCGCCGCGGTAGGGGATGACCAGGTAGCGAGCTCCAGCCTCGAAGAGCCGATCATCCTCGGCGAGCCGCTCGTTGCCGAACATGCCCTGGATCTCGGCAGGGGATGACACGTTGCCGGCCCAGATCTCCTCCACCTGGAAGGCAGCTCCCGGCGCATTCTCGCGGGTGGCGATGACGGTCCCGACGAACGCCACCTGCGTCGTGGCGAGCGCCGCCTCCACGGACTCGGGCGGTTGGCAGTCGGCCGCCACAGGCGCCGGAACGCCCAGGGCCAGCAGCGCGAGGATGAGGGCTGCGGGGTGACGGATCTGCATCGGTCCCGGTGTAGTATCGGCGCCTAGTCAGACGCCATACCGAGCATTCAGTTCCAGGAGGCTGAGCTCCATGCCGCGAACCATCCGTGCCGCCCTGCTTCAGGCGGAGTGGACCGGCGACAAGGACACCATGATCGAGAAGCATGAGAAGTACGCCCGCGAGGCCGCCAAGCAGGGCGCGAAAATCATGTGCTTCCAGGAGCTGTTCTACGGCCCCTACTTCTGCCAGGTGCAGGATCCGGAGTACTTCGCCTACACCGAGCACATCCCCGACGGCCCGACCACCAGGCGCATGCAGGAGCTCGCCAAGGAGACGGGCATGGTGCTGATTGTGCCGATGTACGAGGAGGACACGGACACCAGCGGCATCTACTACAACACCGCCGCGGTCATCGACGCGGATGGGACCTATCTCGGCAAGTACCGCAAGACGCACATCCCGCACGTCAAGGGCTTCTGGGAGAAGTTCTACTTCCGCCCCGGCAACATGGGCTATCCCGTGTTCGATACGACGGTGGGCAAGGTGGGCGTCTACATCTGCTACGACCGCCACTTCCCGGAGGGCGCGCGGGCGCTGGGACTCAACGGGGCGGAGCTGGTGTTCATTCCGTCGGCCACCTCGCGCGGCCTGTCCGAATACCTGTGGCGCGTCGAGCAGGTCTCGCACGCGTTGGCAAACGGGTACTACGTCGGCACCATCAACCGGGTCGGGATCGAGCCGCTGGGCGACGACGACTTCTACGGGCAGTCGTACTTCGTGGATCCTCGCGGCCAGTTCGTGGGCGACGTGGGTGATGCCCACGAAGAAGAGCTCCTGGTCCGCGACCTGGACATGGACAAGATCACCGAGGTGCGGCAGCTCTGGCAGTTCTACCGTGACCGCCGGCCCGATGCCTACGCCGACCTCGTCCGGCCCTAGGGCGCGGGCGTGAAACGTCCGAATTCACACCAGGCGCGCATTCGCGGGCGGCTCGGGGCGTCAGCGAGTCCGGATTCACGCCACGTGCGCATCCGGACGGTTCGAGGCCTCGTTTGCCACGATCGTGTGCAGGTCGTATGAATTCGTGCGGTTCGCGGCAGAAAGGCTGACCGATGGACTTCGGATTCACGCTCAAGCCGGAGAACGACCTCGGCCGCACCGTCGCGCTGACGAAGAGGGCGGAGGCCAACGGCTTCAGCTACGGCTGGCTCTTTGACAGCCACGTTCTCTGGCGGGAGGCATACGTCCTGCTGACGCTGATGGGCGGGTCCTCGGAGAAGATGCGGCTCGGCACCTGCGTCACGAATCCGGCCACCCGCGAGCCAAGCGTGACCGCCTCCGCGCTCGCGACGCTGAATGAGCTGACCGACGGCAGGATGGATCTGGGCATCGGCCGGGGCGACAGCGCACGCCGAGTGCTTGGCAAGGCGCCGACCTCCATGGCGACGCTCGAGGAGGCGATCAACGTCATCCGGGACCTGGTCGAAGGCCGGGCGGTGACCTTCGAGGGGACCGATCTCCAGCTCACCTGGACTCGTCCCTGGCGGCTTCCGGTCTGGGTGG